>NZ_JAGGPO010000009.1:0-85463 GCF_018613775.1 Arthrobacter sp. ISL-69
ACCTCAAGCGCGGCGGCCACGACTACCGCAAGGTCTACGCCGCGTACAAGGCAGCAACCGAATTCAAGGGCAAACCCACCGTGATCCTGGCCAAAACGGTCAAGGGCTACGGACTCGGACCGCACTTCGAAGGCCGCAACGCCACCCACCAGATGAAAAAACTCACCCTCGACGACCTCAAGGAATTCCGGGATTACTTAAGGATTCCGATCTCCGACGCCCGGCTGGAGGAGGACCCTTACAGCCCTCCGTACTTCCACCCCGGCACGGACGCACCTGAGATCGCCTATCTCCTTGAGCGGCGCGCGGCGCTGGGAGGCTACGCGCCTGAGCGCCGTCCCAACCACGCGGCCATTGAACTGCCCGAAGCCAAGACGTTTGACGTCGCCAAGCGCGGCACCGGCAAGCAGCAGGCCGCCACCACCATGGCATTTGTCCGCCTGCTCAAGGACCTCCTCCGCGATAAGAAGTTCGGGCACCGGATCGTACCCATCGTGCCGGACGAATCCCGCACGTTCGGCATGGACGCGTTCTTCCCAACCGCGAAGATCTACAACCCGGGCGGACAGAACTACCTCTCCGTGGACCGGGACCTGGTCCTGGCCTACAAGGAATCCGCCCAGGGCCAGCTGATCCACCCCGGCATCAACGAAGCCGGCGCCGTCGCAGCCTTCACCGCCGCCGGCACCGCCTACGCCACCCACGGCGTACCGCTGATCCCGGTCTACGTGTTCTACTCCATGTTCGGCTTCCAGCGCACCGGCGACGCCTTCTGGGCCGCAGCGGACCAGATGACCCGCGGCTTCATCATCGGCGCCACCGCAGGCCGGACCACCCTCACCGGCGAAGGACTCCAGCACGCCGACGGCCACTCCCCCATCCTCGCCGCCACCAACCCGGCAGTGGTCACCTACGACCCCGCCTACGGCTACGAAATGGGCCACATCATGCGCGACGGCATCGAGCGCATGTACGGCCCGGAGGCCGCCGCAAGCGGCGAAGGAACCGGAGCTGCATCCGATAAAAACCTGATGTACTACATCACCGTCTACAACGAACCCATCACCCAGCCGAACGAGCCCGAGAACCTCGATGTCAACGGTGTGCTGAAAGGCATCTACCGGGTGTCGGCGTCGGGCGCAGAAGGTCCCAAGAGCCAGATTCTTGCATCGGGTGTTTCGGTGCCGTGGGCGCTCGAAGCCCAGCGGATCCTGGCCGAGGACTGGGGCGTCTCCGCGGACGTCTGGTCCGTCACGTCCTGGAACGAACTGCGCCGCGACGGTCTCGCCGCCGAGGAGGAAGCATTCCTGAACCCCGGCGAACCTGCCCGGATCCCGTTTGTGGCCCAGCAGATGGCCGATGCGCAGGGTCCCGTCGTGGCGGTCTCGGACTACATGAAGGCCGTCCCGGACCAGATCCGCCAGTTCCTCCCCCACCAGTTCGCCTCCCTCGGCGCGGACGGCTTCGGTTTCTCCGACACCCGGGCCGCGGCACGCCGCTTCTTCAAGAACGACACCCACTCCATCGTGGTGAAGACGTTGCAGCTGCTCGCGGCGAGGGGCGACGTGGAGGAGGGCGCGCCGTCGTACGCCATGGACCGCTACAAGCTTCTGGACGTCAACGCCGGCACCACCGGCGGAGCAGGCGGCGACGCCTGACAGGCCAATTTGTGCGACAGCTGACGGCGGTGTCCCCTTGGGGGCACCGCCGTCAGCCGTCCTTCGGGTGGATAGGCTGGGGCGATGGCTGACTCGACTGAACCGCGCACGACGGCGGTGCTGCTTGCCGCCGGGGCGGGCGCCCGGCTTGGGCGTGGACCCAAGGCGCTGTTGCCGTTCCGCGGCCGGACCCTGGTGGAAGTGCTGGCCGGCGCGCTGCTCGACGGCGGCTGCCGCGAGGTCGTCATCGTCCTCGGCTCCGGCGCGGCGAAGGTCCGCGATACCACGGACCTGGCCAAGTACACCGTCGTCGAAAACCCGGATTGGCAGTCGGGAATGGGCAGTTCGTTCCGGCGGGGAATTGCTGCGGCCGCAGGTGAGGACCATGTGCTGATGGCACTCGTGGACCAGCCTGGCCTGACACCGGAAACCGTGGCCCGCGTGCTGGCAGCGCACCGGCCCGGCCGGGTGACCGCCGCCGCGTACCGCGGGCCGGGAGGCACCCTCCGGCGCGGCCATCCGCTGCTGCTGGACGTCACCCTGCGTGCCGAAGCGGCAGAATCAGCAACGGGCGACGCCGGTGCCCGGCTCTTCCTGCGGGCCTGCCCGGAACTCATCGACTTGGTGGACTGCAGCGACCAGTCCGGCGGCGAAGACCTGGATACGCCGGACCAGCTGCGGCTGCTCGACTAGGCCACGGCCCGGGCCCGGACCCCCTGGGAGAACGCCCTACTGCCGCGTCCCCGTTGAGAGCAGCTCCTCCAGGCTCCGCTTGAACCAGGATCTGCCGCCATGGGCGGGGTGCCTGATTTTCGGCACGTCCAGCCCGCTCCGCTGCAGGCTGCGGTGGGCCACATTGCCCACGGCCACCACGGTTTCGATGGGAAACAGTTCCGTTAGCGCCTGCCAAAACTGCGTTCCCAGGGCTGTCTCGGCGGCCGTCGGCGTGCGGTTGGACAACGGCCGCCCGGGCACATGCGTGTGCCAGGGGCAGGCGCTCCACAGCAGGGGAAGGAAGTCCAGCTCGGCCAGCACCTGCCACATCACCGTTGCGGTCGGCTCGGACGCAACGCCCGCAGCTTCGGCCGGCAGCACGTAGCCCTTTCCCGGCCCGAACAGCCCGAAGCTGTTCGCGGGTCCTTCGAACATGGAGCGGTTGGTGAAGGGAACGCCGGTGATCCGCATTCCCCTGAAGCCGGGGGCCTCCCCCACGAGCAGCACCTTCGGGGCTCGGTCCAGCATCTCCTGCAGGTAGATTCCCAGGTTCCGGCGGCGCTGCGCATTGGCCGGCACGGCGTGATCGAAGAAGTTGGTGCACCCGGGCCCGGTTGCCACGGCCGCGAGCCGGTCCACAAAGCCGTCGATGGATGATGTGCTCAAGCAAGTCCCCTTCGAAGCGCGAACTTGCAGATAACGACGTCAAATGCCCGGTTTGAGGTCATTATCTGCAAGTTCGCGCGTAGGTGACGCCGCCTACCAGCGCGGGTGGATTGCTTCGCGGAAGTAGCTGTCGTAGATTTCGCGGACGCCGACGTCGAACGTTGCGTCGATGCCGGTGACATCCGCCGCGGCGGCGTTGGAGCGGGCCTGGTCCACGTTCCGCGCGCCCGGGATCACCGTGCTGACACCGTCCTGCGCCGCGATCCAGGCGATGGCCGCCTGGGCGGTGCTGACGCCGTCGGGCACCAATTCCTCGAACTCGGCCACCGCTTTGAGGCCCTGCCCGAAATCCACACCGGAGAAGGTCTCCCCGACGTCGAATGATGAGCCGTCGCGGTTGAAATTCCGGTGGTCGTCCTCCGCGAAGGACGTGTCCTCCGTGTACTTGCCGGACAGCAGCCCCGACGCGAGGGGAACCCGGGCGATGATGCCAACGCCGGCTGCCTCGGCCGCGGGCAGCACCACGTCCAGCGGTTTGAGCCGGAAGGCGTTGAGAATGATCTGCACCGTGGCCGTGCCCTCGTGCCGGATGGCTTCGAGGGCTTCGTCGGTCCGCTCCACGCTCACGCCGTAGTTCCGGATGGCACCCTCAGCTACGAGGGTATCCAGCGCGTCATAGACTTCGGCGCTGCTGTACACGGCGGTGGGCGGGCAGTGCAGCTGCACCAGGTCCAGCTGCTCCGTGCCCAGGTTGCGGCGGGACCGGTCCGTCCACTCGCGGAAATTGACGAGGCTGTAGTTCTCCGGCTGCTGCTCCATCCGGCGGCCCATCTTGGTGGCCACGGTGATGTCCAGGCCGGGGTTGTCCGCCAGGAATGCGCCGATGGCCTGCTCGCTGCGTCCGTCGCCATAGACGTCAGCGGTGTCGAAGAACGTGACACCGGCTTCCACGGACGCGGCGAGGATGTCCCGTGCCTGCGCGGGGTCCACGTTGCCCCAGTCCGCGCCAAGCTGCCAGGTCCCCAGGCCAACAATGGAGACGTTCCGTCCGGTCTTGCCCAACATGCGCTTTTCCATCATCCGACTATAGGCCGTTGGCCCCCTCCAACCGGGACGCCAGGCCTGCTTCCTTCAGTCCCAGGTAAATCTTGTCCCTCGCGATGGGCAGCTCGGCGAACCTCACGCCCGTGGCGTTCCGGATGGCATTCGCCAGCGCCGGAGCCACCGGATTGAACGGGCTCTCGCTCATTGACTTGGCCCCCAGCGGACCCATCTTGTCGCTGGTTTCGGCGAAGTACACCTCGCTGCGGGGCACGTCCGCGAAGGTGGGGATGTGGTACTGCCGCAGGATGTCCGTGGTGACCTTCCCGCCGTCGTCCACCCTGACTTCCTCATACAGCGCAGCGCCGAGAGCCTGGGCGATACCGCCTTCGATCTGGCCGCGGCACTGCCGCGGGTTGACCACCACGCCGGCGTCGGCGGCCTGGACGCTCTGCAGGATCTTCAGTTCCCCGGTTCCGGTGTGGACCGCCACCCGGAAGCCCTGGACGTTGAAGGCGACCGATCGGGGCGTCCCGCCCCAGTGCCCCTCGGTGGCAAGCTCGACGCCGGCCGCTTCGGCGGCGCCAAAGATTTCCGTCAGGGGCACCCGGGTTCCCTCGCAGACCACGGCGTCATCCTCCAGCACGCAGCCGGAGGACTGCACCTGCCGGATGCCGGCGGCAAACGCGCGGATACGGACCGCAAGCTCCTCGGCCGCGGCCAGCGTGGCCTTGCCGGCCACCACCGTTCCGGCCGAGCCGAAGGCGCCCGTATCGTGCTGCACCAGGTCCGTGTCCGACTGCCGCACGGTGACGCGCCCGGCCGTCGTGGACAGGGCAGTGGCCGCGAGCTGGGCGTGGACAGTGGTGGTGCCGTTGCCGAATTCGGCGGTCCCGACGTCGGCCGCGTACGTTCCGTCCGGAAGGAGCCGGACCTTGGAGTGGGCAAAGTGGCCGCGCGGCGGGACGGTGTCGATCATGGACAGCGCCGTCCCCTCCCCCGTGACCCAGTCCGGGCCCAGGTCATCCAGCCCGGCAGCCCGGTACCGTTCGAGCCCGCGGGCCAGTGCGTCCCGCACCAGCCGGGTGCACTGGTCCAGCCCGTAGCTGCCGTAGTGGACGTCCTCTTCCGGTTCGGAATGGGTGGAGAGCATGTCATCGCCCTCCAGGACCATGTTGTGGCGGCGGAACTCCAGCGGGTCCATCCCGATCCCGGTGGCGAGCTCGTCGATGCCGGACTCGATGGCGAAGATCATCTGGCTCAGGCCGTAGCCGCGGAACGCCCCGGAGGGAACCGTGTTCGTGTAGACGGCGTGGGCGTCCACCTTCTTGTTGGCGCACTTGTACACGCCCAGGGATTCGCCGCAGCCGTGGAACATCACGCCCGGGGCATGGTTGCCGTAGGCGCCGGTGTTGGTGAGCACGTCCAGCTGCAGCGCCGTGAGCCGGCCGTCCCTGCTGGCACCGGCTTTGAGGTGGATAGTGAACGGGTGCCGGGTGGTGGAGGCCGTGAACTGCTCCGTCCGGGTGAATTCGAGCTGCACCGGCCGCTTCAGCTTCAGCGCCGCCAGAGCGACGACGTCCTCGGTGAGCACTTCCTGTTTCCCGCCGAAGCCGCCGCCCACCCGGCCGGCCACCACACGGATCTGCTCTTCCGGCATGGCAAAGACCCGGGACAGGGTGCGGCGGACCAGGAACGGCACCTGGCTGGAGGTCCGGACCTGCAGCCTGCCGTCAGGGTCCACGGAGGCGATCGAGGCGTGCGTTTCCAACGCAGTGTGCTGCACGCGCTGGGTCCGGTACGTCTGTTCGTGGATGAAATCGGCCTCGGCAAACCCGGTGGCCACACTGCCGAGTTCCGAATGCAGCTCCGCTACGACGTTCTGTTCGGGCCGGCTGATGCGTGCGGTGCCCGCGTCCTTTTCGCCGTGGACGGCCGGTGCACCCGGCCGCATTGCCTCCTCGGGCGTGAAGACGGCGTCCAGCACTTGGTAGTCGGCCTTGAGGGCGCGCACGCCGGCTTCCGCCGCCGCCACAGAATCGGCGACGACGGCGGCAACCTTCTGCCCGATGAACCGGACCACGTCGTCCAGGACGCGCGTATCGTCCGGATCGTCGGTGTACAGCTCGTGCTGTGCCGTGGAGAACAGCTGTTCCGGGGCGTCCTCGTGGGTGAAGACGGCCACCACGCCGGGGATTTCCAGGGCCGCGGTTGAGTCGATGGAGAGCACCCGGGCGTGGGCGTGCGGTGAGCGCAGGAGCTTCAGGTGCAACAGCCCTTGCAGTTCCTCCGCGGGCACATCCAGGGTATAGCGCGCTTTGCCGGTGACAATGGCGAGGCTCGCGGGCGCGGGCACGTCGTCGCCGAGCTGGCCTGGCTTGGGCTCCGGCTGGCCTTCGCCGGCGATCCCCGAACCCGGGCCTTTGGGGTCCGGGTGCCCCTCATGGCCGCAGACGGCATCCTCGATGGCCCGGTACCCAGTGCAGCGGCAGAGATTGCCTTTGAGGTTGCGGGGCAGGTTTTCCTTCTGCTCCTCGTCGAACGTGGCGGCCGTCATCACCATGCCGGCAGTACAGAATCCGCACTGGAATCCCTGGCGGTCCAGGAATTGCTGCTGCATCGGGTGGAGGGCGGCGCCGGCGGCTCCTGCCGTCCCGGCGCTGTCCTTACCGGCGCTGTCCTTACCGGTGCCGTTCGTCCCGGTGCCGTTCGCGTCAGTCCCTCCGGACGATCCGCAGGTGCGGGCCAGCCCCTCGACGGTGGTGACGGCGTGCCCTTCGGCCCGCACGGCCGGGTAGATGCAGCTGTGCACGGGGGTGCCGTCCACATGGACCGTGCAGGCCCCGCAGTCACCGCCGTCGCAGCCCTTCTTGACGCCGAAGTTTCCCTGCTCCCGAAGGAACGTGCGCAGGCACTGGCCGGGGCGCGGTTCAGCCGAGGCCGGAACGCCGTTGATTTCGATGGTGCGGGTGGTGTCGGTGGCCATGCTCAGGCCCCTTCCTGCTGAGACGAAGGCGGCGATGAAGCCGTGCGCCGGGCGTTGTGCTGCGGCGATGAGTGCTGCGGAGGGGTCTGCGGCGGCGGCCAGAAATCCCCGGAGACACGGACGGGCGGAATCCCGGCCGGGGCCTCCAGCTCGGCCCGGATCTCCTCCGCGAGGCGGTAGGTCATGTCTTTCCGCCAGGCCGGCAGGCCGTGGATGTCGTTGTGGTACATCTCCGCCGGAATGGCGGCATCGAGTGCTTCGACGAGGGCAGCTGCCGACGTCGCGGCGCCGTGCGGCGCACCGAAGCGCAGTTGGACGGGGCGTTTGGTGGCGGCGGTGACGGTGAGGACCAGGGTGCCGTCGGCGTCGAGCCTTCCAATCAGCAGAACCCCGGACCGTCCCAGGTTGCTGAGCGACAGCCGGCGGAAGGCCACCCTGGCGGCAAGGGCCGACGCCGGAAGGTGGATGCTGCGCAGGAGTTCGCCGGGCGCCAGGCAGTTCTTGCCGTCCCCCGTGACGAAGTCGGCCACCGGCACGGTGCGGCGGGAACCGCCCGGTCCGAGCACGGTGGCCTCGCCGTCGAGCGCGGCGCACAGCGAGATCATGGGACCGGCGGGCAGCGACGTGCAGAGGTTGCCGCCCACGGTGGACATGTTCCACACCTTGAAGGAGGCCACGAAGGAGTCGCAACAGGGGCGGACGAGGCTTAGGGCGGGCCAGGCAGCTGTCCGCTCCCCCAAAACGTCGGAGGAAGGCAGCGCGTAGAGCTCCGCCACAGTGCACGTTGCCGCGAGCTCGATGCCCGTTTCAGTGACTGTGACGGCGGGCCAGCCGGCGGCGCCGAGGTCCAGCAGCCGGCGGAGCGGCTCCTTGCCGAAGGCGAGGCTCCCGTAGGAGAAGAGGACCGTTCCGCCTGCGAGCCAGGCATCCCCGTCGCGCCATTCGGCCGGGTCCTCGGTGCGGACCACGGCCTCGATGGTGTTCATGTCCATGGGGTCTCCTGGTGTTGCGTGGTGTTGACGTTGTGAATGGGGCCCGTGCCGTCCTTCAGCGACGATGCCCGCACTGATGCCCCGGCGGAGCGGCTGCGGCTGGCCACCAGCTCGGCGGTGATGGACACGGCCACCTCGGCCGGGGTCACGGCGCCCAGGTCCAGGCCGATGGGCGAATGCAGCCGGGACAGGGCCTCGGCCGGAACCCCGGCGGCAAGCAGCGAATCGACACGCTGCCGGTGGCTTCGCCGTGATCCCATGGCGCCCACGTAAGCAAGATCCAGGCTCAGCGCCGTTTGCAGCAGCGGGATGTCGAACTTCGGGTCGTGGGTCAGGACGCAGGCCACGGTCCGGGCGTCGATCCGCCCCGCCGCGGCTTCCTCCGCGAGGTAGCGGTGCGGCCAGGCCGTGACCACCTGGTCCGCGCCGGCGAACCGTGACTGGCCCGCGAAGGCAGGCCGGGCATCGCACAGCGTCACGTGGTAGCCCAGCAGCTGGGCAGCGGGCAGCAGGGCCGCGCCGAAGTCGTTGGCGCCGAAGATCAGCAGGCGGGCCGGTGGAAGCCGGCTCTCCACGAGCAGGGTGATGGGCTCCGGACCGGTGGCTGTGTTTGTGGCGTGGCCTTGTGGCACGAGTGTGCCGGAACCCGCGCCGGGAACTTCCCCGGCCATGGCAGCGGCCATGCCAGCCGGAAGGCAACCCTCCGGCGGGGCAAGCCGGACCAGGCCGGTCCGGCCGCCGCGCAACAGCGGTTCCAGCTGGGCAGCGGCCGCCAGCATCAGCCGGCCGGCAGCCGGTGCCCCTAGGGAGGCCAGGCCCAGCAGCGCCGCGAGTTCGGCGGAAGAGTCCACCCGGTACGTGGCCGGATCCGGGATCACGACGGCGCCGCCCCCGTGGGCGTCCACCCTCCTGATCAGCGCCAGGGCACTCGCGGGGCCGTGGCCGGTGAACGCCTGCAGGCTCTCCAGCCTGAGGCCCCCCGGGGCCGAGCCGAGCGGCTCGATGTGGATCTCCAGCTCCCCGCCGCAGGTGAGCCCGACGGCGAACGCGTCCTCGGCGCTGTAGCCGAAAAACTCGCGGCGGGTGCCGCCGTCGTGCAGTGCCGCCAGCGCCGCCTCCACGACGGCGCCCTCAACGCAGCCGCCGGACAGGCTGCCGAGGACGTCTCCCGCCTCGGACACGAGCATGGACGTGCCCAGCGGCCGCGGCACGGATCCGCCGGCGCCCACTACGGTGGCCACGGCGCAGCGCTGGCCGGTAGCGGCGGGCTGCCATTCCTTCAGTGAAGGCATCAGATCCAACATTGCCGCACTCCCTTTTCCTGTGCCGCGATGGTGTCCATATTCTCGTTCCTATCCTGCGCCGGGGGAAGCACCGGCAGTAGTGGCGCCCGCCGTAATTTCCTTGCAGTCAGCGATGTTGCAGTTTGGTGGACCGGGGCCGGCCCCATCTGCCTGCCCCGGTCCGGTCTAAGGGGGTCCCTATGCGCCCAGCAGGGCGTTGATGGGACCGCGGGCGAAGTACACCAGGAAGCCGGCCGTGACCACCCACATCAGCGGGTGGACCTTCCGGATCTTGCCGGAGCAGGCACTGATGACCGCCCAGGAGATGAAGCCCACGCCGATGCCGTTGGCGATGGAGTAGCTCAGCGGCATGGTGACGATGGTCAGGAACGCCGGGAGCGCCACGGAGAACTTGCTGAACTTGATCTCGCGGATCTGGGCCATCATCATGGCGCCAACCACCACCAGGGCTGCGGCGGCCACTTCCAGCGGCACCACTGACGTGAGCGGGGTCAGGAACATCGAACCCAGGAACAGCACGCCCGTGACCACGGAGGCCAGTCCGGTGCGGGCGCCTTCCCCGATGCCCGCGGCGGAATCGATGTACACCGTGTTGGATGAACCGGAGGTGGCACCGCCCGCGACGGCTCCCAGGCCTTCGACGATGAAGGCCGACTTCAGCCGCGGGAACGTACCGTCCTTGTGCGCCACGCCGGCGCTCTTGGCCAGGCCGGTCATGGTGCCCATGGCATCAAAGAAGTTGGTGAACACCAGCGTGAACACCAGCATGGTGGCGGCGAGTCCGCCGATCCGGCCGAAGGCACCGAACAGATCGAACTGCCCCACCAGGCCAAGGTCCGGGGCGGACACGAGCTGGCCGGAGAGAACAGGGGTGTTGAGGTGCCAGCCGCCGGGGTTGCTTTCGCTGCCGGGGCCGATCTTCATGAATGCTTCGACGACCGCGGCCAGCACAGTGGTGGCCACGATGCCGATCAGCAGGCCGCCCTGCACCTTGCGGGCCACGAGGACGCCCATGACCAGCAGCCCCACGATGAACACCAGGGTGGGAACCGAGGTGATGGAGCCGTTGTCACCCAGCTGGACCGGAGGGCCCGCCGTCGTGGCCCGGACAAAGCCCGAATCCACGAACCCGATGAAGGCGATGAACAGGCCGATGCCCACCGTGATGGCGGCCTTCAGCTCCTTGGGCACGGCCCGGAAGATGGCTGTCCGGGCGCCGGTGACGCCGAAGAGCACAATCAGGATGCCGTTGATGACCACCAGGCCCATGGCCTCGGCCCAGGTGACTTCCTGGATAACTGCCACTGCCAGGAAGGAGTTGATGCCCAGGCCTGCCGCGAGTCCGAAGGGGAGGTTGGCGACCAGTCCGAACAGGATGGTCATCACGCCGGCGGTCAGGCCGGTGACGGCACCGACCTGCGCTGCGGACAGCCAGCCCCCGGCAACGTCGGTGGGGGCATTGTCCGCGCTGAAGCCGCCAAGGATCAGCGGGTTCAGGATGACGATGTAGGCCATGGTGAAGAAGGTGACCAGTCCGCCGCGGACCTCGCGGGCCACGGTGGAGCCGCGCTTGGTGATCTCGAAGAAACGGTCCAGGAATGCGTTCGACGGCCGCGGGCGCTTGGGGGCGGCAGGTTGCTGCCGCACTTCGGAGGTGGTGTCCAGGATTGTCATGTCAGCCACCGGCCCTAGTAGTCAATCCTGGAGTCGAGCGTGTTCCAGGTGTTGAACGGTTGAAGGACCGGAGGCGCCTGGGGGTCCTCGAGCTCCAGCTTGGTCACCGGCATCAGCGCATCGCGCTGGTCGTTTTCGAAGTACTCGTAGAACACGGCGTCGTCGAAGCCGACGGAGGCTGCGTCGTGCCGGTCCGCCGCGAACACCACGCGCTCCACCCGGGCCCACAGCGCCGAAGCCAGGCACATGGGGCACGGCTCACAGCTGGTGTAGAGGGTGGCTCCGGTGAGGTCGAACGTGCCAAGTTCGCTGCACGCCCGGCGGATGGCGGTGACTTCGGCGTGGGCTGTGGGGTCGTTCGTGGCGGTGACGCGGTTGACGCCGTCGAACGTTTTTCCGTCTGCCGTGACAATGACGGCGCCAAACGGACCGCCGCTGTTCAGGACGTTGGCCGTGGCCAACTCAATGGATTTGGCCAGGAATTCCTGGGCCGTGACGGTGGTACTCATGATGCGACTCCCTTTGCTTGGAAGCCGGTACGCCGAGGTGGAACGAAAGGGCCAGATGCGACGGTTACCAGGCTTCAGCATGTGCTTTTGAAGGTTAAGTTGCGCCTGGTAGATAGCTTCCCCGTAGTCCCGGGGGCCCGCCTTTGGCAAAATCGAGACTAGCACCGGAACGTGAGCTGCGCCATAGTTTTTGGAAAGTTAATTTCGTGATGTGAAATTTGGATGTCCAAGTTGTCACATCGGGTTGGCTCCGTCCGGAGCGTTGACGCGCCCCATCCCGCCGTCCTACGCTGATGCCCAACCGGCGCTCGCCTTAGCCTGCGCCGGGAGCCTGGATCAGCAGACAGGCCTTCACTGAGCTGGCATTTCAACCGCACACTCAGACAGGAGCGCCCTCATGTCCACGCACCCCCCACACCCCAGGGAATCCCGGCTCTGGATCCGGAATCCGCTCGCAGCCTTCACCGCCAACGCCCTGGACGCCTCCGGCGGCATCGTGGTCAGTGGCGGAGTGATCACGGAGGTTCTGGCCGCCGGCCAGCTACCGTCCGTGCCCTGCCAGGAAACGTTCGACGCCGGCAGCCATGTCCTGCTGCCGGGCCTGATCAACACGCACCACCACTTCTACCAAACGCTTACACGGGCCTGGGGTCCGGTGGCCAACGCGCCGCTGTTCCCGTGGCTGCAGAACCTGTATCCGGTCTGGGCGCGGCTCAAGCCGCGGGACCTGGAGCTGGCCACCACCGTTGCGCTCGCGGAACTGCTGCTCTCCGGCTGCACCACTGCCGCGGACCACCACTACCTTTTCCCCGACGGCATGGAAGACGCCATCGACATTGAGGTCCGGGCAGTGCGCGAGCTGGGCATGCGGGCAACCCTCACCCGCGGTTCCATGACACTCGGGGAGGACGACGGCGGCCTGCCGCCGCAGTCGACTGTCCAGGCGCCGGAAGTGATACTGGCGGACAGCGAACGGCTCATCCGCGAGTACCACGAGCGGGGCGACGGCGCCGTCATCCAGATTGCACTGGCCCCGTGCTCGCCGTTTTCCGTGACGAAGGAGATCATGGCCGAAAGCGCTGCCCTGGCGGAACGGCACGACGTCCGCCTGCACACGCACCTGGCCGAAACCCTGGATGAGGAAGACTTTTGCCGGGAGATGTTCGGCCTGCGCACCGTGGAGTACCTGGAGAGCGTGGGATGGCTGGGCAGCCGGACCTGGCTGGGCCACGGCATCCACTTCAGCGACGCCGAGATCGCCGCGCTGGGGGCCGCGGGCACCGCCGTCGCGCACTGCCCCACCTCAAACATGCGGCTGGCCTCGGGCGCTGCCCGCGTGCTCGAGCTGGAAGACGCGGGAGTGCCCGTGGGGCTGGGAGTGGACGGCTCGGCGTCGAACGATGCCTCGAACATGATCCTCGAGGCGCGGCAGGCGCTGTACCTGCAGCGGCTGCGGTACGGGGCGCAGGTCCCGGTGGAACGGGCGCTGGGCTGGGCGACACGCGGGTCGGCGGCGGTGCTGGGCCGTCCCGACCTGGGGCAGTTGGCTCCGGGGATGCAGGCGGACGTGGCGCTGTTCCGGTTGGACGGCCTGCGCTTCTCCGGCAGCCACGACCCCCTCGCCGCACTCCTGCTCTGCGGGGCGGACCGGGCCGACCGCGTGATGGCGGGCGGGCAGTGGCGCGTGGTGGACGGGCAGATTCCCGGACTTGATGTTGCCGGGCTCATCGCCGAGCACTCGGCCGCAGCCCGGAAGCTGGTGAACGGCTAGGCCGTTCCGGGCCGCTTCCGCATGCCGCGCAGCTGCTCTAGCTGGGACAGCAGCTGCTCTAGCTGGGACATCCGATCGTTGCTAGCGTGACGGAATGAACCCGTCGAAGGCCCCGGCCGAGATCCTCAACATTGACGGCACCGAGGTTCGCATCTCGAGTCCGGACAAGGTGGTGTTCCCCGAGCCCGGGCTGACGAAGCTCGATCTGGTGCGCTACTACCTCGCCGTCGCGGATGGTGCGCTGCGCGGCGCCGGCGGCCGGCCAATGGTGCTCAAGCGCTTCCCGAAGGGCATCGACGCCGAGCCGTTCTTCCAGAAGCGCGTGCCCGAAAACCACCCCGACTTCATCGACACGACGACGCTGCACTACGCGTCGGGGACGTCGGCCGAGGAGGCCGTCATCCGGGATGCCGCGGGCCTGGCATGGGTGGTGAATCTTGGCTGCCTCGACCTCAACCCGCATCCCGTGCGGGCCGAGGACCTCGAGCACCCAGACGAGCTCCGGGTCGACCTCGATCCGATGCCGGGAGTCGGCTGGTCCCAGATCGTCGACGTCGCGTATGTGGCACGGGAGGTGCTCGGCGACATGGGACTCGTGGGGTGGCCGAAGACGAGCGGGTCGCGCGGACTCCACATCTTTGTGCGCATCGCGCCGCAGTGGTCGTACCGCGACGTGCGGCTCGCCGCGGAGACCCTCGCCCGCGAGGTGGAGAACCGCGCTCCCGGCCTCGCCACCGCGCGGTGGTGGAAGGAGGAGCGCGGCGAGAGCGTGTTCGTCGACTTCAACCAGAACGCGAAGGACCGCACTGTGGCATCCGCGTACTCGGTCCGGTCCCTGCCCGACGCCCGGGTGTCGACGCCGCTCACCTGGGATGAGGTCCGCTCCATCCGGCCGGAACAGTTCACGGTGCCCACGGTGCTCGAGCGCTTCGCAAAGGTGGGTGATCCCCACGCCGGCATTGACGACGCGGCGGGCACACTCGACGGTCTCCTCGCGCTGGCGGCCGAGCTCGGGCCCGCCGAGAAGGCGCCGCGCGGCGGCGACGGCTCGGGCCGCAGGCAGTCAGTGATGCCGCTCATCGAAGTGGCCCGCACCAAGACCAAGCCCGAGGCGCTAGCGGCGCTCGATGAGTGGAAGACCCGGCATGCGGTCCTCGTCCCAGCCCTGCATCCGGCCGATGTGCTCGTCGACGGAATGCGCGGGTCCAGCTCACTCTGGTACAGGGTGCGGGTCAACCTGCAGCACGTCCCCGAAGCGGAGCGTCCGGTGCAGGAGGAGCTCATCGCCGACTACGACCCATGGGCAGGCAAGGAGTGGCCGGGGCGCCCAGGGTCCTGACACCGGCGACGCGCAAAGTTCCTCATGACGCTTAGCGGATTGCGCGTCGCGAGCTACGGGCGCTGCCGGCCGAAAACCGGGAGCGCCCGCAGCCAGCGGGAGAATCCGCGGTCGGTGCGGTCGCAATCGGCCGGGATGTAGAAATCGGGATCCGTGGCACCGAACGGCAGGTACAGCTCCTGGCCGGGTGCCGGAAAGTCAGCGACGTTGTTCTTATCCTGCGAGTCCATCTGTTCCTCCTCGTTCTAGCCCTGCTCGAGTTCCGCAATTCGGAAACTATTTATTGTTATGTGGAAATTCTAGTTTGCCTGTCGCGGGGCGGGTCAAGACCAAGGGCGGACATCACCGGAGCGCCGGGCGAAGCCGAGTCGGTCACAATTTGATTTTTCGATTAGTGATGTACACCACGGCAAAGCTCGGCTACGCTTGGAGTCAACTCGTGGCGTAGGTCACGTAACCTGGGAGCAGCAGGCAGGGTCGTAATGAGCTGGCGTCATTGGATGCCGGCTCTTTTTTGTTGGGTCGGATCCATCAGAAACGCGTGTGAAACACGCGCTTAATTTCAATGATGGAACCTAGGTTCCACATCACGGAAGTTGGGAACAGACCATGAGCAGCAAAATCATCCTCGGCCAGAACCAGTACGGCAAGGCCGAAGTCCGGGTCGTCAAGATCACCAGGGACACCGACCGCCACGAGATTGAAGACCTGAACGTCACCTCGCAGCTCCGCGGTGACTTCGCCGCGGCCCACCTCGAGGGCGACAACGCCCACGTGGTGGCCACCGACACCCAGAAGAACACCATCTACGCCTTTGCCCGCGACGGCGTTGGCTCACCGGAAGCGTTCCTCCTGCGGCTGGGCGAGCACTTCACGTCCAGCTTCGACTGGGTTACCGGCGGCCGCTGGGAAGCCGAGTCCTACAGCTGGGACCGGATCCAGGCACACGGTGCGGAGCACGACCACTCGTTTGTCCGCAACGGCCAGGAAGTCCGCACCGCCGTGCTGGTCCGCGACGGAGCGGCAACGCACCTCATCTCGGGCCTCAAGGACCTCACGGTCCTCAAGTCCACGCAGTCCGGATTTGTGGGATACCCGAAGGACAAATACACCACCCTGCCGGAAACCACGGACCGCATCCTGGCCACGGACGTCTCCGCGCGCTGGCGGTTCAATGTCAACACCGACTTCAGCGCCCTCGATTTCAACAAGAGCTATGACGACGTCAAGAGCCTCCTGCTCGAAGGCTTCACCGAAAAGTACTCACACGCCCTGCAGCAGACCCTGTTCGACATGGGCGCCAAGGTCCTGGAAGCACACAGCGAGATCGACGAGATCAAGTTCTCGATGCCGAACAAGCACCACTTCCTCGTCGACCTCTCGCCGTTCGGCCTCGACAACCCCAACGAGGTCTTCTTTGCCGCAGACCGCCCGTACGGCCTGATCGAGGCCACGGTCCAGCGCGAAGACGCCGCTCCGGCGGACATCGCCTGGTCCGGCATCGCCGGCTTCTGCTAAACCCCTCCCGGTGGTTGAGCCCGTCGAATCATCCGGCTCAACCACCGGGCCTTAGGTCCCGACAGGCTCGACCACCGGCATCCGGTGTTAGAGCCGGGCCCGAAGTCCCTCCACTGATTCAAAACTGTTAGCCAGACACCGTTAGCCAGACAAAGACGTCTGCCATGAACACCAAGAAAGTCTGCCATGAACATTAAGAAGAAATCGGCTGCAGTAGCCGGCACCGGCCGCAAGCAGTCCGACCGCCCGGAGGACCAGCGGCTTCCCCTCGGAAGCACCTTCGCCTACGGCTTCCAGCACGTCCTCACCATGTACGGCGGCATCATCGCCCCGCCGCTGATCATCGGCGCAGCGGCCGGGATGTCTTCGCAGGACATCGGCCTGCTGATTGCCGCCTGCCTGTTCGTCGGCGGCCTGGCCACGATCCTCCAGACTGTCGGCATCCGGTTCTTCGGATCCCAGCTGCCACTGGTCCAGGGCGTCTCCTTTGCCGGCGTCTCCACCATGGTGGCGATCGTCCACGGCGGCGGGGGCATCCAGGCCGTCTTCGGCTCCGTCATCGCCGCTTCGCTGATCGGGCTGCTCGTCACGCCGCTGTTTTCCAAGATCATCCGCTTCTTCCCGCCGGTGGTCACGGGCACGGTAATCACCACCATCGGCCTGACGCTGATGCCGGTCGCGGCCAACTGGGCCATGGGCGGCAACAGCAAGGCGCCGAACTACGGCAGCGTGGCCAACATCGGCCTGGCTGCGGCAACCATGGCGATCGTCCTGTTGCTCAGCAAGGTGGGCAGCGCCGCGATCTCCAGGCTTTCCATCCTGCTGGCCATGGTGCTCGGCACGGTGATTGCCTTCGTCTTCGGAATGGCTGACTTCTCCAAGGTGGGCCAGGGAGACATCGTCGCGTTCCCCACCCCGTTCGCGTTCGGTCCGCCCACCTTCGAAATCGCCGCGATCATCTCCATGCTGATCGTCATCCTGGTGACGCTCACCGAGACCTCCGCGGACATCATTGCGGTCGGCGAGATCGTGGGCACCAAGGTTGACTCCAAGCGCATCGGCGACGGCCTGCGGGCGGACATGCTCTCCAGCGCCATCTCGCCCCTGTTCAACTCCTTCACCCAGAGCGCCTTCGCCCAGAACGTCGGCCTGGTTGCCATCACGGGCGTCAAGAGCCGCTTCGTGGTCAGTGCGGGCGGCCTGATCCTGGTGATCCTGGGCCTCCTGCCGGTTCTTGGCCGGGTGGTCGCTGCGGTGCCGACTCCCGTCCTGGGCGGCGCCGGCGTCGTACTCTTCGGAACGGTTGCCGCCAGCGGCATCCGGACACTTGCCAAAGTGGAGTACAAGAACAACATGAACCTGATCATCGTGGCGGCGTCCATCGGTTTCGGCATGATTCCGATTGCGGCTCCGGCGTTCTACGATCAGTTCCCGTCCTGGTTCGGCACCATCTTCCACTCCGGCATCAGCTCGGCCGCCATCATGGCCATCCTGCTGAACCTGCTGTTCAACCACCTCAAGGCCGGCAACTCGGAGAACCAGTCCGTGTTTGTGGCCGGCACGGGGCGCGTGGTCCGCGAAGAGGACCTCAAGTGCCTGGCCGACGGCGACCGTTACGAAGGCGGCAAGCTGATCGACTGCGACGGCAAGGAAGTCCCGGTGGAGTCGACGTCGAAGTCTGAGCACTAGCGCTCCCCCGGCAGCCATCCGCCACCAGCGCACCGCCACACAGCGCGAACGGACAGTTGCGGCCCCTCTCCCACGGGCCGCAACTGTCCGTTCGCGCTCCCCGTGGTGACACCCTTATGCCTCACGCCTGACACCGGATGCTGCGGAGGCTGCCGGCGTGAGACGGTTGTTTCATGAGGATCGACGAACGAATCCAACGGCACTATGCGGAGCTGAGCCCCCAGGAACAGAAGGCGGCAGACACGCTCCTGGACCGCCTCGGCGACCTTGCTACCTACAACGCCGCGGAACTCGCGAGGCTCAGCGGCGTCTCCAAGGCAACTATGAGCCGACTGTTCCGGCGGCTCGGCTTCGAGGATTTCAACGAGGTCAAGGAACACACCCGGTCCATCCGTTCCAGCGGAATGCCGCTGGGGCCGCAGTCGTTCGACGGCGGCCTGGCCGCCCACCTGGGGCAGGAACAGGAAAACCTGCGACGCCTGGCTGAATCCTTCGACGAGGACAAGCTGTCCGGGGCCAGCGCCACCCTCGCCAGCGCCGGAACCGTGCTGCTGCTCGGCTTCCGCAACAGCTATCCGGTGGCGCTGCATTTACGGCAACAACTGCTCCAGTGCCGAAAGGGCGTGTCAGTGGCCCCGCAGCCCGGGCAGAGCCTTGGCGAAGAGCTCGCCGGGGTAAGATCCGGCGACGCGGTGGTCCTTTTCGGCTTCCGACGGCGGCCCGCTGAGTTCCGCAAAGTCCTCCAGGCAGCTTCGGCCACCGGAGCCGCGACCATTCTGATCGGGGACCCGAGCGCACGCCGGCTGGCTGCCGACGCCACCCTTTGGCTCGAGTGCCCGGTGGACGGCGCCCATGCCTTTGACAGCTACGCTGCGGCGATGAGCCTGGTCAGCGTCCTGGCGAACGGCGTGCTCCTGGTGCTGGGACGTGCCGGCCGCGAGCGGGTGCGGGAGGTCACGGGCCTGTTCGACTCACTGGGCGAGATCGAGGCTCGCTGACGCCGACACGGCACGGCACGGCACGGCACGGCAGAAGTAAAGAGGATTTGTTCCAGCAGAAACAGCGTTGAAACATTGGTTCCATCTAATTGAAAGTGTGAAACGGCCGGACCGGCGGCTGTCCCAATCTTTTAGAGGAATCCATGACAGAATCCGCAGTGGCCGCAGCCCGGGTTGAAGCACCCGCCGGCACCGGCCAGCTCCCCGACTACGATCCGCAGCTCAGCAACGAGGACCTCGTACCGCTAAAGAACCAGCGCTGGACCAGCTACAACCTGTTCGCCTTCTGGATGTCGGACGTCCACAGCATCGGCGGCTACGTCACGGCAGGAAGCCTGTTCGCGCTGGGCCTGGCCAGCTGGCAGGTCCTCGTAGCCCTGCTGGTCGGCATCGTGATCGTCAATCTCTTCTGCAACCTCGTGGCCAAGCCCAGCCAGCTCACCGGCGTCCCGTACCCAGTCATCAACCGGGCGGTGTTCGGCGTCAAAGGCGCCAACATCCCGGCCATCATCCGCGGACTGATCGCAGTGGCCTGGTATGGCGTCCAGACCTTTCTGGCGTCCGAGGCACTGGTGATCGTCTTCCTGAAATTCTTCCCAGGGATGGCGCCGCTGTACGACGTCGAAGAGAACGGCTTCCTGGGGCTCTCCACCCTGGGCTGGATCTGCTACGGCATCCTCTGGGTGGCCCAGGCCGCGCTCTTCTGGAACGGTATGGAAAGCATCCGCAAGTTCATCGACTTCGCCGGCCCCGCCGTGTACGTGGTGATGCTGGTTCTGGCCATCTACCTGGTCTCCAAGGCGGGCATCGGCAACATCAGCCTGAACCTGTCCAGCGGCGAGCCCCTGGACTTCGCCGCGTCCATCCCCGTGATGATCTCCGCCATCGCCCTGGTGGTGTCCTACTTCTCCGGGCCGATGCTCAACTTCGGTGACTTCGCCCGCTACGGCAAGAGCTACAAGGCGGTCAAGAAGGGCAACTTCCTGGGCCTGCCGGTGAACTTCCTGTTCTTCTCGCTCCTGACCGTGATCACGGCGTCCGCCACCATCCCGGTGTTCGGCCGCCTCATCACGGACCCGGTCAAGACTGTTCAGGAAATCGACACCGTGTTCGCCGTGCTGCTGGGCGGACTCACCTTCGTCATCGCCACCGTGGGCATCAACATCGTGGCCAACTTCATCTCGCCGGCCTTCGATTTCTCCAACGTCAGCCCGCAGAAAATCAGCTGGCGGGCAGGCGGCATGATTGCCGCCGTCGGCTCCGTCATCCTGACCCCGTGGAACTGGTACTCCAACAACGACGCCATCCACTACACCCTGGGCGTCCTGGGCGCGTTGATCGGGCCGCTGTTCGGCATCCTGATCGCCGGGTACTACGTGGTCAGCCGCCAGAAGGTCTGGGTGGATGACATGTACACGCTGAAGACCACAGGCCGTTACTGGTTCCGGAACGGCTACAACCCGAACGCCGTCAAGGCCGTGGCCATCAGCGGTGCAATCTCCATCGCCTCCGTGCTGATCCCCAAGATCCTGCTCGACACGGGGGCCACATCAGTGAACGCCACCTGGATCGGAAACTACAGCTGGTTCCTCGGATGCGCACTTGGCTATGTCGTCTTCCGGGCGATGGAGCGCAAGTCCCCTATGATTTCGCTCGAACCCTCCGGCGAGGATGCCGGCACCGTCAGCGACGGCACGCTCGTTTAGTACCCGCCGCCGTCGAACTCCGAACTAGGCAACCGCTACTTAAGCGCGAACGGACACTTGAGGACCCATTCCGTCAGGAAATCGGGCCGCAAGTGTCCGTTCGCATTTAAAGGAGGGGGCCTAAGTGTCCGCTCGCGCTGGACGGCGGCAGGTCACACGACGACGGCGTCAGCTTTGGTTGAGCTCGTCCGAGATCGTCTGGGCTGCTTCGCGCAGCAGCGGCACAGCACGTTCCGCGAAGGACTGGTCCACGCGGGACACCGGTCCGGACACCGAGATGGCCGTAGGCGTCGGGGCGTTCGGGACGGCCATTGCGAAGCAGCGGACGCCGATCTCCTGCTCCTCCTCGTCGATGGAGTAGCCGCGTTCACGGATCAGCTTCAGGTCCAGGAGCAGGGTGTCAATGTCGCCGATGCTCTTAGGCGTCGGCGTGGGCATGCCGCTGCGCTGGATGATGCCGCGGACGGTGTCGTCGTCCAGCTGGGCCAGGATCGCCTTGCCGACGCCGGTGGCGTGGGTGTGCGCGCGGCGGCCCACCTCGGTGAACATGCGCATGGAATGCAGTGACGGCACCTGGGCCACGTAGATGACCATGTCCGAGTCCAGCACCGCCATGTTGGACGTCTCCCCGAGCCGGTCCACGAGGGATTTGAGCTGCGGCCGGGCCAGTGCTCCGAGCTGCTTGTTGGCGCCTTCGCCAAGCCGGATGAGCCGCGGGCCGAGGGCATAACGCCGGTTCGGCAGCTGGCGGATGTAGCCCAGGGTGACCAGGGTGCGCAGCAGGCGGTGGATGGTGGGGAGCGGCAGATCGGTGGAGGAAGAAAGCTCGCTGAGCGTGACGTCTCCGCCGGCGTCAGTAATCAGTTCCAAAAGTTCGAAGACGCGCTCAACGGACTGCACGCCTCCCGGGGCTTTTTCAGCCATAACCGTGGTCTCCTGCGGTATCGGTTCCGACAACTCTTATCCACATCGTGAAAAAAATTGCTTAGAAATCCCAAGATACAGCACGCTCCGGCCGTCGTCGATGCGCCCTCGGGGCTTGTGTTTCCACAAAGTAGATAATAATATCCATAATACGAAAACATTTGATTGAACACTAAGCCCTGATGTGCACCGCGTCCGGGCCCGACCAGGAGGAACATTCAATGGCGAACCCGAGCCCCGGAAATTCGATCACCCTGCGCGTGGAAGCACCGTCCAGCTTCACCGCCACGAGCGAGCTGGCCGCCGCCGTCGGAGCCGCCGGCGCAGCCATCACCGCCCTGGACGTCACCGAGTCCCACCACGAGACCCTGGTTGTGGACGTCACCTGCAACACCACCGATGACGAACACGCCGCCCGCGTCAAGGACGCCCTGAACGCGCTCGACGGCGTCACGGTCCAGCATGTCTCCGACCGCACCTTCCTGATGCACCTTGGCGGCAAGCTCGAGGTCGTCCCGAAGGTGGCCCTCCGCAACCGCGACGACCTCTCCCGCGCCTACACCCCCGGCGTCGCCCGCGTCTGTCTGGCCATCGCGGAGGACCCGTCAGCGGCCCGCAACCTGACGGTCAAGCGCAACACGATCGCCGTCCTTACCGACGGTTCAGCCGTCCTTGGCCTGGGCAACATTGGCCCGGCCGCGGCCCTGCCCGTCATGGAAGGCAAAGCCGCCCTTTTCAAGCAGTTCGCCAACGTTGACGCCTGGCCGGTCTGCCTGGACACCCAGGACACCGAGGAAATCATCATGATCGCCAAGGCCATGGCCCCCGTCTACGGCGGCATCAACCTCGAGGACATCGCGGCGCCGCGCTGCTTCGAGATCGAAAACCGCCTCCGCGAAGAACTGGACATCCCGGTCTTCCACGACGACCAGCACGGCACGGCAATCGTCACCCTGGCCGCACTGGTCAACGCCCTGCGCGTAGTGGACAAGAAGCTCTCCGAGGTCAAGATCGTTGTCTCCGGCGTCGGTGCCGCAGGCTCGGCCATCATCCAGCTCCTCAAGGCCCAGGGGGCGAAGCACATCGTCGCCGCCGGCCGCTCCGGCGCCATCCACTCCGGCCAGGAATACAGCGACGAACACCGCAGCTGGATCGCAGCCAACACCAACGAAGAAGGCTTCTCCGGGACCCTGCACGAGGCCATCGTAGGGGCGGATGTCTTCATCGGCGTCAGCGCCCCTCACGTGATCGGCGAGGAGCAGGTGGGCGCGATGGCTGAGAACGCCATCGTATTCGCCATGGCCAACCCCACACCGGAAATCGACCCGGTGGTAGCGTCGAAGCATGCGGCAGTGGTGGCTACGGGGCGCAGCGACTTCCCCAACCAGATCAACAACGTACTGGCATTCCCGGGGTTCTTCCGCGGGCTGCTGGATGCCGGGGCCTCGGACATCACGCCGGACATGCTGGTGGCCGCAGCGGAGGCGATTGCCAACCGCGTGGCGGACGATGAACTCAACGCCAGCTACATCATCCCCAGCGTCTTCGACCCCCACGTTGCCGCCGACGTCGCAGCTGCCGTGGCAAATGCAGCCAACGCAGCCAAAGCCGCCGCGCACGCAGCCCCAGAACCCGCCAACGCCTGATTCGCAAGCCTAGAAAGGACCCGGACAATGGCTCTCTCAGTCACAGACCCGCAGCCGATTGCACGAGCAGAGGAAATCCTCACCCCGAAGGCACTGGCCTTTGTGGAGGAGCTCCACAAGCGGTTTGCGGGCACCCGCGCCGAACTCCTCAAAGCCCGGGTGGCCAAGCGCGAGCAGGTAGCCCGGACCGGAAAGCTTGATTTCCTGCCGGAAACCAAGGATGTCCGCGAGGGCGACTGGAAGGTTGCGCCGGCGCCTGCCGCACTGCAGGACCGCCGAGTGGAAATGACCGGCCCCGCCTCACCGGCCAAGATGGCCATCAACGCACTCAACTCCGGCGCCAAGGTGTGGCTGGCCGACCTCGAGGACGCCAGCACGCCCACCTGGGCCAACGTCATCGACGCCATCCTTAACCTCCGCGATGCCGCCACCGGATCCCTGAGCTACACCTCCCCCGAGGGCAAGGAATACCGGCTCCGCACCGATGCCCCGCTCGCCGTGGTCGTGGCCCGTCCCCGAGGCTGGCACATGGACGAACGCCACCTCCTGCTCAACGACGAACACACCGTGGGCGCACTGGTGGACTTCGGCCTGCACTTCTTCCACGTGGCAAAGCAGCTGGTCCTTAACGGCCACGGTCCGTACTACTACCTGCCCAAGATGGAAAGCCACCTTGAGGCGAGGCTCTGGAACGAGGTGTTCGTCTTCGCGCAGGAATTCCTGGGCCTCCCGCAGGGCACCATCAAGGCCACCGTGCTGATCGAGACCATCCCCGCAGCGTTCGAGATGGACGAAATCCTGTACGAGCTCCGCGACCACGCCGCCGGTCTGAACGCCGGACGGTGGGACTACCTGTTCAGCATCATCAAGTACTTCCGCGATGCCGGAGCGGACTTTGTGCTGCCGGACCGCGCCACGGTTGCCATGACGGCACCCTTCATGCGCGCCTACACCGAGCTGCTGGTCAAGACGTGCCACCACCGCGGCGCCTTTGCCATGGGCGGCATGGCTGCCGTCATCCCCAACCGCCGCGAACCCGAGGTCACCGCCCAGGCGTTCGAGAAGGTCCGTGCGGACAAGACGCGCGAGGCCCACGACGGCTTTGACGGCTCCTGGGTTGCGCACCCGGACCTGGTGCCGGTATGCCAGGAAGTGTTCGATTCCGTCCTCGGGGAGCGCCCCAACCAGCTGGACAAGCAGCGCCCGGAGGTCAGCGTCACAGCAGACCAGCTGCTGGACATCGCCTCGGCTGACGGCACGGTCACGGAGGCCGGGCTGCGCCTGAACCTCTACGTCGCCGTCGCGTATACGGCCGTGTGGATTTCGGGCAACGGCGCGGTGGCCATCCACAACCTGATGGAGGATGCCGCCACGGCCGAGATCTCCCGCTCGCAGGTCTGGCAGCAGATCCGCAACGGCGTGGTGCTGGCCGACACCGGGAAGACTGTCACCCGTGAACTCGTCGGCGCCATCCTCGCCGAGGAAACCGCAAAGCTTCGCGGCGAAGTGGGAGAGGAAGCCTTCGCGAAGTACTACCTCCCCGCCAGCGGGCTGATCGCGGACATCTGCCTTTCCGAGGACTACACGGACTTCCTCACCACTCCGGCCTACGAACTGGTGGGCTGAGGCATGGCAGTACCCACAGGTTCCCTCAGCCCCAACGATCTCGCGCAGATCGACGCCCAGCTGGCCGCCACCGACCAGCTGCTGGAGCGCAACTACCCGGGCGACGATGGCACCCGCCAGCCGGTACATACCGTGTATGTACCGGCGGACCGTTTCACGCCGTCGTTCGCCGCTGAGTGGGGCGCCCAGGCGCTGGGGACGGCGGCCGCCCACGGCGGCCTCGGCCGTCTCGGCCACCTGCTGGGCCAGGACGCCGACCTCGCCGAGGCAGTGGCGTCCCGCGTCCAGGCGAAGCTGGAAAGCGAACCGATCGAGGACCTGCGCCTGGACTTCGAGGACGGGTTCGGGGACAGGGGCGACGACGCCGAGGACGCTGCCGCTGCAGCAGCGGCTTCCGCCGTGGCCGCCGCAGTTGCGGCCGGCACAGCACCCCCGTTCATCGGCATCCGCTTCAAATGCTTCGAGGCTGCCACCCGGGCCCGCGGCCTGCGTACGCTGGACCTGTTTGTTTCCGGCCTGGCCGCAGCGGGCGAACTCCCGCAGGGCCTGATCCTCACCCTGCCGAAGGTCACCACCGTGGCGCAGGTCAAGGCCATGGACTTCGCCGTCTCACGGCTGGAGGAAGCCCATGCGCTGCCCGCAGGCCGGCTGCGGTTCGAGGTGCAGGTGGAGACCCCGCAGCTCATCCTCGGCCCGGACGGTACCTCACCGGTGGCGCAGCTTCCGCACGCCGTTCCGGGCAGGATCAGCGGCCTGCACTACGGCACCTATGACTACTCCGCCTCCCTGCAGATCTCCGCCGAATACCAGTCCATGGAGCACCCGGTGGCTGACTACGCCAAGGAGGTCATGCAGCTGGCAGTGGCCGGAACGGGCATCCGACTGTCGGACGGTTCCACCAACATCATCCCGGTGGGCGACAACGTGGAGAATGCGTGGCGCCTGCACGGGCGGCTGGTGCGGCGTTCCCTGGAGCGCGGCTACTACCAGGGCTGGGACCTGCACCCGGCCCAGCTGCCCAGCCGGTTCGCGGCCACCTACGCGTTCTACCGCCAGGGGCTGCCCGCGGCGGCGGCCCGGCTGCGCACCTACGTGGAACGCACCGAAGGCGGTGTCATGGACGAGCCCGCCACCGCCCGGGCGCTGGCCGCTTTTGTGCTGCGCGGCGTGCAGTGCGGCGCCGTGGGTGCCGAAGACGTCCAGGCGCTTGCCGGCGTCGGCGTCCCCCAACTCACCGGACTGGCCCACCCACGGCTGGCACAGACCACTTCAAAGTAAGGATCCAAAGATGGGCAAGTACTATTCCCCTGAAGGCGGACTGCCGCCCCAAACGCACCTCACTACCGAGCGCGCGATCGTCAAAGAGGCCTACACCGTGATCCCCAAGGGCGTCATGACGGACATCGTGACGAGCAACCTGCCCGGCTTCTCGAACACCCGCTCCTGGATCATCGCCCGCCCGATCTCGGGGTTCGCCACCACGTTCTCGCAGCTGATCGTTGAGATCGGTCCTGGCGGAGGCGCGCCCAAGGCCGAATTCGAGGCTGGCGTCGAAGGCGTCGTCTTCGTCACCAAGGGGCAGGTCAATCTGACGCTCGACGGCGAGCTTCACCAGCTTGAGGAGGGCGGCTACGCCTACCTCGCAGCAGGTTCAACCTGGGGCCTGGAAAACGTCTCCTCCGACGTCGTGTCATTCCACTGGATCCGGAAGGCCTACGAGCGGCTTGAAGGGTACGAGGCCAAGTCCTTCGTCACGAGTGATGCTGAAGTGGAACCGCGCGAGATGCCGGACACCGACGGCGCGTGGAAGACCACCCGCTTCGCGGACCCCAACGACCTGGCCCACGACATGCACGTGAACATCGTGACCTTCCAGCCGGGCGGCGTGATCCCGTTCCCGGAGACCCACGTCATGGAGCATGGCCTTTACGTCCTCCAGGGCAAGGCCATGTACCTGCTCAACAACGACTGGGTGGAGGTGGAGGCCGGCGACTTTATGTGGCTCCGCGCGTTCTGCCCGCAGGCCTGCTACGCCGGCGGCCCGGGCGAATTCCGCTACCTGCTGTACAAGGACGTCAACCGCCAGATCCGCCTGACCTAGCACCCGCGCCCGGCGCCGGGAGCGTCCGCCGGGATCGCCGGATTCACCGGGATCGCCGGAAGCCTGCGGATTCGCCGTAGACTTCCGGCGATTTCGACGGATGCTGCGCCCGGCGCCCATCGTCTCTTGACGCGTCCGAACCCCCTGAGGAACATGAGTTCCGTGAGGTCGATTCGCGCCCTGCCGTTCCGGCTTGCGGCCGCAGCGGCGGCCGCGCTGGCAGCCCTGACGGGCGGCTGCACCGCGGTCCCGGATCCCCCGGAGAAGCCCTCTTCGATGGAGCGGCTGGGCGAGGCACTGGAAGAGTTTGGCAACGGAATGCTCGACGACGGCGCCCCCGCCGTCCTGATGCAGGCCAAAGTGCGTGGCGAGGAATGGTCCCGGGCTTCGGGAGTCAGGAGCCTGGAGAACCAGGAGCCGGTTGAGATTACGGATTCCCTGCACGTCGCCAGCGTGACCAAGAGCTTCGTGGCGGTGTCCGTACTCAAGCTGGCCGCAGAGGGAAAGCTGGGACTCGACGACCCCGTCAGCAAACATTTGCCGGAGTTTGACACCATCATGCACCCGCCCGGACCGGTCACCATCCGTCGGCTCCTGCAGCACAGGTCGGGCATGCCGGACTACATCATCCCGCTCTTTCAGCAGGGCAGCCTAAAGGAGGTGCTGGCTAGGAGCTGGAACGACCGGGAACTCCTTGCCCTGGCCGCGACATGGCGTTGGGAAGCGAGGCTGGCACAGGGGTTTGATTACTCGGACTCGAACTACGTCACGCTCGGCATGGTGGTCGAACGCATGCGCGGCCGGTCCATCGCGGACGTCCTGCGCTCCGACATCGTGGAACCGCTAGGACTGGAGGCGACCTGGCTGGCCGCACCGGGACCGGCCCCGGCGCCCATGGTCCACGGCTACGTCACCGTTTTCGGCGATCGCCTGGACGTGACGTATCCGGCACTCCATACCGGCTCGCCGGCCAGTGGCCTGGTGTCCGCCGTCGGCGACCTGAACACGTTCTACGCGGCCTTGCTGCAGGGCCGGCTGATCCCCCGGGCGATGCTTACGGAAATGCAGAGCCCGATCTACGCCCGGTACGGCCTGGGCATCCAGCGTTGGAACGACACCTGCACCAACAACTTCTACTACGGCCACGCCGGTGACACTCTCGGCTACGGCACCGTTTCGATGTCCAGCGCCGACGGCACGCGCCAGGCGTCGGTATCGCTCGCCTTCCCTCCGGCGCCATTCAGCGTCACCGGAGACGGCACTGTGGAGGACATGGTTGCCATGGTGGAGGAGGCGCTCAACGCCAGCTGTTAGGGCACGGGCCGGTCGGCCGCCGGGCATGACGTTCGGCCCTTCTGACGGTGCCGGCCCGCAACGTAGAGTGAGGCATGCCCACCACAGCCGGCGAGGTCCTGAGAAACTACTTGGCCACGCAGCTTGCCGAGCTCAGGCATCAGGAGCCCTTGGTGCGACAGGAAGAACCGGATTCGGTCCATCAAATGCGGATGTCCGTCCGCCGGCTTCGTTCTCTGCTGGCCACCGGGAAGAAGCTGCTTGACCGAGGCACCGTGACTGCGGTCCGGGCAGAACTCAAATGGCTGTCCGGGGTGCTCGGTGCCGCAAGGGATCCTGAAGTGATGCGCGAGCGGCTTGGCGAACTTCTGGCCGGGGAACCTGAAGCGTTGGTCTTCGGACCTGCCGCGCGGAGGATTGACGAGACCCTTGATGCCGCCTCCGCCGCCGGCCGAAAGGCGGCACTGGAGGCCCTCGACAGCGACCGTTACGCCGGCCTGGTCTCCCAACTGGCGGAGCTCGTGGCCGCCCCTCCCCTGACTGGGAAGGCATCTCGCACACCCCGCAAGACCATGCTGAAGCTCGTCTCCAAGGATGCGGCGAGAGTGCAGCGCCTGGTCGAAAAAGTGGAGCAAAAGTCCGACGCCGGCAACCCCGGGAGCAGCCCGGCGCACGAGAACTCCGCGCACGATGTGGGCCTGCACGAGGTGCGGAAGGCGGCCAAGCGGCTGCGGTACGCCGCCGAGGCTGCCCAGCCGGTAGCAGGCAAGAAGGCCGCCAAGATGGCCAAGCGTGCCCACAAAATTCAGAAGCTCCTTGGACTGCACCAGGACAGCGTCGTGGCCCGCGCCCAGCTGGCCGAACTTGGCGGCCGGGCATTTCGCAGCGGCGACAGCGGCTTCACATACGGACGGCTCCACGCCCGGGAGCAAGTTCTTGCCGGGAAGTCCGAGGCCAAATTCTGGAAGGCCTGGAGG
Organism: Arthrobacter sp. ISL-69; assembly: GCF_018613775.1. Classification (NCBI taxonomy): domain Bacteria; kingdom Bacillati; phylum Actinomycetota; class Actinomycetes; order Micrococcales; family Micrococcaceae; genus Arthrobacter; species Arthrobacter sp. ISL-69. Next base: position 29,133 of record NZ_JAGGPO010000009.1, read on the forward strand.
AAGTTCCCCCGCAGCTGAGGCCGCGGCTAGGGCTGCAGCACCACCTTGATGCAGCCGTCCTCCTTCTTCTGGAATTTCTCGTACATCGCCGGGGCCTTATCCAGCCCCACGCGGTGGGTCACCAGGTCCATGACGCCCAGCGGATCGGCGTCGTCCTCCACCAGGGGCAGCAGCTGATCTGTCCAGTTCCGGACGTTGCACTGGCCCATCCGAAGCTGGACCTGCTTATCGAACATCGACAGCAGCGGCATCGGGCTCGCCTGACCGCCATATACGCCGCTGAGGGACACTGTGCCGCCGCGGCGTACCGCGTCGAGGGAAGTATGGAGTGCGGCCAGGCGGTCCACCCCCGCGGTTTCCATCGCCTTCTGCGCCAGCTTGTCCGGGAGCAGGCCCAAGGCGTTATGGGCGAAGGCCGCCACCGGCGAGCCATGTGCTTCCATGCCGACGGCGTCAATCACCGAGTCCGCGCCGCGGCCATCGGTGGTTTCGCGGATCTCGTCCGCGGCGGTCTTGCTGTAGTCGAGGGTTTCGACGCCGTGGCGTTCGGCCATCGCCCGGCGTTCGGGCACTGGATCAACGCCGATCACCCGCAGGCCGAAGTGTTTTCCGATGCGTGTGGCGAACTGGCCCACCGGTCCGAGGCCGAACACTGCCAGGGTGCCGCCTTCAGGAGTGTCAGCGTATTTCACTCCCTGCCACGCGGTGGGCAGGATGTCAGAAAGAAACAAGTAGCGTTCGTCCGGCAGCTCCGCGCCCACCTTGACGGGTCCATAGTCCGCATACGGAACCCGCAGGAACTCAGCTTGGCCGCCGGGTACAGACCCATACAACTCGGAGAATCCGAACAGCGCTGCCCCGGAGTTCTTTGCCTTGACCTGCGTGGTCTCGCACTGGGACTGCAGCCCTTGGGAGCACATAAAGCATTCGCCGCAGGAAATGTTGAAGGGAATTACGACGCGGTCCCCCTTGGAAAGCTTGGTTACCGCGCTTCCCACTTCCACCACGATGCCCATTGGCTCATGTCCCAGCACATCACCCTTGTTCAAATAAGGACCGAGGACCTCATAAAGATGGAGGTCCGAGCCGCAGATGGCGGAGGAAGTGATGCGGATGATCGCGTCCGTGGGCTCCTGGATTATCGGATCCGGAACGTTCTCCACGCTGACGGAGCGTTTTCCCTGCCAGGTAAGTGCCTTCATGGTGCGCCTTTCTGTCAAGTTGCGACGATCCCCGAACGGGCCTCTTCGACCGTAACGCCGATTGACGGCCACGTGAAGGTCAGCAAGCTTATTATTTTGCGGAACACTAAAACTAAGCAAACTGAGCAAATCTCTTGCCTGCGGACGCAGCGGATCATAGCGTTGGATCATCCCGAGCATCGAGGAAAGGCAGCGACATGACGCTTTACCAGCCAGAGCCGGTGGAGATTTCCACGCGGATGCGTCCCGGCGAGTGGACCGAATCCAGTCTTGAAGAACTGGTCACGTCCTACCGGGCCAAGCTCATGGGAATGGGGGCCGGACCGGCCGATGTCATCACCGAAGTCGAACGCGACGACGACGGCTCCGTCAGCGTCGCAGTGTCCTGGAACAAGGGCGACATCGCCGACGCCTAGGACCTTGCGGCGAGCCTGCCGATCGCACTGTCGCGCAGGTTCGCCAAGAGGTCCCGCGGATTCTCGTAAACTTCCACGGCACCCGCCTCCAGCAGCTCACCTGCGCTTGTGCCACCGCAGGTCAGGCCGATGGTAGGAATGCCCAGCCTGGCCGCGGCGTAGACGTCCCAGACGGCATCGCCGACGTACACCACGTCCTCGGCCAACACGCCGGCACCCTCCAAGGCGGCCACCAGGATGTCGGGGTCCGGCTTGCTCTCCTTGGCATCGTTGGCGCTGGTGGCGGTGTGGATGTACGAATCGGCGTGCAGGGTGGCGCGCAGCGCAGCGAGGTCCTCCTCCCGGGCTGACGATGCCAGCGCCACCGCGAAGCCGCCTTCGTAGCACTGGGCCAGGAGATCCCGCGCCCCGTCGAACGCCCGCAGTGCGGGCCAAAAGGTGGAAAACACCGCACCGTGGGCCGCCATGATTGAAGCGTCACGGGTTCTATCCCGGCCAGCCGGCAGAAGCCGGTCAACCAGCTTGTCCCCGCCCATGCCCACCGAGCGGTGGATGGAGGCCATAGGCACATCCAGCCCAAAGTGCCGGAAGGCCTGCCACCACGCAATGGTATGGAGGTACGAGGAATCCACGAGCGTTCCGTCGACGTCGAAAAGGACGCCGCGTTTTCGCCTGCCGCGGGTTCCGTTACTGGGCATGGCCGCCTTCGGTCTCAGGGCCTTCGGTATCAGAGATGAGTGCGGGCCCGCTTATGCCCAATGACCCCAGCCGGCCGGCCGGACCCGAGAACGCCGATGTTCTTCGGCGACGTGGCGTGCTGCCGCACGGGCGGCTGCTTGAGGGGGGCAGAATCCTGGCTTGCACTTATGTCCCGGATCAATCCGGTACCCGCGATCTCCCTTGCCCTGGTCACGCCGGCGGCGGCTGCCCGCTTGGTCGGAAAGGTGACTGAGATGGCCATGAGGTTTCCGCTTCCGTCGATTAGCCTGACGCGGTAACCGCCATCGGGGGCATCAACCAGCTCGAAATATCCAGCCATTGCAACTCCTCCGTTCGTCACCTCGAGATGAGGTATTAGTAAGTATACTTACCTATCCGAATTACGGAAGTCCCGAGATCATCACCCGCGAACCGGAAGGAAGCTGAACCTGAAGGGCTCCCATCCCGCCGTCGGAGACTTCCAGAACGCTCCTTGCACCTGGGAATCTTGCAGATACGGCCCAGACTGCCATAAGCCGGGACCCTTGGCGAGGGGACGCAGATTCCGGGCTAGAGTGCGGCGGTTTGCCGAAGAACCTGGCGCTGACGGCCCAGTCCTTCGACTTCCAGCTCCAGCACATCGCCGTCTTGGAGGTAGGGAAAGCGCCCGGAGAGGGCCACACCCTCCGGCGTACCGGTCAGGATGACGTCACCGGCTTCCAGGACCATGAACTGGCTCAGGTGGTGCACGATGGCGGGAACGTCGAAGATGAGGTCCGCCGTGGACGAGTCCTGGCGCAGCTCGTCATTTACCCAGGTACGCAGACGAAGATCTGAAGCGTCCAGGTCGGCGGCCGGAACGAACCACGGGCCAAGGGGTGTGGACGCCGGGAGCGACTTTCCCTTGACCCACTGGCCGGCCGCACCGGGCAGCTGGTAGTCCCGCTCCGAAAGGTCGTTGGCCAGCAGGTAACCGGCGATGCAGTCCGCGGCCTCGTCCGCCGACGTCAGGTACGAGGTGCGCCGCCCGATCACGACGGCCAGCTCGACTTCCCAGTCATACTTGTGGGACAGCGGCGGGATGGGGGCGTCGTCGAACGGGCCTGCCACGGTGTTGGTTGGCTTGAGGAACACCACCGGCACTTCCGGCACGGCGGCTCCTGACTCGGCCGCATGGCCGGCGTAGTTCAGGCCGATGCCCACCAGCGCGCCGGGCCGGGCCAGCGGGGCACCCGTGCGAAGCGCGCCTGCCTCGGTGATCTCGGGCAGGTTCCCGGCAGCGAGCGCGTCCCGGACCCGGTCAACGCCACCGCCTTCCAGGAACGTTCCGTCGATGTCCGCTGTGAGGCCAGCGAGGGAATACCATTTCCCGTTCGAGCCCGGCCCGCCGGGTTGAACGGCCGGCTGCTCCCTGCCTGGATCTCCGAGACGCGCAAATTTCACCGGTCAACACTCCTTCGTGCCTGCTCCGAATAGGTTCCGTGACTATGGAACCACGCAGCTGCCCCTGGCCCCCAGCTGAACGAAATGTGACCGCCGGGCCGCCGGCTCCACCGTCAGCTCCCGTGTACCGGCGTGTCGCTGCGGTGCACGCTGTCCTCGTGCAGTTCCAGCGCACTCATGATCAACGCGAAGTGGCTGAAGGCCTGCGGGGTGTTCCCCAGCTGGCGGCCGCTTTCGACTCCCCATTCCTCGCTCAGGAGACCCACGTCGTTGCGCAACGCCAGGAGCCGTTCGAACAGGTCCTTGGCTTCGCGGCGCCGCCCCACCCCAATGAGCGCTTCCACCAACCAGAAGGAGCAGGCGAGGAAGACACCTTCGTCCCCGGTAAGCCCGTCGTCGACTTCCTCCGTCCGGTAGCGCAACAGGAAACCGTCGTGCGTGAGTTCGCGCTGCACGGCTTCGATGGTGCCCACCACCCTGGGGTCGTCCGGCGGGAGAAAGCCGACGCGGGGCAGGAGCAGGAGGCTGGCGTCCAGCTCCGGCCGCCCATAGGACTGCACAAAGGTGTTCCGCTCCGCGTCGAAGCCGTTGGCCATGACATCTGCGTGGATGGTGTCCCGGAGCTCCTCCCAGCGGTCAGCCGGGCCCACCAGACCGAAATCCCGTACGCCTTTGACCATCCGGTCGGCCGCAACCCATGCCATCACCTTTGAGTGGGTGAAGTGGCGGCGGGGGCCGCGCATCTCCCACAGGCCGTTGTCGGGCCGCCGCCAGGCACCCTCAAGGTGTTCCATAAGGGCAACCTGGACGTCCCAGGCCTCGTCGCTGTGCTTCAGCAGGGAGTGCCTGGTCAGGGACAGGCAGTCCAGGACCTCGCCCCACACGTCCAGCTGGAGCTGGCCGGCGGCACCGTTGCCGATCCGCACCGGAGCGGACTTTTCGTAGCCCTGCAGCCACGGGAGCTCCATTTCCGGCAGCCTGCGCTCGCCGTGGATGCCGTACATGATCTGCAGGTCCGCCGGGTCGCCGGCCACTGCCCGCAGTAGCCAGTCGCGCCAGGAGGCTGCCTCTTCGGTATAGCCGGCGGCAAGCAGTGCCTGCAGCGTGAGCGTGGCGTCCCGGAGCCAGCAATAGCGGTAGTCCCAGTTGCGGGAACCACCCAGCTGCTCCGGCAGGGACGTGGTCACAGCAGCCACGATGCCGCCCGTTGGATCGTAGGTCAGTGCCTTGAGCGTGATCAGCGAGCGCTGGATGGCCTCACGGTAGGGACCGGTGATGGTGCATTTCGCGGACCAATCCAGCCAGAAAGCCTCCGTGGACGCCAGGACGGCCTCCGGATCGATGGACCGCGGGCGGTAAAGGTGGCTGGGCGTCCAGGTGAGCACGAAGGGCACTCTCTCCCCCGCCTCGACGGTGAAGTCGCTGACGGTCTTCAGGCGCTCGCCGCGCAGAGGTGCGTCACTGACCAGGTAGGCCGCATCGGGGCCGGCGACGGCGTGGATTCCGTACTCGTCGTGCCGGACCCAGGGGACGATGTGGCCGTAGTCGAACCTCAGTGACAGTTCGCCGCGCATCCTGACGCTTCCGCGGACGCCAACCACGATCCGCACAATGTCCGCCACGGCGTCACGGGGCGGCATGAAGTCGATGACCTTAACCGTTCCGCTTTCGGTTTCCCATTCGGTCTCCAGAATGAGCGTCCCCTTGCGGTAATGGCGCCGGGTGCAGTCTCCGCCGCCGGCAGGTGCCAGCAGCCACCGCCCCGACTTCGGTGTGTCCAGCAGCGCGTTGAAGCAGGCCGGCGAATCGAACCGCGGGAGGCACAGCCAGTCAATGGAACCCTCAGTGCTGATGAGTGCCGCCGTGTGCAGGTCGCCCACCACCGCGTAGTCCTCTATGCGTGCCATGGGACTTACAGTGCCACACGCCGCCCCGGCCGACTACTATCCATGGCATGGGGATCCACATCGGCACGTCCGGCTGGAGCTATGACCACTGGGAGAACGTGCTCTACCCGCCGGGGTTACCAGCACGGGACCGGCTGGCCCACTATGTGGCGCGCTTCAGTACCGTGGAGCTCAACGCGAGTTTCTACCGCTGGCCCCGGGAGTCCTCGTTCGCGAGCTGGCGCCGCCGCCTCCCCGAAGGGTTTGCCATGTCGGTCAAGGCCCCGCGCGGCCTGACTCATGGCAAGAAGCTGTACAGCCCCGAGGTTTGGGTGGAGCGGATCATCAGGTGCTGGCATGAACTGGGCGACAAACGCGCAGTGCTGCTGGTCCAGCTCCCGCCTGGTTTTGGCCGGGACGATGCCCGCCTTGGCTATTTCCTGGCGGCATTGCCGTGGTGGGTCCGCGTTGCAGTGGAGTTCCGGCACCCCAGCTGGGACCATCCTGACGTGTACGCCCTGCTGGAGCGCCACGAGGCTGCCTACTGCATCATGAGCGGCGCAAACCTCCCCTGCATCCTGCGGGCTACGGCGCCGTTCGTGTACGTCCGCCTGCACGGCCCGGACCACCAGCACCTGTACGGGGGCTCGTATTCGGATGACGACCTTCGGTGGTGGGCGGACCGCGTCAGGGAGTGGCAGGGCGCGGGCAAGGACGTGTTCGTCTATTTCAACAACGACGGCGGCGGCAACGCCGTGCGGAACGCCGACACGTTGCGGTGGCTGCTCGGAGAGGGCTGACTCACCTGTACCGGCCCCTTGATGGAGAGCTCCCGCGGCACCGCGGCGGGTTGTTACGGTGAAGCGCCTTTGTCGCCGACGGCGGTTGTTACGGTGAAGCGCCTTTGTCGCCGACGGCGGTTGCCGGAGGCCCCCTTTGTGGCAGAGTGGAGGCATGGAATTGGCGTCGCAGGAATCATCGTTGTCCGGAAGCCACGCGCTCCGGGCGGCACATAAGGTCTCGGATTCGGTCAACGGCGTCCGCATCCAACTGGCCCGACGCTGGAATTTTGTTCCGCAGACCGTTGCCTACCAGGGGTACGGCTCAACGTCCTGGGTGCGGGTCCTTGGCCGGGTAGTGCTGACCAGCAAGGTGAAACCGGGCAGCCGCGCCGAGCACGCCGCGAAGAACGGCAACCAAAACGTCCGCGGCTGGCGGGCGTTCACCAGCGTGCCCCTGCAGTTCACGGATGTGGACATCGAAATCGAGGGCGTGACCACCCGCGTCAAGGCGGACCGCGGCGGGCTGGTGGACACGGTGGTGAACGTTGAACTCTCGCCGGGCTGGCACACGGCAACACTGCGCGCCGAAGGAACCGAGGCTGTGAAGGCCAGCATCCTGGTCATTGGCCCGGGCACCAAATTCGGGATCGTGTCCGACATCGACGACACCGTGATGGTCACGGCGCTCCCCCGGCCCTTCCTGGCCCTCTGGAACACCTTTGTGCTGAGCGAGCGGGCGCGGATGGCCACCCCCGGCATGCCGGTGCTGATGGACAGGCTGGTGGTTGAACACCCCGACGCCCCGGTGATCTACCTTTCCACCGGACCGTGGAATGCCGCACCAACGCTGGCGCGGTTCCTCAGCCGCAACATGTACCCTTCCGGCCCTCTGCTGCTGACGGACTGGGGACTGACCCAGGACCGCTGGTTCCGCAGCGGCCAGGAGCACAAGAACGGAAACCTGGACCGGCTCGCCCGGGAATTCCCGGACGTGCGGTGGCTGCTGATCGGTGACAACGGCCAGCACGACGAACAGATCTACTCAAGGTTTGCCAGGGATAACGGCGACCGCGTTGCCGCCATTGCCATCCGCCAGCTATCCGTTGGCGAATCAGTACTGGCCGGCGGCCACTCTGAAGACGGGGACCACAGCGCCTCTTCCGTCCCATGGATCTACTCCCCCGACGGCGCTGGGATCACCAAGGGCCTAGCTGACCTGAAACTGGTCTGAACTACCGGCTGGCCGCCCAACGGCGCCGATACCGCGTCAGGCCACTGGATCCGGCTCTCCCGCAGCACGGGCGTCTACCGCAGCGGCAGCCGCGTCCTTGCGCGCGGCAAGCACTTCCTGGAGCCAGTAGTAGGACGCCTTGGGCGTCCTTGCCAGCGTGTCGAAGTCAACGTGCAGGAGGCCGAACGGCTGCTTGTAGCCGGCTGACCATTCAAAGTTATCCAGCAGCGACCACACGTAATAGCCACGCAGGTCAATCGACTCCGCCGCGCCTCCGGGTGCCGTGGCCTCGAGCGCTGTGGCGATGTGCTGGGCAAGGTAGCGCAGCCGCCGCTCATCGGGAATGATCATCCGGTCTGCGGCCTTGTCCCGGATCACAACGTCCTCAAAGCTTGCCCCGCCTTCGGTAATGAAGACCGGTGGCAGATCGGGGTAGCGTTCGGCCATTTCGCTGAGTGCCACCGCCATGTATTCGGGCTTGATGGGCCAACCGTATGCGGTCGTTTCGGCGTCCGGGAAGGCGGTGATGTGGAACGGGGCTCCAGGTGCGCTTCCGCTGAGGTCATCCCCCATGGCCTCCGCCATCCCTGGCGGAACTGCACCCTCGCCGGGCCCGCCGGCAACACTCGTGGGCATGTAGTAGTTCAGACCATAGAAATCCATGGGCTGGGAGATAAGCTGCATGTCTTCGCCGGAGGGGCTGAACGGGGTAAAGAACGTGGCGGCCCGGATGACGTCCGGGTACTTGCCGAGCAGGACGGGGTCCGCGAACAGCCTGTTCTGGAAGACGTCCATGAGCCCCGAGCTCAGCTTGTCCAATGGATTGCTCGAGGCGGGAACCATGGGCGAGTACACATTAGTCATGCCGATTTCGCCCGGGACTTTCGCTGCCCGCAGCGCCTGCATGGCCAGGCCGTGGGCAAGCAGTTGGTGATGGACGGTGGGGAGGGCCTGCAGGAGCTGCGATTCGCCCGGCGCATGAAGGCCCAGCGCGTAGCCGTTAGTGGTCACGGTGGCCGGTTCGTTAACGGTCACCCAGCGGGCCACCCTGTCTCCATAGGCCGCGGCCGCAATCGCGGCAAACTCACCCAGCCGGTAGGCCGTGTCCCGGTTCATCCAGCCGCCGGCCTCGTCCAAGGGAAGCGGCGTGTCCCAGTGGTAGAGGGTCACCATCGGCGAAATACCGCTCTCGAGCAACAGGTCCAGCAGCCTGTCGTAGAAATCGAGCCCCGGCCTGTTGACCGGGCCGCTGCCGCCCGGCTGGATCCGTGACCAGGACAGTGAGAACCGGTAGGAATCGATCCCCAGTTCCTTCATCAGCGCAACGTCTTCGGGCATGCGGTGGTAGTGGTCGCAGGCAACGACTGGGCTGTGGCCGTCGACAATCGCGCCGGGCTTCTTCGCAAACACATCCCAGCCGGACGGTCCCCGCCCGTCCTCGTCAAGGGCACCCTCGATCTGGAAGGCCGCCGTCGCAATCCCCAACGTGAAGGTCGGCGGGATCTTGGCAGCCAGGTCTTTGGCGTGGAAACTCATGTGCTCGACCCCTGAAGTAGTAAGTGTACTGATCTTAGTGCACGGCAGGCATTGTGGCCGCCGTCTCTCTGCTGGCCCGTCCTTATCTATGGTGGCGGGAATAGATTTTTTATAGCACCAGTGAGAAACTGTGGCAAGAGCAAAAAACGGGAATCCTGGGAGGACCATGACAGCGCGTGGTGCGGAGACAGGCGTGTATGCCATTTCGGTGGTGGCCCACCTAGTGGGCACAGGCCAACAGAACATCAGGCTCTACGAACGGAAGGGCCTCCTGACGCCCGACCGCACCTCCGGCGGGACCCGCCAATACAGCGACTCGGACCTCGCGGTACTGAAACGCATCGGCGAACTGCTGGACGAAGGGCTCAACCTTGCCGGCGTGGCGAAAGTGCTGGGACTTGAGGCTGACGTCGCCAGGCTCCGGACCGAGTTAAAAACGGCCCGCGCACGCCCGCGTGGCTGAGGGGAAGCAGTGGACCGAGCCGGGGTTACTTCCGGCCGCCGGCAAGCAGGTAGGACTCCTCGAGAAGTTCCCCCAGTTCCTGCACATCGATCCGGTCAAGCCGGACCAGGACAAGCTGCGGTGAACGCTCGTGGTGAGGGGTCCAGAAGTACGTGGCGGGGTCCGTCCCGGCGAGCGCCTCCCGCTCCCCGGTCTTGACGGTAAGGACGCCGTCCTCCCAGATCCTGGCCATGAGCGTCCGGGCAAACCACGCGGGCCGGTTCCAGCTGGGCCGTTCGGTGACGCCAGGCAGCGCCAGGCAGACGCGCCGGACGTCCTGTTCGCCGGCCATTTTCCGCTAGCTTTCCACCGTATCGGCCTTGGACAGTTCACCGGTGATCTGTTCTCCCGGGACGCGGGCAGTGCGCCAGGTGTCCACGGCGATGACCGCCCCCAGGACAACGAAGGAAATGAACAGCGAGGCCAGGGCGTCGCTGACCCAGTGGTAGCCAAGGTAGAGCCGGCTGATGGAGGCCAGGAAAATGCCGAAGGCGGCAGCGGCGAAGCCTGCCACTGCCGGCCACGAGCTTTCGCGTCGCGAGAAAATGAGGAATGTGGTGACCAGCAGGAAATCGCAGGCGCCGAGCACGTGCCCGGAAGGGAAGGAAAAGGTAACGTCCGGCCCGAACAGCATGAGGTCCAGGGGCGGCCGCTGTCGGCCCACCGAACGCCCGATAATCTGGGCCAGGGCTACCCCTGTGAGCATGGCCCCTGCAAGCAGCAGCGGGCGCCAGGCGTGCTTTGCCGCGATACCCCAGACCACCGTGACCACCAGGATGATGATCGGCAGCGCCACGGGTCCGAACACGATCGCGAGGAAGATCATGACGCCGGTCATCGACTCGGTCCGTTGACCGACCAGCCAGGACCTTGCGGGCTCATCCAATCCGATCAGGCCGTCCCTTCCGAGCACGTCCGTCAAGGTCAGCAGGAACAGTCCGGCGCCCAGAACCATCAGAATGACGGCAATGAGGTATAGGTTCTTCCGGGACCCCGCGTTCATGAACCGCTCTTCGACAACGAATTTGTCGTCGAAGATCCGCCACCAGTGCGGCGATTTCCGCGATCGATCTTCAGCCATTTGACGTCCGCCTCAGCATTTCCTAACGATGTTCTCCGCTGAGATTATCCCGGTTCCGCCGTTTTGGCTCGCGGTGGGCTGCCAACAGGCCGGGCCCTGACTGCCTGGGATCCGGTCCGTGTGGCTGCAGCGGTAGCCTGACTGGATGGGTGCCATGAACGAACTGATTGACCGGGCCGCCGTCGGCTCGCTGGTCCGGGTGCTGGCGGACGCGTCACCCGGCGCGTCCTGGACGAATGTGACGGCTGCCGGCGGCGCACTGGACCACCTCAGCCTCCGCGGACGCACGGACCATGTGAGCCGGGGACTCCTGGCGGACATCGCCGAGACGGCTGGTCCCCAGGGGGAATATACGACGGCGGCGCGCGTCTTCCGCCGCGCCCTCCAGGACGCCGACTTCACGGGCTGGACCCTCTGGCCCGTCACGGAAACGGCCGTGACGCTCGCCCTTCACTCAAAGGAGTCCGCCGATTTTGAAGACTGCCTGCACCTTCTCGCCGAACTGACTCCGCGGCTGACCGGTGAGTTCGCCATCCGGCGGCTGCTTGCCGCCGACCTGGACCGCGCACTCGCCGTCGTGCTGACCTGGACGGACCACCCCGATGAGCACGTCCGCCGCCTCGCCAGCGAGGGCACCCGGCCTTACCTTCCCTGGGCTGTCCGGATTCCCGGCCTGGTGGAGCGGCCTGAGGCCACGATTCCCATCCTTGACGCCCTCTGCCGGGACCCGCACGAGTATGTCCGGCGTTCGGTGGCAAACCACCTCAACGACCTGGCACGCCACTCCCCCGAAGCGGTGCTGGCCGCGGCTGCGGCCTGGGCCGCGGAACCGGACGCCAACACGCCCTGGGTGATCCGGCACGGACTGCGCACCTTGGTCAAGAAGGCCCACCCCGGCGCCCTGGCCCTGCAGGGGTTCGGACCGGCGTCGCTCACGGTAACCCCGCCGAGGCTGGACCGGAGCGTGGTGGCGCTGCCGGCGGACCTCGCCTTCGAATTCGAGATCTCAAACACGGGTTCCGATCCGGCCAGGCTCGCAGTGGACTACATCGTGCACTACATGAAGGCGAACGGCTCGCAGTCGGCAAAGGTCCTTAAATTAACGGCCCTGACCCTGCATCCCGGCGAAACCAGAACGGTGTCCAAGCGCCATGCCTTCCGGCAGATGACCACACGCGTGCACCATGCCGGCAGTCACGGCCTGGAACTTCAGATCAACGGTATCCGCTACGCGCATACGGGGTTTTTCGTTGAAATCTGACCCTACAGCCCCGGGACGCCCGGTCGGCGGGAGCCGGCCGGATCAACGACCGGTGACATAAATGTGATTTGACTCACAGGATAACGCCCGTTATGCTCAATTCATTGTTAGCGCTAACATATCATCATCTTGTGAAATCAAACCGCCGGAAACCTGCCCATGCGGCCGGATCTGGCACATAGTACTTGTGGTGACGGATCTCCGGATCTGCACCAATCGACCGGATCCCACCGGCCGGCCCCCGGCCGGGAAGCGCAGATGCCTCCCGGCTCAGTACAAATTCGCGGACTGAGTTGTCCGCGGAAGGAGATAAACGTGAGAATCAAGAAACTCCTGGGCGCACTCGCCGTCGTCCTCGCAGTCACAGTGGGGGCCACGGGGTGCGGCAGCCGGGGCGGAGCGGCCACTCCTTCGGGCAGCGCCGACACAGCGGGCTCACTCGTGGGCATTTCAATGCCCACCCAGACCTCCGAACGCTGGATCGCGGACGGCAAGAACGTCTCCGATTCGGTCACGAAGCTGGGCTACAAGACAGACCTGCAGTTCGCCAATGACGACATCCCCACGCAGGTCTCGCAGATCGAGAACATGCTGACCAAGGGCGCCAAGGCACTGATCATTGCGGCCATTGACGGCACCACGCTGACCGACGTCCTGGCCAAGGCGAAGGAACAGAACGTGAAGGTGATCGCTTACGACCGCCTGATCAACGGCACGCCGAACGTGGACTACTACACCACGTTCGACAACTACACCGTGGGCGTCCAGCAGGCCACGTCTCTGCTCACCGGTCTGGGTCTTCTTGACGCCAGCGGCAAGAAGGTGGAAGGCAAGGGCCCGTTCAATGTGGAGCTCTTCGCCGGCAGCCCGGATGACAACAACGCCAACTTCTTCTGGACCGGCGCCATGGACACGCTCAAGCCGTTCCTGGATGCCGGAACCCTCAAGGTCCCCAGCGGCCAGACCAAGTTCGAGCAGGCAGCCATCCTGCGCTGGCAGGCTCCCGTTGCCCAGAAGCGCATGGAGGATATCCTGACCGCGGCCTACAGCTCCGGTACCAAGCTTGACGGCGTCCTCTCTCCCTATGACGGCCTGTCCATCGGCATCATCTCCGCACTGACCAGCACCGGCGGCTACGCCAAGGGCAACCTTCCGATCGTGACCGGCCAGGACGCAGAGAAGGGCTCGGTCAAGTCCATCATCGCCGGCGAGCAGTACTCCACCATCTTCAAGGACACCCGCAAGCTCGGTGAGCAGGCAGTGAAAATGGTTGACGCCGTCCTGAAGGGCCAGCAGCCCGAGACCAACGACACCAAGACCTACAACAACAAGGTCAAGGTGGTCCCGGCCTTCCTGCTCCAGTCCGTCATTATCACCAAGGACAACTACAAGCCGGAGCTGGTTGATTCCGGCTACTACACGGAGGCAGACATCAAGTAGCCACCGTACCGGGTGCGGCCGGGCCGGGTCCCGGCCGCACCCCAACCGGGGACTCTGCATCCGCTGGAGTCCGGCTCTGACAAGTCATCGGGATATCACCATGAACGTACCTATTCTTCAAATGCGGGGAATCACCAAAACCTTTCCCGGGGTGAAAGCCCTCCAGGACGTCACCCTGGACGTGAACCGCGGCGAGGTGCATGCCATCTGCGGTGAAAACGGCGCAGGAAAATCCACCCTCATGAAAGTCCTCTCCGGTGTGTATGCGCACAACACCTTCGAGGGCGACATTCTCTTCGAGAACGAACCGTGTGACTTTTCCACCATCAGCGACAGCGAAAAGCGCGGCATCGTGATCATCCACCAGGAACTGGCGCTGAGCCCCTACCTTTCCATTGCCGAAAACATCTACCTCGGCAACGAGCTGGCCAAAAACGGCTGGGTGGACTGGCGCAGGACGAACCTGGAAGCCGCCAAACTGCTCGCGCGCGTCGGGCTGAGCGAAAACCCCGTGACCCCCATCCAGCACATCAGCGTCGGCAAGCAGCAGCTGGTCGAAATCGCCAAGGCGCTGTCGAAGGAAGTGAAGCTGCTCATTCTGGATGAGCCGACTGCGGCGCTCAACGACGAGGACTCCGACCACCTGCTGGACCTCATCCTGCATTTGAAGGGCCAAGGCGTCACCAGCATCATCATTAGCCACAAGCTCAATGAAATCCGGAAGGTCGCCGATGCCGTGACCATCATCCGCGACGGAAAATCGATTGAGACCCTGCGGCTTGACCAGGGACAGATCACCCAGGAACGCATTATCCGCGGCATGGTGGGCCGCGACCTGGAAAGCCTGTATCCGGACCGGACGCCCAGCATTGGCGAGGAAGTCCTCAGGATCGAAGACTGGACCGTGCAGCATCCCCAGGATCACAGCCGCACGGTGGTCCACAACGCCAGCCTGAACGTGCGAAAGGGTGAAGTCGTTGGGCTCGCCGGACTCATGGGCGCCGGCCGGACCGAACTGGCCATGAGCGTCTTCGGCCGGACCTACGGACGCGCCGTTTCCGGCAAGGTGTACAAGTACGGCAAGGAAATCAACACCGCCACCGTCTCCGATGCCATCCGGCACGGGCTCGCGTATGCCACCGAGGACCGCAAGCACTACGGCCTGAACCTGATCGAAGACATCAAGCGCAACATCTCGATGGCAGCCCTGCACAAGCTCTCCAAGCGCGGCTGGGTGGACAAGAACGAAGAAACCACCGTAGCCAACCGCTACCGGAAGAGCATGAACATCAAGGCGCCCTCCGTGGCAGCCATCACGGGAAAGCTCTCCGGCGGCAACCAGCAAAAAGTCGTGCTGAGCAAATGGATGTACTCAGACCCCGACGTGCTGATCCTCGATGAACCCACCCGCGGCATCGATGTCGGGGCGAAGTTCGAGATCTACACGATCATCGCCGAACTCGCAGCCGAGGGAAAGGCCGTGATCGTGATCTCCTCCGAACTTCCGGAGCTCCTGGGCATCTGCGACAGGATCTACACCCTGTCAGCAGGCCACGTCACCGGCGAGGTCCCCATCGCCGAGGCCACCCAGGAATCCCTCATGCACTTCATGACCCAAGAGAAGGAATAGCGAACATGTCCGCCCTACGAGAATCCCTTGGCTTCCTCACAAGCCGCCTCCGCCAGGTTGGCATCTTCGTCGCCCTGATCCTGATCGTCCTGCTCTTCCAGGTCCTGACCGACGGCATCCTGCTGCAACCGCAAAATGTCACCAACCTGGTGGTCCAGAACAGCTACATCCTGATCCTGGCCATCGGCATGGTCATGGTCATCATTGCCGGCCACATCGACCTCTCCGTGGGGTCCATCGCCGGTTTCATCGGCGCCGTATCGGGTGTGATGATCGTCCACTGGGGCTGGGCGTGGTGGATTGCCATCCCGGCATGCCTGCTGGTCGGTGCACTCGTGGGTGCCTGGCAGGGCTACTGGATCGCCTACGTAGGCATCCCAGCGTTCATCGTGACCCTCGCCGGTATGCTCATTTTCCGCGGACTGACCCTGATCACGCTCAAGAACCAGCAGATCACCCCGTTCCCTGCCGAACTGCGAGCCCTCGGCGGCGGCTTCCTCCCCGATATCTCCGGCGGCACCTCGGTCCTGGAATGGCTGACCGTCATCCTGGGCGTCGGAGGCACGGCGGCCATCCTCTTCCAGGCCATCAAGGAACGCCGCGTCCGCCGCAAGTTCAACCTCGAAAACGAACCCATGGCGTGGTTCGCCATCAAGACCGGATTCATCGCATTCCTGATGCTCACCATCACCTTCCTGCTCGCCAGCTACCGGGGAACGCCCATCGTGCTGATCGTGCTGGCTGTCCTGGTCATCGTCTACTCGGCACTGATGAACAACAGCATCTTCGGCCGCCACACCTACGCGATCGGCGGCAACCTCCACGCCGCCGAACTTTCAGGCATCAAGACCAAAGCAGTGACGTTCCGGCTGTTCGTGAACATGGGTGTCCTGGCCGCGCTGGCAGGCCTCGTGTTCACGGCACGCCTGAACTCCGCCCAGCCGGCCGGCGGCACGGGCTTCGAGCTGGACTCCATCGCTGCTGCCTTCATCGGCGGCGCTGCAGTACAGGGCGGCATCGGCACCGTGGCCGGAGCCATGGTGGGCGGCCTGATCATGGGCGTGCTCAACAACGGCATGTCGATCCTCGGCCTTGGCACCGACTACCAGCAGCTCATCAAGGGCCTCGTGCTCCTCCTTGCCGTCGGCTTCGACATCTTCAACAAGAACCGCAGCAGCGGAGGCGGATCCGCCATCGGAAAGCGGTTCAAGCTGAAGACCAAACCGCCGGCCGGTACAGAATCCAAGGAACCGGCCCAGGACCGCCCGGTGGCCGTGCCCGCCGGCACCCAGCAGGCAAGCACTGTCCGCAACCCCTGAGCCAGTCCCACCCCCGGAACCCCGACGCAGCCAGAACAGGAAAGCCCAATGTCCACCCTTATTGCACCGATCAACATCGAAGTGACCAGCCGGCACCTGCTGGACGAACGCCTCGAGGACGCCGTCCGCGACCTCCGCGAGGTGGCCATGCTCACCGGGAGCCACGGCATCCTCATCACGCGGAACGGTCCCGGGCACTACACCGCGGCCCTGTCCGACCAGGTTCCGTTCGGGATGACCCGCGAACTGATTCGCTAGAGGCGGCCAGCCCCATGCCCGACGCAACCGAGAACTGGCAGCAGCTCATCGGCAGCTGGGTGGAGCTGCGGCGCGAGGGCCGGGTTGTCCGCACCGGCGAAGTGGAAGACGCCACCACGGACTCGTCCGTCATGTGGCTGAAGTTCAACGGCAACCACGGACGCCAGCTGATCACCAAGAGTGACGGCTATGAGGTCCGTCCGCTCCGCTGACCAATACACAGCGCCGAACAAGAAACGGAACAAGAAAAGGAGGGTCGACGACGGCAGGTGACTGCCGCCGTCGGCCCTCCTTTCGCCGTTTTTAGGCCCTGGCTAGCTGTTGCTTCCGGGGCTGCTTAGCGGCCGCCCTCGATCTTCCGGGTGCGCTGCTCCTGTGCCATCGGACCGTACGGGTACACGCCCAGCTGCGGCTGGCTTACCTCGGTCAGGCGCCGGGTTTCGTCCTCCGACAGCCGCAGGTCCGCCGCGGCAAGGTTGTCCGCCAACTGCTCCGTGGTGCGGGCCCCGAGGATCACGGACGTCACCGCCGGGCGGTCCGCCAGCCAGGCCAGCGCAACCTGCGAGGCACTCACGCCGTGGTCCGCCGCGATCTTCTCCACGGTTCCGATAACCTCCCAGGTCCGCGGATTGTCATTTCGGGCCTGCCAGGCTTCCATGCCGCGTTTCGGATTCTCGCCGAGCCTGGTGGCACCGGCCGGCGCCTCGTCACGCTTGTACTTGCCGGAGAGCCAGCCGCCGCCAAGGGGCGACCACGGCAGCAGGCCGATGCCGGCGTCGAGGGTAGCGGGAACAATCTCCGATTCAATTTCGCGGACCAGAAGGCTGTATTGCGGCTGCAGGGTGACCGGTGCGCTCCAGCCGTTGGCCCTGGCGAGGTGCACCGCCTTGGTCAGCTGCCAGCCCAGGAAGTTGGAGAAGCCGTAGTAGGCAATCTTGCCGCTGCTGACGGAGTCGTGCAGGAAGCGCAGCGTCTCCTCCAGCGGCGTGATGGGATCCCACGCGTGCATCTGGTACAGGTCGATCTGTTCGACGCCGAGGCGCCGCAGCGAATCGTCGAGGGCACGCGTCAGGTGCCGGCGCGAGGTTCCGAGATCGTTTGGAGCCTTGCCCATGGGGAAGCGGCCCTTGGTGGCCACAACAGCGCGGTCCCGGACGTCGGGACGGGCCGCCAGCCAGCGGCCGATGATCTGCTCCGAGACCCCCTGGCTGTAGACGTCCGCGGTGTCGATGAAGTTGCCGCCGGCTGCAAAGTAGTCATCAAGGATGGCGAACGAGGTGTCCTCGATGGCTTCAGCACCGAATGTCATGGTGCCCAGCGCGTAGTTGGAAACGACGGCGCCGCTGTTGCCTAGTGTGCGGTATTCCATAGTGCTCCTCAGTCCTCGGTGGGGGTGGTGCGGTTCGGGTGGTAGCTGCGCCAGCTGTGCTCGGGGGCGTAGCCCAGGAGACGCTTGGCCTTGTCGATGGACAGCATGGTCTCGTGTTCGCCGAGTTCCCTGGTGACCTTGACGCCGGGAAAGACCTCCGCGGCCAGGCTGGCACTGGACCGGCTCATGACCGTGTCCTCGTTGGCAATGATGAACGCCTCGAACCCGGGTTTGCCGTTCTCCAGCGCCCGGGCCACTGCCTGGGCGCCGTCGCGGCCGTCGATGTAGCCCCACAGGTTCCACTTCCGCAGCGTGGCGTCGGAGTCAAAGGCCGGAAAGTCCTCGTAGTCCTCAGGGTCCATGACATTGGAGAACCGCAGTCCCACAATGCTCAGTTCCGGGTCCCAGCGGGTCAGCTGGATGGCCATCTGCTCCTCCAGGTGCTTGACCAGCGAGTAGGTGCTCTCCGGCCGGGCCGGATATTCCTCGTCCACCGGGATGTAGGGCGGCTCGACATCGAACGGCAGTCCCAGCACCGTCTCGCTGGAGGCGTAGACAATCCTTTTGATCCCGGCACGGCGCGCGGCCTGGAAGACGTTGTAGGTGGCCAGCATGTTGTTCTCGAAGGTGGCCGCGTCCGGTGCCAGGCCGGGCGCCGGAATGGCACCCAGGTGCACCACCGCGTCGAAGCCCTGGTGGCGGTCATCGAGGCCAAGGATGACGTCCAGCACCTGGCCGTAGTCTCGCAGGTCCACTTGGGTGAAGCCGCGGCCCCTCGCGCCCGAGCGGTCCAGGTTCAGGACGTTGTGCCCGTCCGCGGCGAGCCTGCGGACCACGCTTCTGCCCAGCTTCCCGCTTCCTCCGGTAACAGCAACTCTCATCAGGAACTCCTCTGGGTTGTTGGCGGCAGCAGTGCACCTGTGGTCTTCCGGCACCGCCGTCGTCATTCCACCCTAGGGGCGCTGCGGCACGCGCGCAGCCCTTTTGGCTGGCCCTCTGAGTCCTAGGAAGAAGCGGTCCTGCCTCTCGGAGCACCCGGCTCGGACGAAGCAGGCGTATGGGGTCCTTAGATATGCTGCGACTGGCCTGGCAGGCCGAGGCTCGGGCGTCCGAACGGCAGCCTGCTCGGACCGATGCCCAGGGAGGCGTAGTAGCCACCGGCCACCATCACCGCGAAGCCGGAGACGCCTAGATACAGCAGCTGCAGGACGGCACCTGCGATCACCATGAGGAATCCGAAGACCACGCACAACGCCCCGAGCACTACACGGCGCATCAGTAAACGGGGCCGGCCTTCCATACGCGCGGCGAATCGCGGATCATCCTCGAGAAGCGACTGTTCGATCTGCCTGAGGATGTCCCTTTCATGTTCAGAAAGCGGCATCGTTACCTCCGAACTGGATTGATATTAAGGATCGTCCAGTCTGGCGTTATGTCAATAGAGCCAAAAGACATGGACGAAAGCCGGTGGCTTCAGCCATCCGGTGTTCAGTGACTTTGTGCCCTAATCCCGCTTGGTGTCCAAGCCCTAACCTGAATTCATGAGCGCGGTGAGCACCGCGTGACACGTCCCGGGGGCATCGTCATGAAAGCAGCAACTGCGAGCATCATTGCAGGCGCAGTCCTGCTACTGGCGGGCGCCCTGCTGCTGCTGGGCTCGCTGGGAGTGCTGGACTCCGGAGCGCTGGTGTGGCCGTTTGCCTTTGGCACGGCCGGCGCCGCCTTCCTAGCGGTATTTTCCAGGAGCCGCGCCAACTGGTGGGCGGCCATTCCGGGGTTTGTCCTCTTGGGGCTGGCCGCAGTCATCGCCAGCACCGGGCTGTGGCCCGGACAAGCGGGCGACTGGCCGGGCTCGTTGTTCTTCCTCTTTATCGCCGCCGGCTTCGCGGCTGTGTACTTCCGTGAGCAGGCCAACTGGTGGGCGCTGATTCCCTGCGGCGTGTTGCTCACCCTGGCCCTGGTGGTGGCATTGCCGCCCGGACTCGACGGAACACCGGTGGCGGCAGTGCTGTTCCTGGGCCTCGCCGCCACCTTCGGCGCCCTGGCCCTCATTCCGGAACGGATGAAATGGCCCTTGATCCCGGCTGCGGTGCTTGCCGCCGTGGGGCTGTCGTTCGCCGTTCAGTCCACGGTGACCCTCGGCGCCATGGACTACCTCACTGCCCTGGTCCCGCTGGCGGCTGGCGTGTACCTGTTGTATTACGCCTTCCAGAGCCGCCGGCAACCGGCACACGGGCAGGGCGGTTACCGCTCCGATGAACCAGGACCGGGTGATGCTCACCGTGGCCACTGACCCAGCACACGGGGACAACGTTGTTGGGGGGACGCGGGTATACATCCTCGACAGCCATGCCCTCGTCCGGCTGGGGCTCCGGGAGCTGCTGGAAGAGGCGCACTTCGTGGTGGTGGGCGAGAGCGGTTCTGCCGCCGAGGCGAGCCAAAGGATCCCCGGGCTGAACCCGGATCTGGTGGTGATCGGGGCGCACTTGCCGGAGGGCACCGGCATCGAGGTGTGCCGGGAGATCCTCTCCGACAACGCGTCGCTCCGGTGCCTGCTGCTCAGCAGTTACGATGACGACCATGCCCTGGGCAGTGCGGTATTGGCCGGGGCGGCCGGCTATGTGCTCCGGCAACTGCCCGGAACCGCCCTCATCGAGGGAATCCGTAGGGTGGCCACCGGCGAATCGTTGCTGGCGCCAGGGGCCAAACGCAGAGTAATGGAGGGCTTGTACAAGGTCCAGGCGGACCGCAGCGGCCTGAGCTCGCACGAGCTTGAGGTCCTAGCCCTGATGGGGCAGGGGCTGACTAACCGCGAGATAAGCGAGGAAACACGCTTTGCCCGGGCCGCAGTGAAGATGCAGGTAGCCGGGATCCTGGTGAAGCTGGGCTTCGAGCTGCGCAGCTAGGTTCCAGTCGCCGCCCGCATTGTCCCGGGTCACCAGGAGGGGGTAGTCCCGGTCATCTGGAGGGGGCGCTCCAGGTCAGGCGGGTGCCGCGCCCCGGGCTGCTCTTGATGGAGCATTCCCCGCCCAAGGCCACGGCCCGGTGCTTCATGTTGGCAATTCCGCTGACGCGCAGGGGGTTTTCGAACCCGCAGCCGTTGTCCGCAATCCTGAGCTCCACACCGTCTGTCCCGGCAGTCAGGGTGATGTCGATTTCGTCAGCACCCGAGTGCCTTACCGCGTTGCTCAAGCCCTCGGACAGCACCGGCAGCAGCTGTTCGACGACGGCGTCGGGCACCGCTTCGTCCACCGGTCCCGTCAGCTGGACCTTGGGTGAAAATTCAGAGTTCCGGATCCCCTCGTGGATGGTCCGCATAATGAGGCCGGTGAGCGGCTCCTTCTGGCCATGGCCGGTCCGCATCGAGTAGATGGTGTCCCTGAGTTCGTGGATGGTGCTGTCCAGCTCCGCAGTAACCGCCGAGATGCGGTCCTGGGCCACAGGGTCCGGGATGTACCGCCGTAGGCTCTGCATGCTCAGCCCCGCCCCGAACAGCCGCTGGATCACAAGGTCGTGCAGGTCCCGGGCGATCCTGTCCCGGTCGGTGGACAGCAGCTGCTCTTCCCTGCGCTCCCTCGCCCGGACCAGCCCCAGGGCCAGCCCCACCCGGGAACCGAAGACGGCGCTCGACTGGATGTCGGCTTGGAGGTAGAGGGCCGCTCCTGCGGGCCGGGCGAGGATCAGGAGGCCGCATTCACTGCTCTTGCGCCCCAGTGCCGCCACCAGCAGCGGACCCAGTTTCCCGTCAGTTCCGGGCCCGAACACATCGCTGGGATCCCGGACCAGCGCCGACAATCCGGTGTCAATGACCTCGGCGACGATCTTCGACGCCGGCAGCTCCTGGCCGGCAGGGAGGGACTGGACGCCCACCATGGTCCGGCAGCGCTGGGTGCCGTCGGCATCGGGATAGGCCACCACGGCCAGGATCGAATCCGAAACGGTCAATGCCCGCTCAGCCACGAGGTCCAGGTTGTCCGTTTCACCGGGAAACAGCGCCGAACTCAGCTGGTCGCTGACCTCGAGCCCGGCTTCAAGCCACCGTTGGCGCCTCCGCGTATCCTCGTACAGCCGCGCATTCTCGATGGCTACTCCCGCGGCCGACGCCAGCGCCGAGGCCAGCTCCTGGTCCTCTGCGGTGAACGGCCCGCCGTCGAGCTTCTCTGTCAGGTAAAGGTTCCCGAACACCGCGCCCCGAACACGGACCGGCACGCCGAGGAAAGTTTTCATATCCGGATGGTTGGGCGGAAAGCCGCTGGCCATCTGGTGCGCCCCCAGGTCGTCCAGTCGCAGGGCTTCGGGCTGGTTGATCAGGTGCCCGAGGACGCCGCGTCCGGTGGGGAGCTCGCCGATCAGCCGGATGCCGTCGTCGTCGATTCCCACCGTGATGAAGTGTCCCAGTTGATGGTCGTCGTCGAGCACGCCAAGGGCGCCATAGCGCCCTCCCACCAGTTCGCACGCGGACTGCACCACGCGGTCCAGGACGGCTTCGAGGCTGAGGTCTTCGGTGAGCGAAACAACGGCGCCCAGCAGGCCCTGCATCTGGTCCTGGGCACGCACCAGCTCGTCCGCCCGGGCCACGAAGTCGCGGAGCAGGTCCTCGGTTCGCCGCCGGATGGGTTCACGCCACATGGCGCCATCGAACGCAGGCGGATAGGTGCGGGTTGAAAAACGGACGGTCCGGGCTCATGCGACTCCCCAAGGCAACGAGACTCACACGGCGGACTTCTTCACCGAGTTCCAATAAATCAACCCCAGACTGATGACAACACAGTACCAAGCCGGACAAGGCCGCTCAAGGGAGACCAGGCGGGACTAAAGGCACTGGGAACCCGCAAGCACGGGTGGGATTCTAAAACAGCGGAATATCGTGGCCCCCCCGGATGTGAGGAGGTGATCCGACGTGCGCATCGGACTGATCGCCCCGCCATGGTTGGTGGTGCCCCCACCACGTTATGGCGGCACCGAGGTGGTGGTGGACGGGCTGGCCCGCGGGCTGGTTGCGGCCGGTCACGACGTGCTGCTGGCCGCCCCGGCGGGAAGCACGTGCCCCGTTCCTCTCGTGCCGGACATGCCGAAGCCGAGTTTCGGCACGTCCGCCACCTGGTTCGCCGGTGCCGAGCTCTACCATGTGGCCCGCGCCTATGCCGCTTTGACTGATGTGGACCTGGTGCACGACCACACCGTGGCTGGCCCCTTTTTCCGCTACCGCCCGGCCGCCCTGCCCGTGGTCACCACCAACCACGGGCCGTTCAGTTCGCACCTTGGGGATCTCTACCGGCTGATGGGGCCCGATGTGTCCATGGTGGCGATCTCGCATCGGCAGGCCGCCGATGCCAAAGGCATCAGCGTCGCCCGGGTGATCCACCACGGCATCGACGTGGACGCCGTTCCGGTGGGCGACGGAAGCGGCGGCTACGCGGCGTTCCTCGGGCGGATGAGTCGGGACAAGGGCCCGAGGGAGGCCATCCTGGTCGCCCGGGAGGCGGGATTCAGGCTGCTGATGTCCGCCCGCATCCAAGGCGAGGAGGAAGTTGACTACTTCGACAGCCAGGTTGCCCCGCTTCTGGGGCCGGACGTGGAATTCCTCGGTGAACTTACCGCGGCGGAAAAGTACCAGCTGATGGGCGGCGCAGCGGCGCTCCTCAATCCGATCCAGTGGCCGGAACCCTTCGGACTGGTGATGATCGAAGCACTGGCAACCGGCACTCCCGTGGTGGGTACGGGTTCCGGTGCGGCCCCTGAAATCGTGGACGACGGCGTCACCGGCTACCTCCGCGGCACCATCCGGGAACTTGCCGAAGCACTCGTCCTGGCGTCGGCCCTGGAGCGGCGAGCCTGCAGGCAGTCGGCCGAGACGCGTTTCAGCATCGGGCGCATGGTGGCCGACCATGTCTCGCTGTACCGCGAAGTGTTGCAGGGCAGGCTGCCGCAGCACGGCGGCTAGGCTCCGGGCGCACCCGCGGCCGTTATCCCGGCCCTTCAATTCCGCCCGGCACGAGATAGCGGACGAACCAGTCCCTGGCCAGTGCCGCAGCCTCGGACAGCGTCCCGGGCTCCTCGAACAGGTGGGTGGCTCCCGGAACCACCGACAGCTGGTTGGGACACCGCATCAGGGCCTGGGCCCAATGGTTGAGCTCCAGCACCTCGCGGTCGGCACCGCCCACTATCAGGAGGGTGGGCGCGTGGACGGCGGAGAGCCTCTTGCCGGCGAGGTCCGGACGGCCCCCGCGCGAAACCACGGCCCCCACTCGCGCTCCGGGCTCCGCCGCCGCCCACAACGCGGCGCCGGCGCCCGTGCTTGCACCGAAGTACCCCACGCGGCTTCCGGCAGTGTCGGGCCGGCCGGCGAGCCATTCCGTTGCCCCCGCCAGCCGGCCCGCCAGCAGTTCAATGTCGAACACATTGGCACGGTTGAGTTCCTCGGCGGGGGTGAGCAGGTCAAGGAGCAGTGTCCCCAGCCCCGCCCGCTGAAGGATCGAGGCCACAAAACGGTTGCGGGGGCTGTGCCTGCCGCTGCCGCTTCCGTGCGCGAAAACCACCACGGCCGCCCCCGTCACCGGGAGGTAGAGGTGCCCCTGGAGCTGAACTGCGCCCACCTCAATCTGTACGTCCTCATCGACGCCGATCCCGTTGGCGGCGGCTTGGGCGCTGTGCAGCCGCTTGGCTGCGGCGTCGAGCAGAAGCACCACTTCGTCGTCGCCCGTGGGAGAAAAGTCGCGGTAGTGATAGCCGACGGCGGTGAAGTGGCGGGGCGTTAAGAGGCATACGATTTCGTCGGCTTCGCGGAGATCCGAGAGCGTGTCTGCCGGTGCCACCGGAACTGCGAGCAGCACCTTGGCAGCGCCCTGCTGCCGGGCAATCAGGCACGCCACGCGGGCCGTGGAACCGGTGGCGATGCCGTCGTCGACAATCACGGCGGTGCGGCCCCTCAGGTCAATGCGGGTCCGTCCCTTCCTGAACCGTTCCACCCGCGTCTCGAGCACCGCGCGCTCCCGTTCCTCAACCGCTCTGAGCTCGGCCTCTGCAACACGGACGCGCGAGATGATGTGCTTGTCCAGCACGCGTGCGCCGCCTTCACCGATGGCTCCCATCGCCAGCTCAGGCTGGAACGGCACACCCAGCTTCCGCACCACAATGACGTCCAGGGGCGCGTCCAGGGCCGCGGCGACTTCGAAGGCGACGGGAACACCGCCGCGGGGCAGTCCGAGGATCACGATGTTCTGGCCGCGAAGGTATTCGAGGCGTTGGCCAAGCCGCCGCCCCGCTTCAACCCTGTCCCCGAAAATACTCATCGCCAGCCGTTCGCAGTGTGACATTGGCCGCTGTCGGCGTCCGGGCAAACCATCGGTAGGCAGGGATGCGGGGAGGGGCTTCGGCGACCGCCCTTCTCCCACTATCCGGCAGGCGGGAGCCGGGAGCGAAGGGCCTTTCGGCCCGGATTCAGAGGACACAGCGGGCATCACTGCAGCCGCCCGCCGGGCCCCCGGTGCCCGTTGTCACACGCGACCGGAGTCCGGCAAGGGATGTATATACTTTCCCGGTACGGTTTAGCAGAGAGCCGTTGGATAGTTCTACGATCCGGCTTCTCTGCGTGCTTCCCCGCTAGTCAAATTTCGGGGTGGATGGCCGCGCTGCCGGTTCGTTTTGACCTGAACGAAACGGCAGCAAGAACATCGTGGCCAGCGAGTCGACCGGAAACAACGGAACGTCCATCAGCCAGCACCTGCACGAAATGGTGTTGAACAGCTCAGATGTAGAGGAATTCCTCCACGAACTCGCACGCGTGTCCGCGCGCAGCCTGTCCGAACCAGGGGACGCCGTCCTGTGCGGCATCACGCTGCTCCGGCACAAGAAGGCTGCGACGGTGGCCAGCAGCAGCCCGGAAGCGCAGGCCATGGACGAAATCCAGTACGCCTACGGTGACGGCCCGTGCATGACCGCCTCCCGCGACCAGGAGACTGTCCACATCAGGGACCTTGCGGACCACGACCGCTGGCCGAAGTACTCGGACACGGTCCTGGGCCACGGAGTCCGGTCCATCCTCGCCGTGCCGTTCCGGCTCGACGGCGACACCCGGGCGGCGCTGAACCTCTATTCGCACCGGCCCGGCCGGTTCGAGGGCAAGGTCCTGGAGCTCGCCGAGGACTTTGTCAGCCAGACGTCCCTGGCCCTCCGGCTGGCCGTAAGGTTCGCCCACTTCAGCGAGACGGCGGCAAACCTGAAGGCAACACTGGAGTCCCGCACCGCCATTGACGTTGCCATCGGCATCATCATGGCCCAGAACCGGTGCAGCCAGGAGGAGGCCTTCCAGCTGCTCAAGGCCGCCTCGAGCGCCCGGAACGTCAAGCTGCACGGCGTGGCCGCGGCCATCGTCGACTCCCTGGGCCACGGGCCCGCCAGGACGCACTTCGAGCTGTAACCGGACCCTGCCCGCCGCCCTCCGACCACCCACGCCAAAATAAACGTTGCACCCCGGGTGTGATGCGTGCCATACTTTTTCTCGATGCGCATCGACGATGCGTATCGACAGCGGGATCAACCAGACCGAAACCCAAATTGCCCGGCAGCCAGAAGGCCCGGACGCACAGGAGGTGGGAAAGCGTGCCAACCAGCAAAGACGTTGCAGAAGCGGCCGGCGTCGCCCAAAGCACCGTCTCCTACGTCCTGAGCGGCAAGCGGCCCATCTCGTAAAAGACCCGCAAAAAGGTCGAGGCTGCCATTGAGCAGCTGACCTACCAGCCCAACGCCGGGGCACGGGCGCTAGCCAGCCGCAAGACCCGCGTTATCGGCCTGGTCATCCCTTTCATCCCTGAGCTGGAGATGGCCTCGATCATGGAGTTCGTATCCGTGATTGCCTCCACCGCACGGCAGTACGACCACGACATCCTGCTGGTCACCGAGGACGAAGGGGCCGCCGGGCTCCGCCGCGTGGTCGGCCAGCAGATCTGCGACGGGCTGATCCTCATGCAGGTGGAAGACGAGGACGAACGGCTCCCGGTGGCCCGGACCCTCAACGTCCCGGTGCTGCTGATCGGCATTCCCCGCGATCCGTCCGGACTCGTCTGCATCGATGCGGACTTCGAAATGGCCGGCGAGCACTGTGTCCGGGACCTTGCCGCCGCCGGACACTCCGTCATCTCGATCATCGACTGGCAACCTGCCGTGGTGAACCGCCATGTGAATTATGTGGACCGGTTCATGGGCGGCGCCGACGCGGCTGCCGAGGCCCTGGGCGTATCCGTGCAGCACCTGCCGGGCGGCCCGGACCAGGCTACTATTGCCGATTCCGTGGACAAGGCCCTGGCCGCGACTCAGGGCGTGCCGGCGTTCATCGCGCCCGACCGCACCGTCCAGGACATCCTCCGCCGGGCCCTGGCCTCCCGGGGCCTCACTCCTGGGGTGAACGTCTCCATCATCGGAAGCGCCACACCCACGCTGGCCGAACTCCAGCCCATCCCGCTCTCCACCATCGACCTGCGCCCCGCGGAAGTCTCCCGCCGGGCCGTGAAAATCATCTGCCAGCTTCTCGAAGCCGACTCCCAGGGACCACACGAATCCCTGGAGTTGGTACCCACGGTCATAACGCACCGTTCCAGCACGCTACGTCCACCCCACGGCACCTAGCTACGCCCTCCCTGCCCGAACTTTTTATTTGACCATCGTCGATACGCATCGATGATCTGCTTTTCCGACAATTCGTAAAACCCAACAACACAAGGAAACAGACAATGAAGTCAGCACTTCGGAACAGCCGGCCCCTGGCCGTGGCAATGAGCGCCCTCGTGGGCCTGCCCATCCTGCTCTCAGGCTGCGGCAGCGCCGCTTCGTCCTCCTCGACGGAGCCGGTATCGGAGATCTCCGTCATGGACTACTACAACAACGAACCGGACAAAACCTTCATCGGCGACGCCCTGACTGCCTGCGGCACCAAGGCCGGCGTCACCATCAAGCGCGAGACGGTCCCGGGCAAATCCCTGATCTCCAAGGTCCTCCAGCAGTCCTCATCCAAGACGCTGCCCGACGTGTTGATGCTGGACAACCCTGACCTGCAGCAGATTGCGGCCACCGGGGCCTTGGCTCCCTTGGCTGACTTCGACATCAGCACCGCCGGCTTCGCCCCCGGCGTCCTCAGCGCGGGCACTTACAAGGACAAGGTGTACGGGCTGGCCCCCACTGTCAACACCATCGCCCTGTTCTACAACAAGGACATCCTGGCGAAGGCCGGCGTCACCCCGCCCGCCACATGGGACGAGCTGGAAGCGGCGGCCGCGAAGCTGACGTCGGGCGACCAGTACGGGCTGGCGTTCAACGCCAACCCCACCTATGAAGGCACCTGGCAGTTCCTGCCGGTCATGTGGTCCAACGGCGGCAACGAGAAGAACATCGACACCGAGGAAACGGCGCAGGCCCTGCAGCTCTGGACAGACCTGGTGAAGGACGGGTCCGTGTCCTCCTCCGCCCTGAACTGGACCCAGGCCGACGTCAAGGACCAGTTCTTGGCCGGCAAAGCCGCCATGATGATCAACGGACCCTGGCAGATCCCCTCCCTCGACAAACAGGCCTCGCTGCAGTACGGCGTGGTGAAGATCCCGGTCCGGGAAGCCGGCCAGACCGTGGTTGCCCCGCTCGGCGGCGAAGTCTGGACCGTTCCCCAGACCGGAAACAAGGCCCGCCAGGCCAAGGCCGCAGAGGTGGTCTCCTGCCTCAACAGCGACGAAAACCAGCTGGCCATGGCCAAGGTCCGGAACACCATCCCTTCCAAGACCACCCTGGCCGCCAAATTCGCCGAGGAGAACCCCAAACTCGCCACCTTCACCGAACTCGTGAAGACGGCCCGCGCCCGCACCGGCCAGCTCGGCGAGGAATGGCCCGCGCAGGCCACCAAGATCTACACTGCCATCCAGACCGCGCTCACCGGCAAGGCATCCCCGTCGGAAGCCCTGAAGCAAGCGCAGGGACAGTAGGCAGCGGCCATGTCACTGACAACTGATTTGTCGCAGGCCACTCCCCCGAACGGCAAGCCGGCCATGGGGAAGGCCGGAGCCCGCAGGCCGGGCTCCCGCCGGGCCGGATCCGGGGACGAGCCGGGCGGAAGTGCTCCGGCGCCCCGGCGACGCAGCCGCCAGCGCCGCGAACGCCTCTTCCAGTGGCTGTTCCTGGTCCCCGCCGTCGTCTACATGGCGCTGTTCTTCGGCTACCCCGTGGTCAAGAACGTCGTCATGAGCTTCCAGGACTACACCACCGCCACGTTCTTCACCGGCGAAGCCCCGTGGGTGGGGCTGGCCAACTACGCGACGGTCCTGTCGTCGTCGTTGTTCTCCACGTCCCTGCTCAACACTGCATTGTTCACGGTGGGGTCCATCCTGGGCCAGTTCGTGATCGGGCTGGCGCTGGCCGTCTTCTTCCAGCGGAAGTTCCCGCTCAACGGGATCCTCCGGAGCCTGCTTCTCCTGCCGTGGCTGCTGCCGCTGATTGTTTCGAGCGCCGTGTGGCGCTGGATCCTGGACAAGGACAGTGGTGCCCTGAACCGGTTCCTGGGCGACCTGAACATCGTGGACACCGGGGTGCCGTGGCTGACCAGCACGTCGCTGGCGCTGATCGCCGTCGTCGGCGTGAACATCTGGATCGGCATTCCGTTCAACCTGACCATCCTCTACGGCGGCCTGCAGGAAATCCCCGACGAGCTGTATGAGGCGGGCTCGCTGGACGGCGCCAAGGGCTGGAAGGCATTCCGGCACATCACGTGGCCCATGCTCCGGCCGGTGGTAAGCGTGGTCCTGGTGCTCGGCGTGGTGTACACGCTCAAGGTCCTGGACATCATCCTGGGCCTGACCAACGGCGGCCCCGCCAACTCCACCCAGACCATCGCGACGCAGTCGTACGGGCTCTCCTTCCAGGAGTTCAAGTTCGGCGAGGGCGCCGCGCTGGGCAACATCCTGGTGATGATTTCGCTGGTGTTCGCGGTCCTGTACCTCCGCGCCAGCCGGCGAGCCGTAGATGAGTGAGAAAACCATGACGACGACAACCACCTCCCGCCCGGTCATCACTCGTAGTTCCGGCCCCGCTCCGGACCGCAAGAACTGGGGGTCCACGGCGCTGGCCATCTTCTTCCTGGCCATCATGCTGTTCCCGGTCTACTGGATGGTCAACGCCTCGCTGCAGCCCAACGGCACCACCCTGGAAACCTCCTGGCTGCCGCTGAATCCGGACTTCACCGGCTACGCCACCGCCATCAGCGAGCAGGGCGGCAACCTGGGCACCAGCCTGGTCATTTCGCTGGGCAGCGTGGCGCTGAGCCTGGCCATCGCCGCTCCGGCAGCGTACGCCCTGGCCTACTTCAAGGTCCGCGGCGCGGGCATCGTGCTCTTCGCGATCCTGATCAGCCAGATGATCCCCGGCATCGTGGTGGCCAACGCCCTCTACACCGCCTACAACGACCTGGGCCTGCTCAACTCCATCCCCGGCCTGATCCTGGCGGACTCGGCGCACGGCATTCCGTTCGCGATCCTGATCATCCGGGCGTTCATGAACGGCATGCCAGCCTCGGTGATCGAGGCGGCCAGGGTGGACGGCGCCGGCCACATCCGCGCGTTCTGGTCCATCGTGCTGCCGCTGAGCCGGAACTCGCTGATCACTGCCGGGCTGTTCACCTTCCTGTTCGCCTGGAGCGACTTCCTGTTCGCCCTGACCCTGACCACCACCGAAGCCGTCCGGCCGGTGACGCTGGGCATCTTCCAGTACATCGGCGCCTACGTGAACGACTGGAGTTCGGTTATGGCGACGGCGGTGCTGGCCTCCATTCCGGCCATCATCCTGCTGGTGGCGGCCCAGAAGTACATCGCGGCGGGCACAACCGGCGGAGCCGTCAAATGACAGCGCCGTCAAGTAACGGAGCCGTCAAATAATTCAGTCTTTGAACCCTTCACTACTTTCCAAGGAGAAACCATGACCCCGCAAGCAACCCCGCAGGACGGCACCGTCCGCGTCACCGTCTGGAGCGAGAACCGGCACGAAAAGCGCGACGAGCTCGTCGCCCGTCTCTACCCCGACGGGATGCACGGCGCCGTCAAGGCCGGCATCGAGGAAAACCTCGGCGCCAAGGCCAGCGTCCGCACCGCGACGCTGGACGAACCCGAGCACGGCCTCACCGAGGAGGTCCTGGCCAACACCGACGTCCTGACCTGGTGGGGACACATGTCCCACGGCGACGTGGACGACGAGATTGTCGAACGCGTCCACCGCCACGTCCTCGCCGGAATGGGCCTGATCGTGCTCCACTCCGGGCACTGGTCCAAGATCTTCACCAAGCTCATGGGCACGTCCTGTACGCTGCGCTGGCGTTCCGAGCAGGACCGCGAACTTGTCTGGACCGTGGACCCCACGCACCCCATCGCCAAGGGCGTGCCGCACCCCATCGTGATCGACCAGCAGGAAATGTACGGCGAGTTCTTCGACATCCCCACCCCCGAAGAGCTCGTGTTCATCAGCTCCTTCAGCGGCGGCGAAGTGTTCCGTTCCGGCTGCACGTTCCGCCGCGGCCACGGCAAGATCTTCTTCTTCAGCCCGGGCGACCAGGACTACCCGGTGTACCACCACAAGGACGTCCGCCGCGTCATCGCGAACGCCGTCGAGTGGGCCGTCACCGACCGCCCCGAGCGCGCCTACCCCGAGCTGCTGCGCTACGAGACGAACGATTTCTTCAACGGCAAGAGCTACCAGGGGGCCACCGCGTGAGCACCCCGTTCGCCACCATTCCCGACGACGGAAGTCCCCTGCGCGTCGTCGTCGTCGGCGCCGGCGGCATGGGCCGCGCCTGGCTTCGGACCGTGGAAGAGTCACCGTTGGTGGAACTCGCCGGCATCGTGGACCTTGACCTTGGTGCCGCCCGTGCGGCGGCCGCCGCCGTCGGACGCCCGGACCTTCCGGTCGGGACCGGCACCGCAGCGCTGGCGGCCGACGTCGGAGCGCGGGCCGTCATCAACGTCACCGTCCCGGCCGCGCACCACCCGGTGACCACAGAAGCGCTGTCCGCCGGCCTGCCGGTCCTGGGCGAAAAGCCGGTTGCCTCCACCGTGGCGCAGGGCCTGTCCCTTGCCGCCGCCGCCGAAGTGTCCGGCCAGCTGTTCATGGTCAGCCAGTCCCGCCGCTACAACCGGCAGCTTTTCGAGGCGAAGCGCCTGGCCGCCTCGCTGGGCAGCGTCGGGATCGTTTCGGCCGAATTCTTCAAGGCCCCGCACTTCGGCGGCTTCCGCGATGCCATGGACCACCCGCTCCTGCTGGACATGGCCATCCACCAGTTCGACATGGCCCGGTTCCTGCTCGACGCCGACCCGGTCTCCGTCTTCTGCGAGGAGTACAACCCATCGTGGAGCTGGTACCGCGGAGATGCCGGGGCCAGCGCCATCTTCGAGATGACCGGCGGCGAACGCTTCGTTTTCACCGGCAGCTGGTGCAGCCCCGGACAGGAGACGTCGTGGAATGCTTCATGGCGGATCAGCGGCGAACACGGCACCGTGCTGTGGGACGGAGACAACGAGCCCACGGTGGAATCCACCGAAGCCGCAGGGCCGGCAGCCAGCCAGGATCCCGGTCAGGAAATCGCCGGCTCCCTGCGGGACTTCGTGGCGGCGCTCCGCACCGGGGGCACCCCGATGGGACAGGTCCACCGCAACATCATGAGCCTGGCGATGGTGGAGGCCGCCGTGCTCAGCGCCTCCACCGGCACCAGGATTTCCGTCGATGCCCTGCTGGAGGAGTCCTACCGGCAGGCCATCCTGGAAGAGCGCGATCCCGGCGCGCTGGAGGTCCTCAAGTCCTGGCCTTCTGCCTGGACGGCCCTGTCCGTGTCCTAGAACATCGGCAGCAGGAAGCCGGCAACCATGGCTGCCGCCCCGATGCCGGTCAGGATCCAGCCAAGGACACCGGCTGCCTCTCCGCGGGCCTCCGGGGCGGTGGTCCGCCAACTGGTGGGGGTCTTCACCGCGTAATGAATGGTGACGGCGTCCCCCGGGGCCATGTGCCGGATGTCGTGCGGAGACATCGGCGCGTTGTGGACCTGGTAGTGGTGGTCATACCAGCGGAAACCCACGCCGCTCTCGTCGGAGTAGACCACGCCCTCCGATTGGGTCCACTGATCCTCGAACCGCCTCATCGTCCCCACGGCCACCAGAAGTATCAGGCCGGCGGGCAGGCAAATCCAGGTCAGCACTTCCAGGATGGGGCCTGCAATGTCGAGAACTCCGGGCATGATCTTGATGGTACCGTTCCCGTGCGCCTGATGCGGTCTGTGTCCGGGGAACCGGATTCTGTCCGGCCGGAAGTGGCTGTGTGGCTGACATTCCGGGCCCGATCCGGCACCGGGGCTGAGGACTTACAAGGACCTGAAAAGTCGGATGGAAGAAAGCGCAGCCGGTTGCACCTAGGGTGGAGGGGCAACGGTCGGCATCCGCCCGCCTGCGACTGATCAACTGATTGAGGAAACAAACATGGGTTTGGGCGACAAGATCAAGAACGCGACCGAGAAAGCAATCGGCGAGGCCAAGGAAGCATTCGGCAAGCTGACCAACAACAGCAAGCTCGAGACCGAAGGCAAGATTGATCAGGGCACGGCCGACGCGAAGCACGCCGCCGAGGACGTCAAGGACACCATCAACGACAAGTAGTCGTTACCTGATGGCCGGGCCGCGGAGACTTCCGCGGCCCGGCCATTTTTGTGCCCCGCCGGAGGGAACGGCTCGAGTTTCCGTTCCAGCTTCTGGACACGGCCGGGACCTTCGCCCCTTCCGTTGGCGAGCATCCGCAGCCAGTCTGGTCACATGGCAGCCTGCCCCGGGGGAACAGACACCGGCGGGCAATGATCGGCACAGGCGGCGACGGCCATGGACGAGGCAGTGGTCCACATCAGCGGCTTCCGGATGGACTTCGCGGGCACCACCGTGGTCCGCGACCTGTCCTTCGACGTCCGTGCCGGCGAGACGTTCGGATTCCTGGGCAGCAACGGCTCAGGCAAGACCACCACCATCCGCGCACTCCTGGGCCTCTACGAGCCCACGGCAGGGATCCTGCACGTCAACGGGCGGCCCTTCAAACCGGAGCACGGCAGCCGGCTGGGCTACCTCCCGGAGGAACGCGGGCTCTACAAGAAGGAAAAGGTCATGGACGTCATGACCTACTTCGGCCGGCTCAAGGGCATGGCCCGGCACGCCGCGCGGCAGTGGTCCCTGGCCTACCTGGACCGCGTGGACCTGTCCGGCAAGGCCGACACCCAGGTGGACAAGCTCTCCAGCGGCGAGCAGCAGAAGGTCCAGCTCGGCGTAACTATCATGAACCGTCCCGAGCTCCTCATCCTGGACGAACCAACCAAGGGTTTCGATCCAGTGAACCGCCGGCTGCTGATGGACATCATCGCCGAGCAGAAGCACGACGGCGCCACGGTGGTGATGGTGACGCACCAGATGGAGGAAGTGGAGCGGCTCTGTGACCGCATCGTCCTCCTGAAGGACGGCACGTCCGAGGCCTACGGCACCATCGATGAGGTCCAGAACAGGTACGGCGGCAGGATTGTCCGAATCCGGCACTCAGGGCGCATTCCGGCCTCGCCCCACTATGCGGTGACGCTGGACGAAACCAACTATGCGGAACTGTCCATTTCGGACAACACCGATGAAGCGGCCATCCTGCGGGAACTCATAGACGCCGGGGTGGTGATCCGCAGTTTCACCACCACCAAGATCTCGCTGGAGGACATCTTCATCCGCGTGTACGGCGAGCAGAACACCCCGTCGTCGCCAGTCACCGCCGGCGTGGGCATGAGGGCGGGGGCCTAGCCGTGGCGCAGCACAATCTGGGCACCGTGATCAGGTTCGAGTTCGTCCGTACTGTCACCAAGCCGCGCTTCTGGATCGGCACACTGTCCGTGCCCGTCATCATGGCCATCGTGTTCGGGCTGATTTTCCTCAGCAACACCAGCAGCAGCACCGCCGCCGAGGCCCAGCGGAACGCCCAGTTCAGCATCTCCTACGTGGATGCCTCCGGCCTGATCACTCCCGCCGACGCCGCCGCGTTCGGCGCCACTGCGGCGGCTTCGTCCGAAGCCGGCATCCGCGACGTCCAGTCCGGTGCCGTCGAGGCCTCCTACGAGTTTCCGGCACATCCCGAGACCACAGCGGTGAAGGTGTTTGGGGCGGACAAGGGGGTGTTCGAGAACGGCAAGTACGCCGCCGTCGCCCAGGCCATGCTCGCCCGCGCCGTGGCCATGAGGATCGGCTCACCGCAGCTGTCCAACCTGGCGGCCGGGACTGTGCAGGTGGAAACCGTCACGTACCAGGGCTCCGAAGTGGCCGGGGGCATGAACTCCGTGATTCCGCCGCTTGCCTTCCTGGTGGTCTTTTACGGACTTGTGGTGCTCCTCGCCGGACAGATGCTGAATTCCACGCTGGAGGAAAAGGAGAACAGGGTCACCGAGATGATCCTGACCACGCTGAAGCCCACCACCCTCATCACCGGCAAGGTGCTGGCCCTGTTCATGGTGGGCGTTGTGCAGGTGGCCGTTTTCGCGTCCCCGGTCCTGATCGGCGCGCTCTTCTACCGTGACGCCCTGAGCATCCCCGAGTTCGAGGCGTCCCAGCTGGTCTTCGACCCCGCCCGGATGGGCGTTGGCTTCCTGATCCTCGTGGGCGGCTTTGCCCTGTTCACCACCACCCTGGTGGCCATTGGCGCCGTGATGCCCACAGCCAAGGAGGCCGGTAATTTCATGGGCGTCATGATCGCCCTGATCTTCATTCCCTTCTATTCAGTCAGCCTGGTGGTCTCCGAGCCGCACTCGCCCATCGTGCAGGTGTTCACCTACTTTCCGTTCTCCGCGCCGGTCACGGCGCTGCTGCGGAACGCCTTCGGCTCACTGGGCATCTTTGAGGCAGCGATGGTGATCGCCATCCTCTACGTCGGGGCCGCAGTGATGCTCCGTGTGGCCGTGCGGCTCTTCCAGTACGGCTCGATCTCCTACACCTCAAAGGTCCGCATCAGGACCGCCCTCAAAGCGGGGTCCCGGCACGCTGTGGCCGGCCCGGCGGAGCCGTAGGCGTACTTTCGGAGGACCGGAGGCGCAATGCGCTTGGTATTGCTGGGTGACGTGATGCTGGGCCGGCTGGTGAACCAGCGGCTCACATCGGCCACGCCTGCCTTCCCCTGGGGCGACACCCTTCCCGTCCTGGCGCAGGCGGATATCAGGTTCGCCAACCTCGAATGCGTCCTGGCCGACGGCGGGACGCCGCAGCCGGGAAAGGTGTTCCATTTCCGCTCGGACGCCCGGAACGTGGCCGTCCTGACGGCGGCCGGCATCAGCGTCGTATCCCTCGCCAACAACCACGTGCTGGACTACGGGGCGGACGCCTTGCGGGAGACCCTGCCAGCGCTGGACCGCAACGGAATCCTGCATGCCGGTGCCGGGACGGACCAGGCCACCGCCCGCCGGCCCGCGATCAGGCGCGTGGGCCAGACCGCCGTCGGGTTCATTGCCTTCACAGACAACCAGCCGGACTGGGAAGCCGGGCCGCGGCAGCCCGGGGTCTACTACGTACCTGTGGACGAACAAGCCCGGGACGACACCCGGGTCCGGGAGCTGCTCGCGTTGGTCCGACGCACCAAGGCCCGCGCGGACCTGCTGGTGGTTTCGGCGCACTGGGGTGGCAATTGGGGAGCCGATGTGCCGCCCGGGCACCGGCACCTGGGCAAATCCCTGGTCGACGCCGGGGCGGACGTGGTGTTCGGGCACTCAGCACATATCTTCCGCGGTATGGAGATCCACCGCGGCCGGCCCATCATCTACAGCGCCGGTGACTTCATTGACGACTATGCCGTGGATGCCGGGGAGCGCAACGACCAGTCCTTCATTTTCTGCGTGGAAACCGCCGGCGGCGTGCCCGTCCGGCTGCACCTCAATCCGACTGTCATCACCGGTTTCCAGGCGCGCCTGGCCGGGAAGAGCGCGCAACGGATCGCAACAGGGATGCAGGGGCTGTGCGCCAAGCTGGGAACACGGAGTGAGTGGTCGGCCGAAACGAACGTGCTGGAAATACCGGTGCGCAGTTAGTCCCGTTTGTCCCGCTCGCTGAATTCCTCATCGAGGTCGTAGTGCCTGAATTCCGTTTCGGGATTCGGTTCGCCCTCGGCCACATACTCGTAATCGAGTTGGCGCTGGACCTGGCTGTCGAGGACCTGGAGGTCCTTGTCCCCGACCGTGGAGAGATCCTCCGGAAACTCGTCTTCCGGAGTGAGATGCAACTTCTCTGACATGTGGGGCCTCTCTTAGCCAGGAACTGGGGTGCTGTTCTGGCAGCATCCTGACTCCTCCAGATTATCCGCACCTGCCAGTGGGCGGAAGCATAGCGCGCGGAAGCCTCCACACCTCGTTTCCTCCCTGCCGTTGGACGGCTAAGGGTTTGCGGGCCAGACCGGCCGGATACGCCGCCGGCGCAGGGCATGTCCGCTGCTGCCCTGGCCGGTGGTCGGGGACCTGACGGCGAGGTAGGCCGCGACCGCCGCGGTCAGCACCACCACCGCCGGGATGAACTGCCACCAGTCCACTGTGTCCATGCTTTGGGACGCATTCATCGACCCGTGCAGGAGGCCCAAAATCAGGATGCTTCCGCCTGTTGAGATGTAGGCCAGGCCCAGCAGGTAGCGCGCCACGAGGGCGAAGCCGAAGAGGACTCCCCACGAGAGCGCAACGTCCGCCCAAGGCGTGGCCGGGAACCCGCGCTCGGCGAAGGCCTGGGGCACGCGCCAGCGGACCACGCCGCTGAACAGGCGGCGAACCCCGGGGCGGCCGTCCGTTGCCGCCGTGACGTGGACCGCGGCCCCAAGCAGGACGAGCAGTTCCACCAGGAGCCCAGGAGTGACGTCCTGCAGCAACAGGATGGCGAGGCACTGAGCAAGCCATGCCAGCGGGATGGCAAGCAACAGGAACGCAGCGACGGGGTGCGCCGCGATCCGGGAACGAATGCTTCCGGCGGGTGCCGGTGCAGTGGATTCAACGCTCATGGGTGCCTCGGTTCAGGCTCTACAACAATGTTAGGACAGCCGCCACACATAGGCGTAGGGCTGCGGGAACTGGGTGATCCGGAAGGCCCGGACCACGATCCTGGCCTCCCCCGGCGGCATGCCCGTCCAGAGGACCTGTTCCACGTTGTTCCGGTGGTCGAAGCCGGCGGTGGTGCCGGAATTGCCGTGGCGTTCACTGCCGTCGGCCGCGAGCACAATGAGGTCCAGGTCGTTCTGCAACTGGGGGCCGGGCGGATCGGACCACACGAGCGTGATCTTCAGCGTCACCCCGGCGGCCGTGAGTTCCGGGTCCCCGGCCGGTCCCCGGTTCCGTCTCCCCTTGGCGGCAACCTTGGGGACCTCCTCGGGGATGTCGATGGTGAAGGAGTCCTCCTCCCCCTGCTCCAGCGGGCCACCTTCACCCAGGCCCGCATTGCCCGGCTGCCCGGGAAGGACCACGGACCGGGAGAGGTTCACCCGGCCCCAGCCGGAGTTGCCGTTGGGTGATTCCCCTGCTTCGCTGGGGTTGTACTGGCCGGGCAGCACGTCGGCGCCGTTGATCAGGAGGGCTTTGATCAGTGCAGCGCTGGGCGCGGCGAGGCCGTTCTTCACCAGGGTCTCCCGCAGCACGGCGGCGCAGCCGGCAACCAGCGGGGTTGCCATGGAGGTGCCGGAATCGAAAAAGAACAGCGGGTCCGTGGACGTGCCGAAGGTGTTGCCCATCGGGGCGTTCCGTGAGAGCGCGGACAGGATGCTGGTTCCCGGTGCCACAACGTCGGGCTTGATGCGGCCCTCCTTGGTAGGCCCGCGGCTGGAGAAGGCAACCATCCCGTCCGGGTTGTTCGCCTGTTTGTCCCGCTTGACGGGATTCGCGGGGAAGTCTCCAGGCCAGTAGGTGCCGTAGGACGGCGCGAACTCCTTGCGTAGGCTTTCGCTGGCGCCCACGGTGATGCAGTTCTTCGCCGCGGACTGGGAGCCGATGGAGTTCGAGTCCACCGTCCCGTCTCTGTTGCCGTCCACGCCGTCGTTCCCGGCCGCAAAGCAGATCACCTGGTCCGGATGGTTCCACACGAATTCGTCGATCTCCCGCGAGCTCGCGTCATACGGGAGGTTCAGTCCGGGAACGCCCCAGGAGTTCGTGTGCACGCGGGCGCCGTCGTCGTACGTCTTTTGGAAGAGGTCGTTGAGGTTGACCGGGATGCCGCCGAGGCCGCCGCTGGAGTCGAGGACGCTCTGCAGGATCAGCTGCGCCTCGGGCGCGGTTCCCTCAATGTCCCCGCCCATGGTGGCCGAGTTTCCACGGCCAAGTACGGAGCCTGCGACGTGGGTGCCGTGGCCGTGCGGATCGTCCGTCTTGTCCGGCGCTATCCGGCCCAGCGCGTAGAGCGCCTGGACCCGCCCGGTGAACGCCGGATGCGGATTGGCGGCGTCGCCGGTATCGAATCCCGTGTCCGCCACCGCCACCATCTCGCCGTCGCCGCGGTACGTGGTCCCGTTGAGCTGGACCTGGGCATTCAGGATTTCCCGTGCCACGTTGTTGAACAGCTGCCGCTCGCGCACCGGGTGGATCTCGCGGATCTCATCGATTCTCGCGAGGTCCGGGAGCTGGCCCACCGAGGTGGTGATCCGCAGCTTGCCCGGTGTCACCGCCACCGCGTCCGGCTCCACCCGGGCTGCCGCGGCAACCCGCGCGATCAGGTCCGGGGTGGCCTCGATGCCCGGGTGCAGGAGGAGGTCCACGCGCTCCAGCCGGCGGTCCGGATGCGGTTCGTGGTCCGCCAGCGACCGGACGCTGCCCGTGTCCGCGCTGCGCGGCAGCAGGGGCGGCGGGATCTTGAAGACGCGGGAGTAGACGTCCGCCCAGCTCACGAACGGCAAGGCACGCACGCGGTTCAGGTCTTCCGGCGGGAACGCGGCGAGGTAGGTGTTGTCCGAGACGTATTCCTGCATCTCGACGTCGATGCCCGCAAGTTCAGCACGCTGTTCCGCGGTCAGCGGCTCGGCGGTCTGGATGAGGATGTGGTCCGACTCGGACGCGTCCTCGGCGAGCAGCCCGGCGTCACGCAGGGCACGGTTCTGTTTGATCGGATCAATGGTGATGCCGTTGATGGTGATTTCAGACATGGAGTTGTGCCCCCTGCCAGCCGTCGGCAACTGCCTCGGCACCCGGCGGCCGGTTGCGCTCTAGAAGGAGACCCGGGCCCCCGCCGAGCGAGGGCCCCGGAAGGTGAGCGTCAGCATACGCTCGGCACCCTAGGCGGTCAATGGCGCCTGAAACGCTGACACCGCAGCGGGCCCAGCCTCCGGCAGATCGCCGTCGTCCTCGTAGGTGCTGGCTCCGGCGAGGTCGCGGCCGGCGATGTAGCCGAACGTGAGGGCGGGGCCCAGGTTGATGCCGCCGGCGGGGTAGTTTCCGCCCATCACGTTAGCCTGGTCGTTGCCTGCCACGTACAGCCCGCCGATCGGCCGGCCGTCGTTGTCCAGCACCCGTGAGCGGCCGTCGGCTTCCAGCCCGGCGAAGGTCCCGAAACTGCCAGGCACCACGCGGACCGCGTAGAACGGTCCCTTGTCGATCGGGCCGAGCGACGGGTTAGGCTGTGTCCCGCCGTCCCCGCCGTACCGGTTGAAGACCGTCTCACCGCGGCCGAAGTCCGGGTCCACGCCGTCGCGGGCGTTGCAGTTGAACTCCTCGACGGTGGCTTTGAGGCCGGCCGGGTCGATGCCGCACTTGGCGGCGAGCTCCTCGATGGTCCGGCCCTTCTTCAGGTAGCCCGACCGGACGTAGGGGAACAGCGGAACCGGCAGCGGCTTGGCCATGCCCAGCGGGAACTTGCGGACAAACCGGCTGTCCGCGATCTGCCAGGACTCTGCGGTGCCGCCCTCGGGGGTGGCCTCCAGCAGCGCGGCAACATAGTCGTAGTAGCCGTTGGCCTCATTGACGAAGCGCCTGCCGTTGGCGAGGACGCCGATGCTGCCAGGCTTGGCGCGGTCCATGATGTGCGGGAAGGTCCCGGTCCGGCCGTTGCGGTACGGCACCAGCGAAACCGGGCACCACGCGGCAGCAGACTTCACATCGGTCTTGAACCGGGCGCCCACGGCCTGGGCGAGGCTGATCCCGTCCCCGCTGGTTTCCTTAGGTGCCAGAGTCCAGTGTTCCCGGCCGGTGGGAGTGTGGGGAAAGAGCTCCTTCCGGCGCGGGATGTCGTTGGGGAAGCCACCTGCGGCGAGCACGACGCCGCGTGCTGCGTTGATCTGCAGCTCGCCTTCCGGGGAGCCGACGACGGCGCCCGTCACCTTGCCGGCAGCATCGGTAAGCAGCCGCCGCGCAGGGGTGGAAACCCGGATGTCCACGCCCAGGTCGTCGGCGGACTTCATCAGGCGCCCGGTCAGGGCCGTGCCGTTGACCAGCTGCATGTTCCGCCGGTGCGTCAGCAGGTCCAGGATGTGGCGGCCCATGCGCCAGCCGGCGTGGAGGATTCCTTTGGGATTTCCCTGTGAGGCGGAGAGGAACTTGGTGAGGTCCGGACCGGCCATGATGCCCATGCCCAGGAAGGACGTCTCGTAGAGCTGGTGGCGCATCTTGTCCCGGAGTTCCGGACGGATCCGGCGGGCATTGATCGGCTTCGGCCCCACCGAGCGGTTGCCGGTGCCCGCGCCCGGTACCTTGCCGTAGATGTCATTGATCCTGGCCCCCGGGACGAACTGCAGGGACGTCTTGTCCTGGAAGAACCCGACCATGTGCGGCACGGCCTCGAGGAAGGCATCCACCTTGTCCGCCTGGTACTGCTCCCCCAGGGTGTGGCGCAGATAGGTGCGGAAGGTTTCCTTGTCCTCGTTCACACCGGCCGCCCGGGCCAGCGGGTTGCCGGGGGTCCAGGCCCAGCCGCCGGACCAGGACGTGGCGCCGCCGCAGACATCCGCCTTCTCCACCACGATGACCCGGAGCCCGTGGTAGGCAGCGGTGACGGCTGCGGACAGCCCGCCGGCGCCGGATCCGACCACCAGGACATCGCAGTCCAGGGCGGGAAGCCGGCGGTCCTG
Organism: Arthrobacter sp. ISL-69; assembly: GCF_018613775.1. Taxonomy (NCBI): domain Bacteria; kingdom Bacillati; phylum Actinomycetota; class Actinomycetes; order Micrococcales; family Micrococcaceae; genus Arthrobacter; species Arthrobacter sp. ISL-69. The sequence continues at coordinate 71,269 of NZ_JAGGPO010000009.1, forward strand.
TTCCGGTGTGGAGGCCGGCGCCTTGGTGGAGTTGGTGCTCGCGTTCATGGGGTTCTCCATTGGGGTTCTTCCGGTGTCTCTAGTGTCCGTAGGTGTCTGAATCGAGCCGCGGCGGGGCGCCGGTCTCCAGTGCACTGATGGCCGCCAGCTGGACCGGTGTCAGCTCGAAGCCGAAGACGTCCAGGTTCTGCCGCTGCCGGGCGTCGCTGGCGGATTTCGGCGTGGCGATGCGGCCCTGCTGTACATGCCATCGGAGCACGATCTGCCCGGGCGTCCTGCCCAGTTCCCTGGCCGGCCCGGTGATGGCCGGGCTCGCCATGAAGTCTCCGGTGCGGCCCAGCGGGCTGTACGCACCTGTGGTGATGCCGTGCTTCCGGTGGAACGCGAGCTGTTCGGGCTGGCCGTGGGCGGGGTCCACCTGCACCTGGTTCACCGGCACCGTCAGCCCGGCAGCCAGGACTTGGCGCAGGTGGGAAGGCTTGAAGTTTGAGACACCCCAGGCACGGATGGACCCGTCATCCGCCAGTTGCTTGAGGCCTTCGCAGGCTTCGACGAAGCGGCCCAGCGCGGGGTTGGGCCAGTGGACCAAGAACAGGTCCAGGTAGTCGACGCCCAGCCGCCCCGCGGAGCGCTCAAAGGCGGTGCGGACGCCGTCCCGGTTGTGCCAGTCCTTGTTGAACTTAGTCGTGATGAAGACGTCCTCCCGGGCAATCCCGCTGCGCCGGATGCCCTCGCCGACGGCGTCTTCGTTGCCGTAGTTTTCCGCGGTGTCAATGTGGCGGTAGCCGTTGGCGATGGCGCGGTCCACGGCGTCCGCGGCTTCCTCGCCCACCATCGGCCAGGTGCCCAGCCCGATCAGCGGGGCGCGGACCCCGTTGGTGAGCTCCGCCGTCGTGCTTTCCAGTACTTCGCTCACTTGGCTCCTACTTTCTGGAGGTTGTCCGCTGCCTGCAGCACAGCGTCGGCTGCGGTTTTGAGGGTCCGGGCCCAGCCCAGCTCGCTGAGTTCGGCGACTCGCCGGTCCGACGGCGTTTCCACGCTCACGGGGGTTCCGGCGGGGAAGGCCGCCACCAGTGCGGCGAGATCGAACTCGCCCTCGCCAGGGACGCCGCGCTCTGAGCGGGACTCGGCCACGAGGCCGTCGCGGCCTGCGGGCCGCAGGGCCGGGCCGTCGCACAGCTGCACCAGCGGGACGAGGTCCAAGCTGTCGGCCAGCTGGTCCTGGGTGCCGCCGAAGCGGTTGAAATGCAGCGCGTCCACCACCACCTGGCAGCCGGACCGGCGTGCGAGCGCGGCCGCAGCCGGGATGGAATTTATCGCTTGGTAGGAGATCGGTTCCAGCGTGGGAACAATGCCGAACCCCCGACCGTCTTCCGTCATCCGGGCGAGGGTGTCCGCCAATCGGGAGGCGTCCGCGTCGGCTCCGGCGACGGTCAGCGAACTGGCGCCCAGGGCCTGGCCTGCTGCCATCATCCGCAGCCAGGCCTCGCGCTGCTCGCTGCCGTCCAGGAGCAGGAACTCGATGTCCTTCACCGTCACCCCGGTATCCCTCATCCGCGCCAGCGTTTCCTTCAGCATGGGCGAACCCGGCTGCAGGTTGTAGGCGCGCTCGGCGCCGGTGACCGGCCGGACACGTGCACCGATGAAGTCGAAGCCCGATTCAGCGGCAATGGCCACGAGGTCCGGCGGTGCCGTCCCCACGAGGGAAAGCTGGGCCAGGCCCACCTGGCGGCGTGGGGAGGGTGTCATGAGGCTGCTCCGTTCATGGTGAGTTCGCGGTTTGCGCTGCGGCTGGAGTGGCTGCCGGCGGGCGCGTCGGCGGGCGCACGTTGAGCCAGGGCAGCGGCCACGCGCTGGGCGGCGTCGTAGCCGCTCTTCACGGCGTTGGAGGCTATGGCCGCGCTCTGGTCCACCACCGTTCCGGCGAGGGTCACGGGAACCCCGGCCGCGAGGCCGAGCCCGGCGTCGCGTTCACGGGCTGGCACGGAACCGTCCAGCGGAGCGACGGAACGGGAGACCAGCAGCTCACCGGGGGCGTCCAGCCACTCACCTCCGTCCCGCCCGTCGGGGCCGCCGGCCGAGCTGACGCGGACCCGGGCGCCGTCGTACTCCTCGATGGTGGCGCCGAGGCGGATCCGGACGCGCGGATTGGCTTGGAGCCGGGGCACGGCCAGGATCTTGGCGCGGCGCCCGGATTCGGGTGCGATGACTTCCTGCGGGCCCACCAGCAGCACAGCGGTGCCGCGGTCCGCCAGTGTGTCCGCCACTGTCATGGCCACGGAATCCGCGCCCCAGATGGTCACGGCCTCGGGGATGTCCGCACCGTCCAGAACGCCTGGGTGCGTGGCGAGCCAGTCACGCACGTCCAGGACATTCGGGGACTCATCGCCCGGGAAGCCGGCGGCGGGGCGGAGACCGCCGGTGGCGAGCACGACGGCGTCGGCGCCGGTTTCGCGGACCAGCGCACCGACGTCGCCGGTGTCCACGTGTATCCCCAGCCGGACGTCGATGCCGAGCCGTGCGTTCTCCTCCGCCGACCATTCAGCGAAGCGGTGGAAGTCCGGGGTGGACTTCATCCGCTCGGCCAGGGCGAACTGGCCGCCGGGGCGGGCACCGTCGTCGAGCACGGTCACTTTCGCGCCGGCTTCGGCGAGTTCGCGGGCGGCGGTGAGGCCGGCGGGACCCGCCCCGACCACCACCACACGGGAGCCTTCGCGCACGGCGGGTGTGGGGACGGAGACGCGGGAGCGGCCGACGGCCGGGTTGACGGTGCACGTGACCTGGCCGAGCCCCAGGTTGTCGATGCAGACGTTGCAGGCGATGCACGGGCGGTAGCGCTCGCCGTGCAGCACGCCTCCGATGAAGGCGGGGTCGGCGTGGATGGCGCGGGCCAGGCTGACGAAGTCACAGGTGCCGTCGCCGAGGACCTCTTCGATGATGGCCGGGGAGTTCAGCCGGCCAGCCATACCCAGCGGGAGCCCGAACCGGCGGTACGCCTTGGCATAGCCGGCCAGGATGCCCGGCTTCCATTCGCCGGACTGGACGATCCATTCGCCGGCCTCGTAGCTGCCGGCGGAGATGTCCAGGAAGTCGAGGTGTTCCAGGTGCGCCTTGGCGATGATCTCCAGCTGCTGCTCCGCCGTGATGCCGTCCGCCGGGCCTTCCACCACGGAAACACGCATGCCGATGATGGCATCCGGAGCTGCCCGGCGGACTTCGTCGATCACCAAGTTCATGAAGCGCTCCGGGGCGGCGAACTCGTCCTCGCGGTGGTTGGACAGCGGAGACATGAACTGATGGATGAGGTAGCCGTGGGCGCCGTGGATGTTGATGGCATCGAAGCCGGCGTCCACGGCGCGTCGGGCAGCATGGCCGTACGCCGCCGCAAGGTCCTGGCACTCCGCGGCGGTCAGTTCGCGCGGCACCTCGCCGCCGGCCACTTCACACGGCACCGGCGACGGCGCCAGGTTCTTGAACCCGGACACCGCGGCTTGGGCGGTGCGGCCGCCGTGGTTGAGCTCGACGGCGGCCAGCGCGCCTTCGGCGTGCAGCGCGTCGGTGAGTTTGCGCAGGCCCGGGATCATGACATCGGTGTGCAGGCCCAGCTGGTGGGTGCGGCCCTTGCCGTCAGCGCGGACGTAGGTGGCCTCGGTGGTCACCATGCCCAGGCCGGCCCTGGCCCGCGTGACGAGGTAGTCGATGTACTGCTCGGTGATGTGCCCGTCGGCGGTGCCGTAGTTTCGCTCCATCGGTGCGGAGGCCAGCCGGTTACGGAGGGTCCGCGGGGGGCGGCCGTTGCGGCCCAGGGTGAGGGGGCGGGTGGCGTAGCGGCGTTCCTGAATGCTGTCCTCAGCCATGCCTTAGCCTGCGACTTTCGCGGAGACCCCGGCAGGGACCTGAGCCTCGGCGAAGCGGACAGGCAGCCCGGTACGTGAGGATTCGTAGACCGCCAGAAGGATCCGAAGCGACTTGAGGGCGTCCCTACCGGTGATGGCCGGTTCGCCGTCGGTTTCCAGGGCCTGCACAAAATCCCGTACCTGGCTGGTGTGGTGGGGAATCAGCTGCCTGTTGATCGTTGCGAGATCAACATTCGGCTCCACGCCGTCAGGATGAACGGGGTCCACGACGATCTTTTCGCCGACTGCCCACAGGTCAAGCCGCCCGTCGCTTCCTTCCGGGAACTCCGTCAGTGAGGCCGAGGCGCCGGTTTCACCCGTGACCCGAAGCTGGATTCCCAGGTTGGGTGAGACTGCAGTTAGTGCTTCCAGGGTTGCCATCGCTCCCGAGGTGAAGGTGATGACGGCCGTGGCCGAATCTTCCACCTCTATGTAGTCCCCGTGCCGGTAGGTGTTGACCTTCCCGTAGACCTCGGCGACATCGCCGAGGTACCACTGCAGCAGATCGATCTGGTGGATGGCCTGCGTCATCAGCACGCCGCCGCCGTCGTTGTCCCAGGTGCCCCGCCACGCGTCGCGGGAGTAGTACTCCGGGGCGCGGTGCAGCATCACGGAACACTGGGCCATGATGGCCTGGCCCAGTGTTCCGTCGTCGATAGCGGAACGGATCCGCTGGGCCGCGGGCCAGAAACGCCGCTGGAAAAGCACGCCCAGCTGGACTCCTGCCTCCTCGCACGCGGCGACCATTCGTTCCGCCGCGTCCAGCCTGGTGGCTATCGGCTTTTCGCACAGCACGTGGACTCCGGCGGCCGCCGCCTGCAGCACCACCTCCTCGTGCGTTGGGTGCGGCGTGCAGACCGAAATTATGTCCACGCCGAGGTCCAGCAGCCCGGCCACGGTGTTCACAGCGTTCGGAACATCCCAGGATTCGGCAGTGGCACGGGCCCGGTCCAGGTCGATGTCGCAGACCCCGACGATCCGGACGTTGTCCAGGGCGCCGAAGGCCTCGAGGTGGTTGCGGGAGATGGCGCCGCAGCCGACGATGCCGACGCGGAAAATACGGGTGCTGGCGGATGCTGATGAGGTCACGGGAGGATCAACTTTCTGTGCGTGCATGCGTGCGTGGATGTGCGGGGCGCTAGGCGGGGTGGACGGCGTCGGCAGGCGCTACGCGGGAATACGGCGCTTGCGGGGCAGGCCGAGCTCTTCGAGTGGGGTCTGGTGGGTTTCCCGCGCCGTCGCGATGGCGATGGCGGAGACCGTCAGGCAGACCACCGTGAAGCTGGCCACCGGGATCCAGCCGCCGGGGCCGGGCTGTGCGAGCAGCGTGGCGATGACGGGGGCGAACCCGGTGAGGATAAGCCCCACCTGGCTGCCGATGGCCATCCCCGAGTAGCGGACCGCGGCGGGGAACATCTCGGGGAAGAAGACCGTCCAGACGCCGTTCCAGCAGGAGTAGAACACGGACATGTTCAGGAACCCGAAGACGAAGATCAGCGGCACGTTGTGCTCGCTGATGGCCCAGAAGTAGCCGAACGACGTGACAGCGCAGCCGAGGGCACCCACCAGGAGCACCTTCTTGCGGCCGAACTTGTCAGAAATGATGCCGGCTAGCGGGATCGTGAACATGGACAGGCCGATGGTGATGGCGTTGACACTGAGCATCAGCGTCCGGTCCAGCCCGATGGAGGTTCCCGTGGCGTAGGCCAGGGCGTAGACGGTGAAGGTGGTCTGCATGACGGAGAACAGCATGACGAGGGCGACGCGCAGCACGTCGCGCCACTGGGTTTTCAGCACCTCGGCCGCCGGGATGCCCTTAGGCTTCTTCGATTCCACGGCCTCTTCGAAGACCGGCGGTTCCTCCAGTCGGGTACGGATCCAGTAGGCGACGCCGAGGACCACCACGGAGAGCCAGAACGGGATGCGCCAGCCCCAGCTGAGCAGCTGGTCTTCCGGGAGGGCGGCCAGCGGGATGAAGACGACCGTGGAGAGCACCATGCCGGAGGCGTAGCCGGTCATCACGAAGCTGGTGAAGAACCCACGCCGCCCTTCCGGGGAGTGCTCCATGGTGAGGGTGGACGCACCGGCGGCCTCGGCGCCGGCGGAGAATCCCTGCGCCAGCCGGCCCACCATCAGCAACGCGGTGGCCCAGTAGCCGATCTGGCCGTACGTAGGCAGGAAGCCGATGCCGATGGAGGCGACGCCCATGATCACGAGAGTGATCATCAGGGCCTGTTTGCGTCCGATCTTGTCCCCGAAGTGGCTCATCACGATGCCGCCAAGCGGCCGGGCCAGGTAGCCGACGCCGAACGTGGCCATGGCACCGAGCAGGGCCACGACCGGGTCGCCGCCGGGGAAGAAGATCTTGGGGAAGACCAGGGCCGCGGCTGTTCCGTAGATGAAGAAGTCGTAGTACTCCAGGGTGGAACCCAGGAAGGAGGCCAGGGCTGCCTTCTTGGGCATTTTGGCGGGAAGGGTTTTCGTCCCGTCCAGGACGGCGGCTTGCTGGGTAGCTGCCGTCGGGGGCTGCATTAGCTGTCCCATAGTGTCTCCTCATTGAGTGTCACGGGTTGAATGGTGGTGGCCGGCGCCAGCTCGGAATGGCGTTCCGGTGGGAAGTTTCGAAGCCGCGGCTCTGAAGAAAAACTGTATGAGCGGCGTCACGAACTGCGGCGCAGAATCCCATTCAACGGGATGCAACTAGTTCGCCGTGTCCCGGGTTTTGATGTCCTGGCGGTCCGGCTCCAGCCACGGCCGGGTGCCGTAGGGGCGGCGTTCCGCGCCCATGGTGCGGGACAGGCCGCGGCCGGCCGCTACCAGGACAGGAAGGATGACATGGGGGTTCTCATGCGCCGTGGGAAGCACGACGGCCATGGCACCGATCACACGGTTTCCCTCACCGAAGACCGGCACCGCGTAGGCCGTGTTCTCCGGTACCAGGACCCCGGCCATCCGGACATAGCCCCGCTCCCTGATAAGCGCCAGATGCGCCCGGACCTTGACGGGGTCCGTTTCCGTGTTCGGCGTGGTCTTCTCCAGCGGGCCGGCGAGGAAGCGCTCCTGCACGTGGCGGGGCATGTGCGCCAGCATGGCCATGCCGGATGTCGTGTTGTGGATGTCCAGCCTGCCCGCCACCGCTGCCAGGTTGGTTGCCGTGCCGTGCTGGTCCAGCTGTTCCAGGTACAGCACGCTCCGGGACTCGACATCCGGGATGGACAGGGACACCTGTTCCCGGACGGCGGCGTGGACGCCTTCCAGGAAGGGAAGGCCCCGGCGCCGGAACTCCTCCAAGGGGTTGCTGCGGGAGGCGAGTTCCCACATCTTCATGCCTACGCCGTAGTCCCCGGCCTCGCCTCGGTTCAGGAGCCCGCTGTCCACGAGATCGTTGGCCAGGCGGTGGGCCGTGCTGCTGGACATCCCGGTAATGTGTACCAACTCACGGAGCGTCAGCCTTGGATGGCCCTTGGAGAAGGCGTCCAGGATCTTCACGACGCGCTGGATGACGGACTCCCCCGATGCGGAGTTCGCCATGGTTCCTCCCGGGTTGCCGTCTGCGCCGCTCCTGCCAATATAGCCTTGGCGTGACACACCTGAGCAAGGAACCAGCGGGAGGAACGGCGTGGAGCTGCGGCAGATCGAGGCCTTCCTGGCAGTGGCCGAGGAATTGCACTTTGGCCGCGCCGCCCACCGGCTCCGCATGGCTCAGTCGCCGCTGAGCCAGACCATCAAGAAGCTGGAGAAGAGCCTCGGCACCGCGCTCTTCGAACGCAACACCAGGGCCGTCTCGCTGACCACCGCCGGATTCGCCTTCCTGCCGCACGCCCGGAAGATCCTCGAGGAGTTCGACCTGGCACGGCGGGCTGCCACGGCGGACAGCGGGGAGGTTTATGGCCGGCTCAGCATCGGTTTCTCCGGGGCCCTGAACCACAAGACCCTTCCGCCGCTGACCAGGGCATTGCGCAACCGTTACCCCCGCCTGGAGCTGACTCTCACCGGCGGACTGCTCACCCAGGATGCCCTCGACCAACTGCGCAACGGCTCCCTCGACCTGTCCTTCATCGGGCTTCCGGTGGACGCGCCCTCACTGGCGACCCGGAGCATCGCAGTGGAGCCGCTGGGTGCCATCTTGCCTGAAGACCACCCGCTCGCAGGCCGGGCCGCCATCAGCCTTGCCGAACTGGCAGTGGACGGGTTCATCACCATGCCGGCCGCGCAGGGATCCACCCTGCGGGAGGCCATCTTTTCGGCCTGCACGGCGGCCGGCTTCCGGCCCCGCGTGGTTCAGGAAGTCTCCGACCCCTACACCGCACTGTCCCTCGTGGCCGGCGGCGTGGGGGTCAGCCTCATGCCCGACTCAGTTGCCGGCATCATGCCGGGCGGCACGGTGTTCCTCCCGCTCTCGGGTGCGGCACCGCTGCTGGATTCGGGCATCGCGTGGAACCCCGCCCTCATCTCGCCGGCCTTGAAGCTGGCCCTTGAACTCGCCGACACCGTCCTCCCGACGCCCGGGCGCTGACCCCGCACCCACCCTGCAGACTATGTGCCATTCGCACATAGTCGTTGACCAAGTAAGTATTGGACTTGTCTCAATTCAAATTCCACCATGGGAGTGACATCAAACGTGTGACCGGCCTGCAAGAGGGCCGCCGCATCACCGCTCAATGAAGAGGAAACGTTCCCCATGGCAACTTTCGCCGTCACCTACACTTATGCCGACGCCACCGCCGCCGGCCGCGACGAGCGCCGTCCGCGGCACGTTGAGTTCCTGAAGTCCCAGTACGACGGCGGTCGGTTGATCACGAGCGGTCCGTTCGGCCCCGGCGAAACCCCCGGCGCCCTGCTGATCGTCAAGGGCGATTCCAAAACCGACGTCGAGGCCCTGATGAACCAGGACCCGTTCTTCATCAACAAGCTCGTCGCAGTGCGGAACATCCGGCAATGGAACATCGTCTTTGGCGCGGAACCAGCCGGCGCGGACGTGGCCAACGCCGTCCGGAACTAAGGCGGCCGCACCATGTTGACCGCACGGACCGTCGCCAAGGAAACCATCCGCTACGAGGAGGTGGCCGAACCCGGCCTGGACGCGGGGCGCGCCCTGGTCCGCGTCCACAACGTCACCCTTTGCGGCACCGACCTGCACATCTGGGAGGACGACTACCCGGCCGGACTCCCGGTGGTCCAGGGCCACGAGTTCTCCGGCGTGGTCGAAGCCATCGGCAACAACGTGTCCGGCGTCCGCGCCGGGGACAGGGTTGCCGTCAGCCCCATGACCTATTGCGGGGCGTGCCAGCCGTGCCGCTCTGGCCGGTTCAACGTCTGCCGGAACATCAGCTGCATTGGCTGCTATTCCGACGGCGCCCTGGTGGAACTGCTCAGTGTCCCGGTGGACAAACTGTGCCTGGTTCCCGATGGCCTGGCCCTGGACCTCGCCGCCATGGCCGAACCGGCATCGATCGCCATGCAGGCCGTCAACCGGGGCCGCCCTGCGGCAGGTGAAACCGCCCTGGTCCTGGGCAGCGGCCCTATCGGACTGCTCGCAACGCTCTACCTGACCGACCTGGGCGTGAACGTGGTCTGCGCAGACACCGAAGCTGACCGGCTCGAACTGGCAACGGCTTTCGGCGCAGTGGACACGCTGCTGGTTGAACCTGCCGCCGGCTTCCCGGACGCTGAACAGGCAGCGCGGCTGGATCAGCTCACCGAGGGTTACGGCCCCGGCCTTGTGCTCGAGGCCACCGGCGCACCGTCCTCGCTTGAGAACGCCATCCGGCTCGTGGCCAGCGCAGGCCGCATCGTCCAAGTGGGGATCTCGGCACGCTCGGCCACCGTGTCCATGAAGGACATTCCGTTCAAGGAACTGGACCTGATGGGCAGCCGCAACAGCCTCAACCTCATCCCGGACGGGCTGGCACTCCTGGCCCGCAATCCGGACCAGGCCCGCGCCCTCCTGACCCACCGCTTCGCCTTCGAGGAGCTGCAGCAGGCGTACGGGCTGATGCGCAACCGCACGGAGAAGGTGGGCAAGATCCTCATCGAAATGCCGGCCGCCCGGGCCCGCGCCCGCGAGGGATCAATCAGCGAATCTGCCGTCGGATCAGCGCTTTCCGGAGCCTCGGCATGAGCAACGGCCCGAACGCGCACAGAGTCCTCACGCCGGTGGCGCAGCTGGCCGCGGCATATGACGTGGTGGTGGTAGGCAGCGGCGCCGCCGGCCTGGTGGCGGCAGTGCGTGCGGCGGACGCCGGGCTGAGCGTCCTGGTGGCCGAGAAAGCCGCCCAGCTGGGCGGCACCACCGCCGCCGGCGGCGGGGTGATGTGGGCTCCGAACAACCATCTGGCCGGTGGGGCCGGTTTCAGCGACAGCCACGACCGCGCCGTCGCTTACCTCACGGAGGCAGCCGGGCACGTCCTGTCAGCGGAGGAAATCGACTGGTACGTCCGCACCGCGCCGCGCGCCGTCGAATACCTGACCGGCAAAACCCGGGTGTCCATGACCCCGATCGCCCGCCCGGATTACCACCTGGAGTGGACCGGAGCAGCCGACGGCGGACGCGGCCTGGACAACAACGCCTTTGATCCGTCGGACTACCCGGGCCTGGCGGAGGCCATCCGGCCGTCGTCGTACTTTCCGCTCCTGACCATGACCGAACGGGACGGGCTCAACGGCCGTGCCGCCGATCCTGAACTGCTCGCCCGCAGGGCAGCCACCGGCGTCCGGACGATGGGCGGGGCCCTGGTGGGCCGGCTGCTCGCGAGCGCCCTGGACCGGGGCGTCCACATCGCTGCCGAAGCACCTGCGGAGGACCTGGTCCGCACCGATAGCGGCTGGACGGTGATTCTGGGAGGAGAGCCGACGCCGGGAGGTGCGCAGGACGGCGAGGGAACCAGACGCCCGACCCCCGCCGGCAGGAAAGTGGAGGCGGCCGCCGTCGTACTGGCCTCCGGCGGGTTCGAATGGAATCCCCGCTTGTGCACGGCGTTCCTTGCGTTTCCCGTGACGCCCATCAGTGCCCCGTCCAACGAAGGCGACGGGCTGGAACTGGGTCTCAAGAACGGGGCGGCGGTGGCGGATATGACGGCCATCTGGGGCGTCCCGGTGATCTCCGCGCCCGGGCAACAGTACGACGGACGGCAGTCCGGCCGGATGGGCAACGTGGAGATGACCCTGCCGGGTTCCATCCTGGTGAACGCCGCCGGTAGGCGGTTCGTCAACGAGGCACTGAATTACCACGACGCCTGCCGCGTGTTCGCGTCCGTGGACCCGCACACCGGGCGGCAGCAGAACAACCCGGCATGGCTGGTGTTCGACGCCGCCTACCTGTCCAAGTACCCCGTGGCCGGCTCAACTCCCGGGTCACCGGCGGAATGGATGACCTCCGCCGGGACCGTGGAGGAACTTGCCGGAAAGCTCGGGATCAGCCCGGCCGGGCTCAGTGAAACCGTGGCGAGGTTCAACACAGATGCTGCTGCGGGCGTCGATACCGAGTTCCACCGCGGGGCAACTCCCCAGGACCGCTTCCTGGGCGATTCGGGCAACACCCCCAACCCCTGCTTGGCTCCCCTCGCCATCGGGCCGTTCTACGCTGCGCCGGTTTCGGCAGGGGTCCTTGGCACCTCAGGTGGCCTTGAAACCGACTTCGACGGACGGGTCCTGGACCGCCACCGGCGGCCGATCCCCGGGCTGTACGCCGCGGGTAACGTCTCGGCCAGCGTGTTCCGTAACAACTACCCCGGCGGCGGCGCCACGCTGGGCTCGGCCATCACACGCGCCTTCGCTGTGGGCGAGCACCTGGCGAAGCGCTAGGCGCACCGGACAACACCAGGGCAAGGGGCCGACAGCGGGAAATGACCGCCGTCGGCCCCTTGCTTTTAACTCCAGACCGGCCCGGGGGTGTGATGCAGCACACACGGCAAATTCCACCGAAATGATTGCCATGCGGCCAGGCGGTCCGCCACACTAAGGGTGGATCCGCAGGAACGGCAAACGTTCCCGGTCCCTCCGCCGGACGCATCGCGCCGGCCCCGCCCCATCACGGAATGCCGGGCACCTTCGAATCACTTCCAGCCGTCGCCGGCATTTCTTTGCCCCACCCGATTTCCCTTCCGGAAACAGCCCTCACCAAAATCACCCCAGACGCCCCTGCCCCTTCACCGCGAAAGAGAGCACCCCATGATCAAGCACCACTCCGACATCCTCCTCGAGATCATTGCCCATGATCCCGCCACCATCGAAAACGACCTCAACAGTGCCGTGGACATCGCCCTCCGGCACGCCATGCAGGAGCGCCGTCACGGCGTGCTGGTCACCCAGACCGGCTTCAGCACCTACACCGTGGCCGTGAGCCGCGACGTCCCCTACGGCGAAACCCGGGAAATGCGGCAATGGGCGTCCATGGCGTAGGGACACGCCGCAGGCCTGCACCTATACGCACCTGCGGCCCGGCTGTAGCGTGGAGCGGTAAGGCCGCCTAGAACGGTCCGGCGCTTGGAGCAGGCCGGACAGATCCGACACCGCAAGATCAGGAGCAGTCCATGAGCACGGAACACAACGAGCCCGAAGACATCGTGAGCGACGGAGTCGAGGACAAAACAAGCCCGCTGCCGAAGGACAAACCGGCGGACCGGGCCCCCGGCCGCCACGCCGCCTCCGGACCCGCTGATGGCGGCCCCGCCGGGGCGGGCGGCACCAAACCCCCGGGACCGGCCGAGGAGCAGAACAGCGAAACCGGAGACAACCGGGGCCTCACCACGGACCCCAGCTCCAGCGACTGAACAGGAACCCAGGAACTTAAGCAAAGGAGAGGGGCCCGACGGCGGCAAATGCCGCCGTCGGGCCCCTCTCCTTTTGCGTGCTCCGGTTTTGTGGGCCCCGGCTTGTGGGTGGCGCGGCTTAGGCCGTTTGGCCCGCGTGCTCGCCTTCCTCGATCTCTTCGAGCAGTTTGTCGTTGAAGGCCTTGAGGTCGCCGGGGTGCCTGCTGGTCACGAAGCCCTGGTCCACCACCACTTCCTCGTCACGCCAGTCCGCGCCTGCGTTCTTCAGGTCGGTCTGGAGCGTGTGGTACGAGGTCAGCTTGCGGCCGCGGACCACACCGGCGTCGATGAGGAGCCACGGCCCGTGGCAGATGGAGGCCACCGGCTTGTGCTGTTCAAAGAAGCTGCGGGCGAAGGCTTGGGCGTCCTTGTCCACGCGCAGGTGGTCGGCGTTGACCACACCGCCGGGGATCACCAGTGCATGGAAATCGGAGGCGTTGGCCTCAGCCACGGTGATGTCGACCTCGAACTTCTCGCCCTTTTCGGTGCCGTCGTAGCCCTGCAGCTTCCCGGCCTTGGGCGCCACCAGGGTGGGCTCGCCGCCGGCTTCCTTCACGGCGTTCCAGGGGCTGGTCAGCTCCACCTGCTCCACGCCGTCGGTCAGCAGGAACGCCACCTTCTTGCCTGCGATATTGTGCGCTGACATATGTCCTCCTCGTGCCGGGTGCCTTACGGGTTTAACACTAGGAACCCTGGAAATAATAAGCAAGCTGATAATCCTGCTGCCCCGGACAAACCGTGCTAGCACGGAAGTCACGGGCACGACGCCGCGCGCACCATGGAAACACCGGACCAGGAGAGCACTCCGGTACCGGAAACACCCACCCCAATAGGAGCAAGAAGTCATGTCCATGACCGCAGGAACAAAGAAGTCCCGTCCTTCCCGCGCGAAGATCGCGCTCGTCTCAGCAATGACGCTGGGACTTGCCGCGGGTGGCGTCGCCCTGGCCGCACCGGCCCAGGCCGCCGCCACCAACTATGCCTGCACCGTGGTGCCGCTGAAGCCCATCTTTGCAGGCTTCAACTCGTCCGGCACAAAACTGGTGGACTACCGGATCAACGTCTACTGCGCAGCCAACCGTTCCGTCTACATCGAGCAGCAGCGCTGGGAGAGCGACGACTGGCCCAACGGTGACGACCATCTCGGCAACTCGTCCTTCAGCCGCTATCTCGGCCCCACCAACGGCTGGCAGACCATCCACAATGTCCGCACCCTGACCAACACTGAAATCGGCAACGAGGAGGTTTACCACAAGGTCCGCCACCAGGAAGGTGCCAGCGGTGTCTGGTCGCCGTTCACCGGCTGGACCGGCAGCGGCACGACCTCAATGTCCAACTAGCAGGATGTCCGGCTAGGAGACTGCTGAAATAATCGCTGGGTTAGGCGCGTCGGCTGGACTGGTGGGGCTGGTGGTTAAGACTGGTCTTATGCAGGGACGCGAGGACGCTCAACGCGGGTATTTGGATGTGGAGGCGCTGGCCGGGGATA
>NZ_JAGGPO010000010.1:0-252615 GCF_018613775.1 Arthrobacter sp. ISL-69
CGCGCGGAACCCGGACTGGATCGGCCGTGACCGGTTCGTCCTCTCCCCCGGCCACACGTCCCTGACGCTGTACATCCAGCTGTTCCTCTCCGGCTACGGCCTGGAACTGAAGGACCTTGAGGCACTGCGGACCTGGGGTTCGCTGACTCCGGGGCACCCGGAATACAAGCACACCGCCGGTGTGGAAATCACCACCGGCCCGCTGGGCCAGGGCCTGGCGTCCTCGGTCGGGTTCGCCTACTCCCAGCGCCGCCAACGCGGCCTGTTCGACGCCGATGCTCCCGCCGGCGCGTCCCCGTTCGACCACACCATCTGGGTCATCGCCTCCGACGGCGACCTGCAGGAAGGCGTCACGGCTGAGGCTTCCTCGCTGGCCGGCCACCAGGAACTGGGCAACCTCGTAGTGATCTACGACGAGAACCACATCAGCATCGAAGACGACACCGACATCTCCTTCACCGAGGATGTCCTCAAGCGCTACGAGGCCTACGGCTGGCACACCCAGCGCGTGGACTGGACCAAGACCGGTGAGTACGTCGAAGACGTGCAGGAACTGTACTCCGCGCTGGTTGCCGCGAAGGCCGAGACGTCCAAGCCGTCCATCATTTCGCTGCGGACCATCATCGGCTACCCGGCGCCGAAGAAGCAGAACACCGGCAAGATCCACGGCTCGGCCCTAGGCTCCGAGGAAGTCGCAGCCCTGAAGAGCGTGCTCGGCTTCGACCCGGCGAAGTCCTTCGACGTTGACCAGGAAGTCCTGGCGCACGCCCGCTCCGTGGTCGACCGCGGTGCCGCGGCCCGCAAGGAATGGGAAGAGTCCTTCAACGCCTGGCAGGCAGCGAACCCGGAGGCCGCTGAACTGCTCCAGCGCGTCGAAGCACGCGAACTGCCCGAGGGCCTGGACGCGGCCCTGCCGGTCTTCCCGGCCGGCAAGGACGTCTCCACCCGCGCCGCATCGGGCAAGGTCCTGAACGCGATCGGCCCGGTCATGCCCGAACTCTGGGGCGGTTCAGCCGACCTCGCCGAGTCCAACAACACCACCATCGAAGGTTCCCCGTCGTTCATCCCGGCGTCCCGCTCCACCGAGGCGTGGAAGGGCAACCCCTACGGCCGGGTGCTGCACTTCGGCATCCGTGAGCACGCCGCGGCCTCGATCGTGAACGGCATCGCCCTGCACGGGAACACCCGGGCGTTCTCCGGCACGTTCCTGATCTTCTCGGACTACCAGCGTCCGGCGATCCGGCTCGGCGCCCTGATGGGTGTCCCGTCGCTGTACGTGTGGACGCACGACTCCATCGGCCTGGGCGAAGACGGCCCCACCCACCAGCCGGTGGAACAGCTGGCCTCCCTGCGCGCCATCGTGGGCCTGGACGTGGTCCGCCCCGGCGACGCGAACGAGGTCGCTGCGGCATGGAAGACCATGCTGGAGAACCACGAAAACCCGGCCGGCATCGTCCTGACCCGCCAGAACATCCCCACCTACGCCCGCGGTGAAGGCGAAGCCGACGGCGACACCTTCGGTTCCGTTGCCGGCGTCGCGAAGGGCGGTTACGTCCTGGCCGAAGCGTCCAAGGACGGTGCTACCGTTCCGGCCGACGTCATCCTGATCGGCACCGGCTCCGAGGTCCAGCTGGCCGTCCAGGCCCGCGAAGCCCTCCAGGCCGAAGGCATCCCCGCCCGCGTCGTCTCCATGCCGTGCGTGGAGTGGTTCAACAAGCAGGACGCCGCCTACCGCGAGTCCGTGCTCCCCGCCGCCGTCAAGGCCCGGGTATCCGTCGAAGCCGGGCTCGCCCTGGGCTGGCGCGAATTCGTCGGCGACGCCGGCCGTTCCATCAGCCTCGAGCACTACGGCGCTTCCGCCGACTACAAGCGCCTTTTCCAGGAGTTCGGCATCACCGCGGAGGCTGTCGCCGCCGCCGCCAAGGACTCCCTCGCTGGCCTGCAGGCCTGAACCCGATCCAGGAGATACAAAAAATGACTACCCCCACACAGCAGCTCTCCGACGCCGGCGTCTCGATCTGGCTCGATGACCTTTCCCGCGGCCGCCTCGACACCGGCACGCTGGCCAAGCTCATCGAAGAGAAGAACGTCGTTGGTGTCACCACCAACCCGTCCATCTTCCACGCCGCCATCACCACCGGCCACGACTACGACACTGTCATCGCAGCCCAGGCAGCAGCCGGCGCCACCGTTGAAGAGACCGTCTTCGAAATCACCACCACCGACGTGGCCGACGCCTGCGACCTGTTCGCCCCCGTCGCCGCGGCAACCAAGGGTGTCGACGGCCGCGTTTCCATCGAGGTGGACCCCCGCCTCGCCTGGGACACCGCCGGCACCATCGCCGAAGCCAAGCACCTGTACAAGAAGGTCGCCAAGGACAACGTCCTGATCAAAATCCCGGCAACCCTGGAAGGCCTCGAAGCCATCACGGCCACCCTGGCCGAGGGCATCAGCGTCAACGTGACCCTGATCTTCTCGCTGGAACGCTACCGCGCCGTGATCAACGCCTTCCAGTCCGGCCTGGAACAGGCCAAGGGCAACGGCCACGATCTGTCCAAGATCCACTCCGTCGCGTCCTTCTTCGTCTCCCGCGTGGATGCCGAAATCGACAAGCGCCTCGACGCCATCGGCACCGACGAAGCCAAGGCCCTCAAGGGCAAGGCCGGCCTGGCCAACGCCCGCCTGGCCTACCAGGTCTACGAGGAGCTCTTCTCCACCGAACGCTGGGCACTGCTCGCCGAAGCCGGCGCCCTGCCGCAGCGCCCGCTGTGGGCCTCCACCGGCGTGAAGGACCCGGCCTACCCCGACACCCTCTACGTCACCGAGCTCGCCGCCCCCGGCGTGGTCAACACCATGCCGGAAAAGACCCTCGACGCCACCTTCGACCACGGCACCGTCACCGGCGACACCGTCACCGGCACCTACGCCGACGCGAACGCGACCCTCGACGCCCTGGAGGCGCTCGGCGTTTCCTACAACGACGTCGTGGCCCTGCTTGAGTCCGAGGGCCTGGACAAGTTCGTGGCCAGCTGGAAGGAACTGCTGGGCGACGTCGAAGGCGCCCTGGCCTCTGCACGGAAGGCTTCCTAACCCATCATGAGCACACTCAGCTACGACGCCACCGGCGCAGCCCGCCAGGCACTTGAGCAGCACCTCCCCGCCCTGCTGGAAGACCGGTTTGCCACCCGGATCTTCGCGAAGGACCATACCCTGTGGGGTCCGGACGCCGAGCAGGAATCCGCTATCCGGCTGGGCTGGGTCGAGGCGGCCACCGTCTCCCAGCCCCTGGTTGGCGACATCCTGGAACTCCGCGATGCGCTGAAGGCCGAAGGCGTTACGCGCATCGTCCTCTGCGGGATGGGCGGCTCCTCTCTGGCGCCTGAAGTCATTGCTGGCACCGCTGGCGTCGAGCTGACTGTGCTTGACAGCACCGACCCTGAACAGGTCGGTGCCGCACTGATGGACCGCCTGGCCGAGACGGCAATCGTTGTGTCGTCCAAGTCCGGCTCCACCGTGGAAACCGATTCGCAGCGCCGGATCTTCGAGCAGGCTTTCACCGATGCCGGCGTGGATGCGAAAAGCCGCATCATTATCGTCACCGACCCGGGTTCGCCGTTGGACAAGGCTTCCCGGGAGGCCGGCTACCGCGCCGTGTTCAACGCCGACCCCAACGTCGGCGGCCGATTCTCGGCGCTGACCGCCTTCGGCCTGGTCCCCTGCGGGCTGGCCGGTGTGGACATTCAGGCTTTCCTGGATGAGGCCGAGGAAGCAGCCGAGGTCCTCAACGAGGACGCCCCTGAAAACATCGGCCTTGCCCTTGGCACGGCCCTGGGCGGCACCAACCCGCTACGCAACAAGATCGTCATCGCGGAGGACGGGTCTGGCATCGTCGGCTTCGCCGACTGGGCCGAGCAGCTCATCGCCGAATCCACCGGCAAGCTGGGCACCGGAGTACTACCGGTCGTGGCCGGTCCGTCCGCACCGGAGGTCACCTCCGGTGCAGCGGACGTCCTAGTCGTGCGGCTGGTAGCGGCCGACGCCGACGACGTGAAGCTCGGCGAGAACGAGGTCGCCATTGCCGGCGGCCTGGCCACGCAGATGATGGTGTGGGAATTCGCGACGGTAGTGGCCGGCCGGCTGCTGGGTATCAACCCCTATGACCAGCCCGACGTCGAGGCCGCCAAGGTGGCCGCCCGCGGCCTGCTGGACGCACAGCCGGAACCGACCCCCGCCAACTTCGTCGACGGCGCCATCGAGGTCCGAGGCGGCGACTGGCTGGGAGATGCCGCCACGGCCTCTGCCGCCGTGTCCGCCCTGCTCTCGCAGCTCGCTGACGACAGCTACCTCAGTGTCCAGGCCTACTTCGACCGCCTGGCGTACGCCCCGTTCGAAGACGTCCGCGACCAGCTCGCCGCCGTCAGCGGACGCCCGGTGACGTTTGGCTGGGGCCCGCGCTTCCTCCACTCCACCGGCCAGTTCCACAAGGGCGGACCCGCTATCGGCGTGTTCCTGCAGGTGACGGCATCATCCGCCACGGACCTGTCCATCCCGGAGCGTCCGTTCACGTTCGGTGAGCTGATCTCGGCACAGGCCACCGGCGACGCCCAGGTCCTCAGCGAACACGGACGTCCGGTCCTCCGCCTGCACCTCACGGACCGCGCCGCCGGCGTCAAGCAGCTGCAGGACATCATTTCAGCGCTTGCCGGCCAGGCAGCATCCCACACTGAAAGCTAAGGCACCGAAGCAACCATGCCAGAAACTGAAAACGGCAGCAGGAAGTCAGCAGGGCGGGGCCGCAACCCGTTGAGGGACCCGCGGGACCGCCGGCTGAACCGCATTGCCGGCCCCTCCTCGCTGGTCCTCTTCGGGGTGACCGGCGACCTTGCCCGCAAGAAGCTCATGCCTGCCGTGTATGACCTGGCCAACCGTGGCCTGCTGCCGCCGAGCTTTGCCCTGGTGGGCTTCGGCCGGCGGCAGTGGGATAACGAGGACTTCGCCGCCGAAGTCAAGTCATCGGTCCAGGCGTACGCCCGTACCCCGTTCGACGAGGCAGTCTGGAACCAGCTGTCCGAAGGTATCCGCTTTGTCCAGGGAGAATTCGACGACGACGACGCGTTCGAGCGGCTCGGCGACACGATCGATGAACTCGACGCCCACCGCGGAACGCGCGGCAACCACGCGTTCTACCTGTCGATTCCGCCGAAGGCGTTCGAACAGGTCTGCCGGCAGCTGTCCAAGCACGGCCTGGCACAGGCCGAGGGTGACAAGTGGCGGCGTGTGGTCATCGAGAAGCCGTTCGGGCACGACCTCGAATCGGCCCGCCAGCTTAACGACATCGTGGAGTCGGTCTTCCCGCCGGACGCCGTGTTCCGGATCGACCACTACCTGGGCAAGGAAACGGTCCAGAACATCCTGGCGCTGCGCTTCGCCAACCAGCTGTTCGAGCCGCTGTGGAACGCGAACTATGTGGACCACGTCCAGATCACCATGGCCGAGGACATCGGCACCGGCGGCCGGGCAGGCTACTACGACGGTGTGGGCGCGGCCCGGGACGTCATCCAGAACCATCTGCTCCAGCTCCTGGCCCTCACGGCCATGGAGGAACCCATTTCCTTCAACGCGGACGACCTCCGCGCGGAAAAGGAAAAGGTCCTGGCTGCGGTCAAGCTCCCCGATGACCTGTCCACGCATTCGGCCCGCGGGCAATTCGCCGGCGGCTGGCAGGGCGGCGAGGAAGTGCAGGGATACCTGGCGGAAGAGGGCATTCCGGCTCATTCGACCACGGAGACCTACGCGGCCATCCGGGTGGACATCCACACCCGGCGCTGGGCCGGTGTGCCGTTCTACCTCCGGGCCGGCAAGCGCCTGGGCCGCCGCGTGACGGAAATCGCCGTGGTCTTCAAGCGCGCGCCCAACCTTTTGTTCCGGGATCACGCCGACGACGACTTCGGCCAGAACGCCGTGGTGATCCGGGTCCAGCCTGATGAGGGCGCCACGATCCGGTTCGGCTCGAAGGTCCCGGGAACGCAAATGGAAGTCCGCGACGTGACCATGGACTTTGGCTACGGGCACTCGTTCACCGAGTCGAGCCCGGAAGCCTACGAACGGCTCATCCTGGACGTGCTGCTGGGCGAACCGCCGCTGTTCCCCCGGCACGCCGAAGTGGAACTGTCCTGGAAGATCCTGGACCCCTTTGAAGACTACTGGGCAAGCCTCGGTGAACAGCCGGAGCCCTACGCGCCCGGAAGCTGGGGCCCCGCCTCCGCCGACGAGCTCCTTGCCCGCGACGGACGAACCTGGAGAAGGCCATGATCGTAGATCTTCCCGACACAACCACCTCGAAAATATCCAAGAAGATCATGTCCCTGCGCGAGCAGGGCGGCGTGATCGCCCTGGGCCGAGTGCTGACCCTTGTGGTGGTCACCAAGTCCGGGCTGGAAGAGGAGGCCATCGAAGCGGCCAACGAAGCCAGCCGGGAACACCCCTGCCGGATCATTGTCCTGGCCGACGCCGGTGCCAAGGCCCCGACCCGGCTCGACGCCCAGATCCGAGTGGGCGGCGACGCCGGCGCGTCCGAGGTCATTGTGCTCCGCGGCTACGGGGAACTGGCCGAGGAAAGCGAATCCCTGGTCGCCGCGCTGCTGCTCCCCGACGCGCCGATCGTGGCCTGGTGGCCGCACGGGGCGCCCAAGAGTGCCTGCGAGACCTCCATCGGCCGGATCGCCCACCGCCGGATCACCGACTCGGCCAACGAGGAGGACCCGCAGCGGGCCCTGGACAACATCCGCAACACCTACAAGGCCGGCGACACCGACCTCGCCTGGACCCGTCTGACCAACTGGCGGATCCAGCTGGCCGCGGTCCTGGACCAGGTCGATTCCTCGCCCGTCACGGCAGTAGCCGTGGAAGGCGCCTCGGACTCCCCCAGCACCCTGCTCCTGGCAGCATGGCTGACCCTGTCCCTGGACGCCCCCGTCACCATCGTGGCCGACCCGGCCGGCACCGGCATCCGCCGCGTCCGGCTGAGCCGTGCCAGCGGCGACGTCCAGCTGTTCCGCCCGGGACTGTCCGTGGCCGAACTGACCCAGCCCGGACAGCCGGCGCAGCGCATCTCGCTGCCGCGCCGCAGCCTCCGCGACTGCCTCGCCGAAGAACTCCGCCGGCTCGACCCGGACGAAGTCTTCGGTGAAGTGATTACTATTGGACTGCCCCGTACAAATCTAAGGAGTGTCCGTCCCAGTGAGCGCTGATCCCCGAGTAAGCATCCACCCTGACTCATCCGTCCTGATGGCGGCCATTGCGGCGCGGCTCATCACCAAACTCGTGGATGTCCAGGACAAACACGGTGAGGCGACAGTGGTGCTCACGGGCGGCACTGTGGGCATCGGAACCCTCAAGGCGGTTGCTGACTCCGCGGCGGCGCCGGCCGTGAACTGGTCGAAGGTCAACTTCTGGTGGGGCGACGAGCGCTTCGTTGGCAGCAGCGACAACGACCGCAACACCCTCCAGGCCCACGAGGCGCTGCTGTCCCGTATTCCGGTGGAGCCGGAACGGGTGCACCAGCCGGGGTCCACGGACGACTTCGACAGCCCGGAGGAGGCTGCGGCTGACTACGCGCGCCGCCTGGCCGAGGCGGCAGCCGCGGAGCACGCGGCCGACATGTCCGATGACCGTCCGGAGAGCCCGGGCACGCTTCCCAGGTTCGATGTGGTTCTGCTCGGTGTGGGCCCGGATGCCCATGTGGCCTCGCTGTTCCCCGAGCAGGCGGGCATCCGCGAGAAGGAGCTCACTGTTGTGGGTGTCCGGAATTCGCCCAAGCCGCCCCCGGAACGGATTTCCCTCACCCTGCCCGCGATCAACACCGCCAGTGAAGTCTGGATGGTTGTTGCAGGCGAGGACAAGGCCGGTGCCGTCGGACTGGCCCTGGCGGGCGCAAACCCCGTTCAGGTCCCGGCGGCAGGACCCACCGGACGCTCACGGACCCTGTGGCTCATCGACGAGAACGCCGCTTCACGGGTTCCCGAGCAGCTAGTCCGAAAAGGTCCCGCGGGCTCTTAGCCGTTCCAGCGCTCCAGCCAGTACGTCTTCGGCGTCCTGGCTGGAGCGTCGTTCTTTAACGTACTCAAGGTGGCTCTTGTAGCCCTCGTCGGGATGGTGTGGAAGCTCCGCCGGGGACTCGTCCCGCGTGGCGGTACCACCGCAGCGGCGGCAGTCCCACACGACCGGGATCTGGTCTTCCGGGAGCTTAATGAAAACAGGCCGCGTCTCGTGTCCCTTGGCGCACCAATAGGAAACACGAATACGCGGCAACCGCTCGCCGACAAAATCATTTGGCTGGATTTTGGGGGCTGACCCCTCTGTTACACCCACGCGGGTTCCCCGAAACCCTGAAGTAGCATGCACCATCGGGAACTCCTGGCTACTCGACTGACGGACTGTTGCAGGCAACAGCCACAGTTTAGTTCGGAGTTCCCGACGGCGGCAGGGCCGTTAGTACCGGTCGTGTAAATTCCCGGAAAATTCCGGGCCCGGTGTGTTTCCGGCAGAAACTGCTAGGAGTCCCCGCCCGAGGAAAAGCGCATCAGCAGGCCGAGGGCGATGATAACTACACCCCATGTGATGCCGAGGATAACCGTGAACCTGTTTAGGTTCCGTTCCGCCACACCTGACGAGCTGAGGCCCGAGCTCATGCCGCCGCCGAACATGTCCGACAGACCGCCGCCCCGTCCCTTGTGGAGCAGGATGAGCAGCGTCAGCAGGAGGCTGGTGATGCCCAGGAGGATCTGCAGAATGACATGAAGAACGTCCACGACGGCCTTTCAGAAGTTGATGATTGCGGAGGTCAAGCCTGTGTCCGGACTAATCCGTCAGCAGGTGACTCTCGAACCTGACAATATTAGCAAACTCAGCGGGATCGAGGCTGGCCCCGCCAACCAACACGCCGTCAACGTCGCGTTCGTCCAGGATGGCCGCTACGTTGTTGGCCTTGACCGAACCGCCGTACAGCAGGCGGACCTTCGCAGCAACTTCGTCGCCGAACAGGGTGGTCAGTTCAGCGCGGATGGCTGCGCACATTTCCTGCGCGTCCTCCGGGCCTGCCACCTCGCCGGTGCCGATGGCCCAGACGGGTTCGTAGGCAACCACAAGGGCGGCTGCTTCTTCGGCCCCGAGGCCCTCGACGTCGGCGCGCAGCTGGTCCAGCGTGTGCTGGACGTGCGTGCCGGCCTGCCGGATCTCGAGGCCCTCGCCGACGCAAAGCACCGGCGTGACCCCGTGGCGGTAGGCGGCCTTGACCTTGGCGTTGAGGACGTCGTCCGACTCGTTGTGGATGGTGCGGCGTTCGCTGTGGCCCACCAGGACGTACTTGCAGCCCAGCTTGTTCAGGAACTGGCCCGAGATGTCACCGGTGTAGGCGCCGGAATCGAACTGCGACAGGTCCTGGCCACCGTACACAACTTCCAGCTCATCGCCCTGGACCAGGGTCTGGACGCCGCGAAGGTCGGTGAACGGGGGGAAAACAGCAACTTCAACGCGGCTGTAATCGTGCTTGGCATCGGACAGGGTCCAGGCCAGTTTCTGCAGCAGCGTGATGCCCTGGACGTGGTCCATGTTCATCTTCCAGTTGCCGGCAATGAGGGGCGTGCGGTCGAACTTGCCATTCGTTGACGTTGTCACGTGTTCTCCAAAAAGTGCTTGTCATGTGAACAGCCGGCAGGGCGCCCGAGATTTTCGGTAGGGCGCCCTGCCGGCTGGAGGATCTAGCGGTCCAGGACGCTGAGGCCCGGCAGTTCCTTGCCTTCGAGGTACTCCAGGCTGGCGCCGCCACCCGTGGAGATGTGACCGAACTGGTCGTCGGCGAAGCCCAAGGTGCGGACAGCAGCTGCGGAGTCGCCGCCGCCAACCACCGTGAAGGCATCCGCTTCCGTGAGAGCCTGGGCGATGGCACGGGTGCCGCCGGCAAAGGCTTCGAATTCGAAGACGCCCATGGGGCCGTTCCAGAACACCGTCTTGGCGCCCTTGATCCGGCTGGCGAACGCGGCGGCCGAGTCGGGCCCGATATCCAGCCCGATGCCCTGGGCACCGAAACTGCTGCCTTCGATGCCGTCAGCGGGGACGGTCTCGTGGTCTGCGTCCGCGGCGAACTTGCCCGCCACTTCAACGTCGGTGGGCACGATGAACTCGGTGCCGGCGTCGGCCGCCCGCTTCAGGTAGTCCTGTACCACGGGGATCTGGTCTTCTTCCAGCAGGCTGCCTGCCACCTTGTGGCCGGCCGCTGCGAGGAAGGTGAACAGCATGCCGCCGCCGACCAGGATCGTATCGGCCTTACCGATCAGGTTGTCGATGACCGCAAGCTTGTCCGAGACCTTGGAGCCGCCGAGGACCACAACGTAGGGCCGCTGGGTGTCGGTGGTGAGCTTGCGCAGCACCTCGACCTCCGTGTGCACGAGGTCGCCCTGGTACGACGGCAGCCGGGTGGCGACGTCGTACACGCTGGCGTGCTTGCGGTGGACGGCGCCAAAGGCGTCATCCACGTAGGCGCCGTTGTCTCCGGTCAGCGCAACCAGTTCATCCGCGAAGGCGCCGCGCTCGGCGTCATCCTTGCTGGTCTCACGGGCATCGAACCGGACGTTTTCAAGGACCAGTGCTTCGCCGTCCTGCAGCGACGCGGCAAGCTCCTTTGCCGAGGCTCCGACGGTGTCCCCGGCAAGGGTGACCTTGAAGGAGGCCAGTTCGGCCAGCCGCGTCGCGGCTGGCTTGAGGGAGTATTTTTCCTCCGGGGCGCCCTTGGGGCGTCCGAGGTGGGCTGTGACCAGCACGCGGGCACCGGCGTCCGTGAGCTTCGTCAGTACTGGCAGGGAGGCCTTGATGCGGCCGTCGTCAGTCACTTCAGAGCCGTCGAGCGGCACATTCAGGTCACTTCTAACCAGAATGTACCGCCCGCGGACACCATCAGCGATCAGTTCGTTGAGGGTGTGGAATGTCATGTGTCTAACCCTAGCCCAGCTTGGATGCGACGAGCTCCGTGAGGTCGACGAGCCGGTTCGAGTAGCCCCATTCGTTGTCATACCAGGAAACAACCTTGACCTGGTTGCCAATGACCTTGGTCAGACCTGAGTCGAAGATGGAGGAAGCGGGGTCGCCGACGATGTCCGAGGAGACGATCGGCTCATCCGTGTAGGTCAGGAAGCCCTGGAGTGCTTCGGACTCAGACGCCTTCTTCAGGGCCGCGTTGACTTCCTCAACCGTGGTCTCGCGCGAAACGGTGACCGTAAGGTCGGTTGCGGAGCCGGTGGGGACCGGTACGCGGATGGCGTAGCCGTCCAGCTTGCCCTTGAGCTCCGGGAGCACCAGGCCGATGGCCTTGGCCGCACCGGTGGAGGTGGGGACCATGTTGATGGCGGCGGCGCGGGCGCGGCGGAGGTCGTTGTGCGGGCCGTCCTGCAGGTTCTGGTCGGCCGTGTAGGCGTGAATCGTGGTCATCAGGCCGCGTTCGATGCCGAACTCGTCGTTGATGACCTTGGCCAGGGGGCCGAGGCAGTTCGTGGTGCAGGAGGCGTTGGAGATGATGTTGTGGGCTGCGGAGTCGTACAGCTCGTGGTTCACGCCCATCACGATGGTGATGTCCTCGTCGGAGGCGGGGGCGGAGATCAGGACCTTCTTGGCGCCGGCGTCGATGTGCTTCTGCGCTGCGGCAGCCTTCGTGAAGAAGCCGGTGGACTCGATGACGATGTCAACACCGAGCTCGCCCCACGGGAGGTTTGCGGGATCGCGCTCGGCCAGGACCTTGATGACGTTGCCGTTGACAACGATGTTGCCGTCCTTGACCTCGACGGTTTCCTTCAGGCGGCCGCCGACGGAGTCGTACTTGAGCAAGTGGGCCAGCGCTTCGGGGCTGGTGAGATCGTTGACAGCAACGATTTCAAGGTCCGCACCCTGTGCGAGTGCAGCGCGGAAGTAATTGCGGCCAATGCGGCCAAAGCCGTTGATACCAATACGGGTCGTCACTTTTTTAGTCTCCTTGGTGCTTGTAGAAGCACAACTAGTTAAGCGGGCGTTCAAGCCAACTAACAGATCCCGCACGCCATTGGGCAGAGATGATTACCAGATCGGAGGGCGACCAGCCACATTGCTGAAGGCTAACCGCCTTCCGTGATCCATCTTACGTTTAAGAAGGTCCGCCCCCGCAAGTGCGGGGGCGGACCGTCCACGATTCGGCCCGAAACGGCCCAAATGTGAACTTTGTTACATGTGGATGTCTTCCACATCACACCTGAACCGCATTACAGGGTAATGAGGCCCGTTGCGTTCTTGCGGGCACCTTCGAAGCGCTTGGCGACGTCGGCCCAGTTCACGATGTTCCAGAAAGCCTTGACGTAGTCGGCCTTGACGTTGACGTAGTCCAGGTAGAAGGCGTGCTCCCACATGTCGAGCATCAGCAGCGGGGTGGTGCCGAGCGCCACGTTGCCCTGCTGATCGTAAAGCTGCTCGATGACCAGGTTTCCGCCGATGGGCTCGTAGGCCAGGAAGCCCCAGCCGGAGCCTTGCAGGCCGAGGGCTGCGGCGCTGAACTGCGCGCGGAATGCGTCAAAGGAACCGAAGGCGTCGTCGATGGCTGCTGCCAGGTCCCCCTCGGGCTTGTCGCCGCCGTCCGGGGACAGGTTGTTCCAGAACACGGAGTGGTTGACGTGGCCGCCGGTGTGGAAGGCCAGGTCCTTCGAAAGGCGGTTGATGTTGGCGAAGTCGCCCTTTTCGCGTGCCTCGGCCAGCTGCGCCAGCGCGTTGTTGGCGCCGGCCACGTAGGCAGCGTGGTGCTTGCTGTGGTGCAGCTCCATGATGCGTGCGGAGATGTGGGGCTCCAGCGCTGCGTAGTCGTAGCTGAGTTCAGGCAGTACGTACTCGGTCACAAAATCCTCCAATGTCGTGGACAGGTTGTCCGGTTTGGTAACTCTCGGATTGTGCATCCGGATGACAGGTCACCCGGAAATCTGTGGGGGACGGAATCCGGCGGGGTCCGGCAGGCCATGGCTCCCAGGGGGCACAACCGCCGAACGCCGCGAGGTATTTCCGTCACCCGGACTCGATTCTAGGGGCGCCGTTACTCGTCCAGCATTTCCGGCGTCACATTGGCCTCGGTCCCGGGAATCCCCAGGTCCAGGGCACGTTTGTCCGCCATTGCCAGCAGCCTGCGGATCCTGCCGGCGATGGCGTCCTTGGTCATGGGCGGATCAGCGAGACGGCCGAGTTCGTCAAGGCTTGCCTGCTTGTGGGCCACGCGGAGCTCACCGGCATATTTGAGGTGATCGGGGACGTCATCGCCGAGGATCTCCAGGGCGCGGTCCACCCTGGCCCCGGCGGCAACCGCGGCCTGGGCAGAGCGGCGCAGGTTGGCGTCGTCGAAGTTGGCCAGCCTGTTGGCGGTAGCGCGCACCTCTTTGCGCATGCGGCGTTCTTCCCACACCATCAGCGCGTCATGGGCACCCATCCGCGTGAGCAGGGCGGCGATGGTGTCCCCGTCCCGGATGACCACCCGGTCCACTCCCCTGACCTCGCGCGCCTTGGCCTGGATGCCGAGCCGGCGGGCGGCGCCCACCAGCGCAAGGGCAGATTCAGGACCGGGGCAGGTCACCTCCATGGCCGAGGACCTCCCCGGCTCGGTCAGGGACCCGTGGGCCAGGAACGCGCCGCGCCATACGGCCTCGGCGTCTGCGGCGGAGCCGTTGACCACCGCCGAAGGCAGGCCCCGGACGGGGCGGCCGCGCGCGTCCAGCAGCCCGGTCTGGCGGGCCAGGGCCTCACCGTCGCGCACCACCCGCACCACGTACCGGTTGCCGCGGCGGAGACCGCCGCCGGAGACCACGATGATCTCGCTCTGGTGGCCGTATACCTCGGCGATGGCGGCACGCAGCCGGCGCGCCGTGGAGGCGAGATCAACCTCGGCCTCAATGACAATCCGGCCCGAGATAATGTGCAGGCCGCCGGCGAAGCGCAGCATTGCGGAGACTTCAGCCTTGCGGACCGAGGACTTCTTTATGTCCAGGCGGGACAGTTCTTCCTTGACTGATGATGTCAGTGCCATGGCACCTTCCTAACTGTTCCCGAAAATATCGTGGTACGCCGTTGCCAGACGCAGGGGGTCGTGGATCGGACGGCGGCTCGACGCCCCTACTTTACCCAACACCACCTCGGCACCGAGCATCCCCGCGGCCTGCTTGAACTCCTCAACGTCCGGTACCGACACCGGGTCCGCAAGCACGACGTCGATGCTGAAGTCGGGCGCGTAGTTTCGCAGCACATGCAGGTGGTCGGCGGCGGACATCCCGGACGTTTCCATGGTGTCCGTGGCTAGGTTCATGGTCAGGCACCGCTTTGCCGGAGTGTCCGACAGCGCCTGGCGCATTTCCGGCAGCAGGAGGTGCGGCAGCACGGACGTGTACCAGGAGCCCGGACCGAGGATGACCCAGTCCGCCAGCTCGATGGCCGTCAGGGCTTCAGTGCAGGCCGGGGCCGACTCCGGCAGGAGCCGGACGCTCTCCAGCGAGCCCGCCACAGCGCATTTGGCCTGGCCCCTGACGGTCTCCAAGGTAAAGCTGCCGGCCGGTCCGGGCACCCGGACATCGCCTTCGATGGTCAGCGGCTCACTGGACATGGGAAGGACCTGCCCGCGGGCGCCCAGGAGGGCGCCGGCCCACTTCAGGCCGCCCACGGTGTCGCCCAGCAGTTCCCAGAGCGTGACGATCAGCAGGTTGCCCATGGCGTGGTCGTCGAGTGAGCCGCCACGGCCTGCCCCGGGCTGGAAGCGGTGCTGCATGACGTCCCGCCAGGTCCGGCCCCAGTCGGTGTCGTCACACAGTGCGGTGAGCGCCATCCGGAGGTCGCCGGGCGGGAGGACGCCGTACTCCTCGCGCAGGCGCCCGGAAGACCCGCCGTCGTCCGCTACGGTGACGATGGCGGTCAGCTCGGAGGTCAGCAGTCTCAGGGCGGACAGCGAAGCTGACAGTCCGTGGCCGCCGCCGAGGGCGACGACGGACGGACCTTTGTCCAGCTGCCCGCCGCCGGTGCCGCTCGCCGGCGGCACAAGGGGCAGCGGCCCGGTAAGCAGCCCCATTATTCGCGGCCCAGGTCCCGATGAGTGGTGGTCACGGTGACGCGGGGGTACTGTGCCAGCTTTTTGGACAGTTCCATGGCGACGGCCACCGAACGGTGCTTGCCACCCGTGCAGCCCACTGCGATGGTGGCATAGTGCTTGTTTTCCCGGCGGTAGCCGTCCAGCACAGGCTCGATGGCCAGCACGTAGCGGTCCACGAAGCTCTTGACCCCTTCTGCTTCGAGGACGTAGTCGCTGACGTCCTTGTCCAGGCCGGTGTGCGGGCGCAACTGCGGAACCCAGTGCGGATTCGGGATGAAGCGGGCATCGACCACAAAGTTCGCGTCCACCGGCAGCCCGTACTTGAAGCCGAAGCTCATGACGTTAAGCCGCAAGGCCACGGGACCGGTTTCGCTGAAGAGCTCCGTGATGGCCGTGGCGAGGGCGTGGACATTGAACTCGGAGGTGTCCAGCACGATATCCGAGGAATCGCGCAGTTCATGCAGCAGCTCCCGCTCCGCGGCGATGCCGTCGAGGATCCTCCCGCCTTCCTGGAGGGGGTGCGGCCTGCGGCCCTGCTCGAAGCGGCGCACCAGGACATCGTCGTTGGCGTCCAGGAATAGGACGCGGAACATCACACCGCTGGCCTCAAGGGTTTTCAGCGCCGTGCGGATGTCCGTGAAGAGCGCCTTGCTGCGGACGTCAACCACCACGGCGAGCTTGGGAATGGACTGCGGTGCGTGGGACACGAGTTCGGCCAAAGTACCGAGCATCTGCGGCGGCAGGTTCTCAACGACGTACCAGCCATGGTCTTCGAGGGCATCCGCGGCGGTACTGCGACCTGCCCCGGACATCCCCGTCACCACGAGCAGTTCCGCTTCAACGGGTTTGACGGGCGTCATGCCGTCCTGTTCCGCTTCGGATCCTGCCGTTGACTCTGCCATGAGTAAAGCCCCATTCCTGCTGTGTAATTCGACGCAACCGCGCGTTCCGCTTCCGGTCCTTACCCTAGCTAAGTTTCAATGATTTCGCCGGTCGTCATATTGATGGCCGGCACGTCCGCACCGTTGGCTGCGCCGCCGTTGCCGAAATGGCTGACGATCGCATCCGCCAGCGACGGTCCGATGCCCTTGGCGGTGGTCAGTTCGGCCGCGCTGGCGGTCCGGATGCTCTTGACGGAGCCGAACTGCGCCAGCAGGGCCTTGCGCTTGGCCTCGCCCAGTCCAGGAACGCCGTCCAGGGCCGAAACGGTCATGGCCTTGCCGCGTTTCTGCCGGTGGAAAGTGATGGCGAAGCGGTGTGCCTCATCGCGGATGCGCTGGAGAAGGTAAAGACCCTCGGAGGTCCGCGGCAGGATCACCGGGAAATCACTGTCCGGCAGCCAGACTTCCTCAAGGCGCTTGGCCAGGCCGACGACGTAGACGTCCTCGATGCCGAGTTCCGCCAGGGCGCGCGACGCGGCGTTGACCTGTGGCTTACCGCCGTCAACCACCACCAGGTTTGGCGGGTACGCGAACTTCGCGCGGGGTGCCGGCGTGGTGGTGTCCTGCACAGAGGCGACCGCAATGGCTTCGAGCGCGGCCTGATGCCCGGGCAGCTGTGCCGCTTCCGCCTGCGCCGACTTCTCCTGCAGGTAATTCCGGAATCGCCGCGTGAGGACGTCGTGCATCGCCGCGGTGTCATCCACGGCCGCCGCGCCGGTGATGGAGAACTTTCGGTAGTCGGACTTCTTGGGAAGACCGTCTTCCACCACCACCATGGACGCCACCACGTTCGTTCCCTGCACGTGGGAGATGTCGAAGCACTCGATGCGGAGCAGCGCCACGGGCAGGTCCAGGGCTTCCTGGAGTTCCTGCAGCGCGAGGGACCGGTTGGTCAGGTCTCCGGCACGGCGCGACTTGTGGAGTTGCAGTGCGTGCTCGGCGTTTTCCCGGACGGTGGACATGAGCGCTGCCTTGTCCCCGCGACGCGGAACCCGGACGTCCACCTTGGCGCCGCGCAGGCCGGAGAGCCACTGCGTCAGTTCGGCAGCGTTGCTCGGCTCTTCAGGTACCAGGACTTCCCGTGGCATCCGGCCCTGGGTGTCGCCCTCCTCGCCGTAGACCTGCTGGAGCAGGTGCTCGACCAGGTCCGGAGTGGTTGAATCCTCGACCTTTTCCACCACCCAGCCGCGCTGGCCCCGGACGCGGCCGCCCCGGACATGGAACACCTGGACGGCTGCCTCCAGCTCGTCCTCGTGCAGGGCGAACACATCGGCGTCGGTGTCCTCGGCCAGGACCACGGCATTGCGTTCGAAGACTTTCCGCAGGGCGATGATGTCGTCCCGGACCCGAGCGGCGCGCTCGTAGTCGAGCTCGGCAACCGCCGCGCCCATGTCCTTTTCCAGCCGTGCGATGAAACGTTTGGCTTCGCCTCCCATGAACGCACAGAAGTCCTCAGCCAGGGCCCGGTGCTCCTCCGGCGTCACCCGGCCAACACACGGTGCCGAGCATTTGTCGATGTAACCGAGCAGGCACGGCCGCCCGCTGGCCTGGGCCCGCTTCAGGACACCTGGACTGCAGCTGCGGACGGGAAAAACGCGCAGCAGGGTGTCCATCGTTTCGCGGATGGCCCCGGCCGTGTACGGGCCAAAGTAACGGGTGCCTTTCCGTCGCTCTCCGCGGAGCACCTGGACCCGCGGGAACTTCTCCCCCATGGTTACGGCAAGGTACGGGTAGGTTTTGTCGTCCCGGAAGACCACATTGAACCGTGGCTTGAATTCCTTGATCCAGGTGTATTCCAGCTGGAGAGACTCCAGTTCGCTCCCGACGACGGTCCACTCCACGCTGCTGGCGGCGTGGACCATGGCGTAGGTCTTGGGCAGCAGGCCCCCGGGGTTGGCGAAGTACGAATTCAGCCGGGACCGCAGGCTCTTGGCCTTGCCGACGTAAATGACGCGGCCGTGCGGATCCCGGAATCGGTACACGCCGGGGTTGGTTGGAATTTCACCGGTTTGGGGTCGGTAACTAGCTGGATCTGCCACGATTCAAGTCTACTGAGGATGCAGGGTGTCCCAGACAGGGGCTCTGCAGCCGCTACTCCGCTGCCTTGCTCTGGTTGTAGCTGGTGGAGCGCTCCTGGCCGCTGAGCTCGGCGATGGCGTCCATGATCCGGTCCGTGACCTGGCGGCGGGCAGGCAGTGAGTGGTCGGGGCCGGTCTTTTCGAAGTACAGCGGCTCGCCCACCTTCATGGTGAAGTGCTGCGGCTTCACGCCGTTCTGGCCTGCCGGCTGGAGGTTTTCGGTACCGATGAGGCCGACGGGAATGACCGGGGCACCGGTGGTCAGCGCAAGCCAGCCGACGCCGGTGCGGCCACGGTACAGGATCCCGTCCCGGGAGCGGGTTCCCTCGGGATAGATCCCGATTCCCTTGCCTGCCTCGAGGATGTCAAGCAGTGTCTTGAGGGCGGCCACGCTGGCCGCCTGCTCGCCGCGTTCCACGGGAATGGAGCCTACTGATTCGAAGAAGGACTTCATGACCTTCCCCTTCACACCGCCAGTGGTGAAGTATTCGGCCTTGGCGAAGAACGCCACCGGCCGGGGCATCAGGGCCTGCACAATCACGCTGTCCAGGAACGACAGGTGGTTGGGCGCGACGATGAAAGGCCCGTCCTTGGGAACGTTCTCCAGCCCGATGACCGTCGGCCGGCAGGTTCCGGAGATCAGCGTGCGGGTGGTCCATCGGATCGCATCAAACAATGCCATCGTCGTGCACCTCACTCATGGCTGCGGTCCGAACGGCGTCCATGTTGTCGATGGCTACCGCGAGGCCCCTGGTGGAGTCCACGATCGCGACGGCGCCGGCCTCGTGGAGCTCGCCGTCGGGAGCAAATCCCCAGCTGACGCCGATGCAGTCAAGGCCGTTGGCCATGGCGCCGGCCACGTCCTGGGCGCGGTCCCCCACCATCACGGCGTGCTGCGTGCGCAGGTCGGACAGCGCAGCCGCCACAATTTCAGTTTTGCCAAGCGGGGCGGTGGCGCCGGCAGCCTCGTCGGCGGCCGAACCCCGAATGAAGCGGAAGGAGCCGGCGATTCCGTGGTGCTCGAGCACAATCTTTGCGAGCCCTTCAGGTTTCTGCGTCGCCACCGCAATGGGGCGTCCTGAGGCGGCGTAGCCCTCTACGAGTTCCCGGATACCCGGATACAGCCGGCTCTGGGCGATGCCGGTTTCAAGGTAGTAGGCCCGGTAGATCCGAATGACCTCGGCAAGCTGTTCAGGCGGAACGCCGGCAATGTTCAGGAGGGAATCGCTGAGTTTCGGGCCGATCATCGCGTCCAGTTGGGCCGGGGCGGGGACCCTGATGCCGAGTTGGGTAAGGGCCGCGGAGATTCCGCCCGTTATTCCCCCCGCCGGATCGACAAGAGTGCCGTCCAGGTCGAAGATCACGGGCACTGTTGAAAGGGTCACCGGCTTAGTTTCTCACGAGGACGCGAATGGCTGAAACTCGCATTCCCTGACAGGAATACTTCTTCCCACCGGATCAGCAAGCTCCAGCCATTCGGGTGCGCCTGGGTCCGGGCTAGGCCAGGATCTCCGCCAGGAACGTTGCCGTGTAGCTCTTGGTGGACTTCGCGACCTGTTCCGGAGTGCCCGTTGCGATGATCTGGCCGCCGCCGGATCCGCCGTCGGGCCCAAGATCCACGATCCAGTCCGCGCTCTTGATGACGTCAAGGTTGTGTTCGATGGTGATCACGGTGTTGCCCTTGTCCACCAGCCCCTGCAGGACCATGAGCAGCTTGCGGATGTCCTCGAAGTGCAGGCCGGTGGTGGGTTCGTCCAAGACGTAGATGCTCCGGCCGTTGGACCGCTTCTGAAGTTCCGCTGCCAGCTTCACGCGCTGCGCCTCGCCGCCGGACAGCGTGGTGGCCGGCTGCCCCAGCCGCACATAGCCCAGACCGACGTCGACGAGCGTTCGCAGGTGGCGCGCAATCGGCGAGAAGGCGGCGAAGAACTCCGCGCCTTCCTCGATGGGCATATTGAGCACGTCCGCGATGGTCTTGCCCTTGTAGTGGACTTCCAGGGTTTCCCGGTTGTACCGCGCACCATGGCAGACCTCGCAGGGCACATAGACGTCCGGCAGGAAGTTCATCTCGATCTTCAGCGTGCCGTCACCGGAACATGCTTCGCAGCGCCCGCCTTTGACGTTGAACGAGAACCGGCCGGGCTGGTAGCCGCGAACCTTGGCCTCGGTGGTCTCGGCGAAGAGCTTCCGGATGTTGTCGAACACGCCGGTGTAGGTGGCCGGGTTGGACCGCGGCGTCCGGCCGATGGGGCTCTGGTCGACGTGTACCACCTTGTCGAGGTGCTCGAGGCCCTGGATCAATTTGTGGCGGCCGGCCACCTGCTTGGCGCCATTGAGCTTGTTGGCCAGCACCTTGTAGAGAATTTCGTTGACCAGGGTGGACTTGCCGGAGCCGCTGACGCCGGTCACAGCCGTCAGCAGTCCCAGCGGGAAGGCGGCATCCACGTTGACGAGGTTGTTTTCCCGGGCGCCGATGACCTTCAGCTCGCGCTTCTTGTCGTACTTGCGCCGCTTCTTGGGGATCTCGATCTTCTTCCGGCCGGAAAGGTAGTCGCCGGTCAGCGATTCGGTGTTTTCCAGGAGCTCCTTGTACGAGCCGGAGTGCACCACCTGGCCACCGTGCTCGCCGGCGCCCGGTCCGATGTCCACAATCCAGTCGGCTTCCTGGATGGTGTCTTCGTCGTGCTCCACCACAATGAGGGTGTTGCCGAGGTCCCGCAGGCGGGTAAGCGTTTCGATCAGCCGGCGGTTGTCGCGCTGGTGCAGGCCGATGGAGGGTTCGTCGAGGACGTAAAGGACGCCGACCAGGCCGGAACCGATCTGCGTTGCCAGTCGGATTCGTTGCGCTTCGCCGCCGGACAGGGTGCCGGAGGGACGCTCCAGGTTCAGGTATTCCAGGCCGACGTCGAGGAGGAAGGTGAGGCGGGCCTGGATTTCCTTGAGGACCTGGTGAGCGATCTGGGCCTCGCGGCCGGTGAGCACCAGGGTGTCCAGGAAGTGGGCGCATTCACGCATCGGCATGGCTGCCACTTCGGCGATGGACTTGCCGTTGATCAGCACCGAGAGCGAGGCCGGGTTCAGGCGGGCGCCATTGCAGGCCGGGCAGGGGATCTGCCGCATGTACTCTTCGTACCGGTCCCTGGCCGAATCCGAATCGGTTTCCAGGTGCTTGCGGTGGACGTACTGGACGACGCCCTCGAAGCCGGTGCTGTACTTGCGCTCCCGGCCGAAGCGGTTGCGGTACTGCACCACCACCTTATGGTCCTTGCCGTGCAGGACGGTCTGCCGGATGTCATTGGGAAGCTTCTGCCACGCCGTCTTCATCGAGAAGTCGAGTTCCTTCGCGAGCCCGGCCAGCAGCCTGTTCCAGTACTCGCTGGTGGCCGTACCCAGCGACCAGGGCGCGATGGCGCCCTCGCCGAGGGAGAGCTCCGGGTTCGGGATGATGAGTTCCTCATCCACTTCCAGCTTGGTGCCGATGCCGCTGCAGGCGGAACAGGCGCCGAAGGGGTTGTTGAACGAGAACGAGCGGGGCTCGATTTCATCGATGGCGAGGGGGTGCTCATTGGGGCAGGCCAGGTGCTCGGAGAATGCCCGGATCCGTTCCGCATCATCCGGTTCGAGGTCGACGAATTCGGCGAGCACGCGGCCTTCAGCCAGACCAAGAGCGGTTTCGACCGAGTCGGTCAGGCGCTGGCTGATGCCTTCCTTGACCACGAGCCGGTCCACCACCACTTCGATGGTGTGCTTGAACTGCTTGCCGAGCTTGGGAGGATCGCTCAGCTGGATGAGGTCCCCGTCCACGCGCGCACGCGAGTAGCCCTTGGCCGTCAGTTCCTTGAAGAGGTCGACGAATTCGCCCTTGCGCCCGCGGACGACGGGAGCGAGGACCTGGAAGCGTGTGCCCGCCGGCAGTTCAAGCAGCTGGTCCACGATCTGCTGCGGCGTCTGCTTCGCCACCTGCTCGCCGCAGATGGGGCAGTGCGGACGGCCAACGCGGGCCCAGAGCAGGCGCATGTAGTCGTAGATCTCGGTGATGGTGCCCACGGTGGAGCGGGGGTTCTTGCTGGTGGACTTCTGGTCGATGGAAACGGCCGGGGACAGGCCCTCGATGAAGTCCACATCCGGCTTGTCCACCTGTCCCAGGAACTGGCGGGCGTACGCGGACAGCGATTCCACGTAGCGGCGCTGGCCCTCCGCGAAGATCGTGTCGAACGCCAGGGATGACTTTCCGGACCCGGACAGTCCCGTGAAAACGATCATGGAGTCCCGCGGCAGGTCCAGGTCCACGTTGCGCAGATTGTGCTCCCGTGCCCCCTTCACCACAAGGCGGGAAAGGTCCGGGCGCGCCGGTTTCCCTTGGTTTAGGGGTACGAGAGCGGAGCGGGCATCAACGGCTGGTTCTTCAGCTACGGCTTTAGGCACCCACTAATGCTAATCGAAAACTTCTTCGAATTTCCATGCCGGCGCCTATTCGGCGTCGTAGGCTGCCGCCAGCAGCTGTACTGCCTCCGCAAAGCTTGCGCCCTGGGCCTTTGCCGCGGTGGCGAAATCAGCAGCAGCCGCAGTCAGCGAGGTCCAAGCCTCGTCCCTGGCGCAGACGGTGGTTCCGTGCCGGCCGCGGGTGGCAACAATCCCTGCCGCTTCCAGCTCCTTGTAGGCGCGGGCCACGGTGTGCGGGGCGACGCCCAGCGCGGTTGCAAGGGCGCGCACGGCGGGCAGGCGCGTGCCGGGGGCCAGGGCGCCGCTGTCCGCCCGTTCGATGATGTTCAGCCGCAACTGTTCAAAGAGCGGGACCGAACTGCCCTGGTTCGGCTTCCAGGTCCCCGGAAACTCATTTACGCCGCTCACTGCCCCGACTCCCCTGCGCGCAGCGCATC
The DNA here is from genome assembly GCF_018613775.1 of Arthrobacter sp. ISL-69. Lineage (NCBI taxonomy): Bacteria > Bacillati > Actinomycetota > Actinomycetes > Micrococcales > Micrococcaceae > Arthrobacter > Arthrobacter sp. ISL-69. The sequence goes on from NZ_JAGGPO010000010.1 coordinate 23,027, forward strand.
TGCCCTACCTGAGAACTGGGCATCATAAAGCCTGCTGTAGTGCCCGTTGGCTGCCAGCAACTGTTGGTGGTTCCCGTGTTCGACGATTCGTCCGTGGTCCATGACGAGAATTAGATCAGCGTCCCGCACCGTGGACAAACGGTGGGCAATCACGAAGCTCGTCCTGCCCTGCCGCAGCCGCTGCATCGCCTGCCGGATCTGCACTTCAGTGCGCGTATCCACAGAACTTGTCGCCTCATCCAGGACGAGGATGCTGCGGCCCGCGAGCTGGGCCCTGGCGATGGTGATCAGCTGCCGCTGCCCCTGGCTGAGGGAGTCGCCGTCGTTGCCCAATAGTGTGCCGTAGCCGTCAGGGAGGGCGCGCACGAAGTGGTCCACGTGCGTGGCTTCCGCGGCGGAGAGAACGTCTGTGTCGCTAGCGCCGGGCCGCCCGTACTCGATGTTCTCCCTGATGGAGCCGGTGAACACCCAGGCGTCCTGCAGCACCATGCCGATCATGGAACGCAGCTCGTCACGGCCGCGCCCTGCGATGTCCACGCCGTCGACGGTGATCCGGCCGGAATCGAGCTCATAGAACCGCATGAGCAGGTTCACCATGGTGGTTTTACCGGCCCCGGTATGCCCGACGATGGCCACGGTCTGCCCGGGCTCAGCGGTAAAGGACAGCTCCCTGACCACGGGCGGACCGCTGTTGTAGCCGAAGGTGACGGCGTCGAACACCACTCGGCCGCCGGTAACTGCTGCCCCCTCCGCGCCGGCCGGCTCCCTTCCGGCCAGCTCCTTCCCGGCCTGCTCCGTGCCGGCCTGCTCTGCGCCGTCGTGCTCTGTGCCGTCGCGCGGAATTTCCGCTGCATCCAGGAGGGCGAACACACGTTCAGCCGACGCGACGCAGGACTGCATCAGGGTCAGCATCCCGCCAATCTGCCCGATCGGCTGGCTGAAGAGCCTGCTGAACTGGATGAAGGCCTGGACCCCGCCGATGGTCATGGCACCGGCGGTGACCTGCAGCGCGCCCACCACGGCCACGGCAATGTAGTTGAGGTTGGACACGAAAACCAGGAGCGGCTGGACAGCGCCGGAAACGTACTGGGCGCGCGCGCTGGTCCGGGAGAGCCTGTCGTTGCTGGTGGTGAACACCTCGGTGGCCATGCCCTGCCGCCCGAAGGCCTTGAGCACCTCGTGGCCCGTGATGTACTCCTCGAGGTGTGCGTTGAGTTCGCCCGTGGTGCTCCACTGCTCGGAAAAATGCGCCTGGGACTTCCGGGCGACGAGGACAGTGACCACCGTCGAAAACGGCACAGTCACCAAGGCAATGACCGCCAGGAGCGGGGAGAGCCACAGCATCATGGCGAGGGCGCCCAGCAGCATGAGCACCGATAGGATCAGCTGGTTCAGCAGCTGGTTCAGTGCCTGGGAGATGTTGTCGACGTCGTTGGTGGCCCGGCTGAGGACGTCCCCGCGCCGCTGCTCGTCAAAATGCGCGGACGGCAGCCGGTGCAGTTTGTCCTCCACGGAGGCCCGCAGCCGGTAGCTCACGTGTTGCACGGCGGTGGCGGTGACAACTCCCTGTACCCAGCTGAAGAGAGAAGCGCCGATGTACATCACCGCCACGAGCAGCAGCAGGGTGGCAAGTTTCTGTTCGTTGAAGGTCCCTCCAAAAACACCATCAACCACGACGTCGGTTGCGTCGCCCAGCAGCTTGGGGGCCGACACGTTGAGCGCCACAAACGCGCAGGTGGCGGCAACGGCACCGAGCATCCTCCGCCTTACGGGGCCCAGCAGTCCCAGAAGGCGCCTGCTGGTGGCCCAGGCGGCACCCGGGGCGGCGACCGCCGTCGTCGTTGTGGGTTCGGCTGCGGTCATACCCTGCCTCCGAGCGCAAGCTGTGACGCGGCAATTTCCTGGTAGACCGTCGACGTACGCATCAGTTCGCTGTGCGTGCCCTGGGCGACGAGCCTGCCCTTGTCCAGCACCAGGATAAGGCCTGCGTCGAGGATCGTCGCGATGCGTTCGGCCACGATGATCACCGTGGACCGGCGGGTGAGCGGGGTAAGCGCCTCGCGGAGGCGGGCGTCCGTTGCATGGTCCAGCGCTGAGAGGCTGTCGTCAAACAGGTACACCGGGGCGTCGCGAAGCAGTGCGCGGGCGATGCACAGCCGCTGGCGCTGGCCGCCGGAAAAATTCGTTCCACCCTGGCTCACCGGGGTGTGGAGACCGTGGGGCAGGTCGCGCACAAAGTCCTCCGCTTGGGCGGTGCGGAGCGCGCGGAGCAGGTCGTCGTCGCTGGCGTCAGGCGCCGCAATCCGCAGGTTCTCGGCAACAGTACCGGAGAAGAGGTAGGCGCGCTGGGGCACCAGCGACAGGCTGTTCCGCAGGAAATGAAGCGGAAGTGATTTCACATTGTGGCCGCCGATCAAGACCTCCCCCGACGTGGCGTCCAGGAAACGGGGCAGCAGGTTGAGCATTGTCGACTTTCCGCTGCCCGTCGAGCCGATGATGGCGGTGAACGTGCCCGGCGACGCAGTGAAGCTGATGCGGTCCAGGACCGGCGCCTCCGCCCCGGGGTAGGCAAAGGTGACGTCGCGGAATTCCACTGTGCCGCCTGCGGTGCGCTGTGCGTGCGGCAGCCCGGCCCGCGAGATCGCCGGATCGGCTATGGCGGGGCGGGTGTCCAGCACCGCCTGGATCCGTTCTGCGCAGGCCGCCGCGCGGGGAGCCGTCATCAGGACGTACATGGCCATCATGATCGCAATGAGGATCTGCAGGATGTAGGCGATGAAGGCCGTCAGCGCGCCAAGCTTCATGTCCCCGGCCTGGATTCTGTGGCCGCCGAACCACACCACCGCCACCGACGACAGGTTCACCACGATCATGATCAGCGGCAGCATCCCGGCCACCAGCAGCGCGGACTGCAGGTTGTTGCGGGTCAGCTCACGGTTAACGACGGCGAAGCGGCGCGCTTCGTGCGCCTGGCGGACGAACGCCCGGATGACATTGGCCCCGATGATCTGCTCCCGCAGCACCCTGCTGATGCGGTCGATCAGGACCTGGCCCTCCCGGTAGAGGGGCACGAGCCGGCGCACGATCAGGTACATGATGACCACCAGCACGGGCACGATGGCCACCACGATGCCTGAGAGGACCACATCCTGGTTCAGGGCCAGGACGATGCCGCCGATGCCCATGGCAGGCGCCGCCACGAGCATGGTGAAGACCAGCACGGCCAGCGCCTGGATCTGCTGGACGTCGTTGGTGGCCCGTGTCACCAGGCTGGGCACGCCGAAGGATCCCACCTCCTGGGAGGACAGCGACTGGACCTTCGCGAAGAGCTCCTGGCGCAGCTGGCGGCCGAGCTTCATGGCCACATTGGCACTGAAGTACCCGGCAGAGAGGGCCGCGGCAACCTGGACGGCGGCAATGCCCGCCATCCATCCGCCCAGCCGAAGGATGAGGTCCGTTTTCCCCAAGACGATTCCGTCGTCGATGATGGCGGCATTGAGGGTGGGCAGGAGGAGGTTGGCCGTGGTCTGCAGGAGCTGCAGGATCACGATGGCCAGGACCGCCGGCTTATGCGCGGCGAGCAGCCGCATCATCATGCCTGCGAGCATCGCACCTCCCTCCGCCGCGACGGCATGGTCAGCCCCGTTTCCGCGCGACTGCGAAAATCCTCCGGAACGGAAAAACAGTGCCGTGCGCAGTGGCAGGGTAGGCGTCGTTGAGCAGCGCCGAATACTCCGCCTCGAATTCCGCGGCGTCCGCCGGCGGGAGCGCTGACAGCACAGGCCGCAGTCCGGCCCCCCTGACCCACTGCAGGACCGGATCCGGTCCGTGCAGAACCTGCTGGTAGGTGGTTTCCCAGGCATCCGCGTCGCAGCCGGCGTCGAGCATGATGTTGAGGTATTCGGCGGGTTCAGCGACGGCGTCATCGTGCCGCAGGACGCCGTCGAGGGCGTCCTTCCAGCGGCCGGACTCCGCGAGTTGCCGCATCAGCACATGCGACGGCGAACCGAAGTTCCCCGGAACCTGCAGGGCGAACCAAGCGCCGGGCCTGAGGGCCTCCAGCCAGCCCGCCAGCAGTGCCGGGTGGCCGGGGACCCACTGCAGGGCCGCGTTGGTCACCACCACGTCGGTCCGGTCCGACGGCATCCACCGGGCGATGTCCGTCAGTGCGAAGGAGAGGTTGGCCGACCCCGCAGCGTGGGTTTCCGCCTTCTGCAGCATTTCGGCGGACGAGTCGATCCCCAGCACTTCGGCGCCGGGCCAGCGCTCCGCGAGGGTCGCCGTGAGATTGCCGGGCCCGCAGCCGAGGTCCACCACATGGCGCGGATGGTCCGCGTGGACACGCGCGGTGAGGTCAAAATATGGCCGGTCGCGGTGGTTTCCGAACTCCACATACTTAGCGGGATCCCATTTCAAGGATGTCCTCCAATGGCTCGAGCGGTTGCCGTCAGGCCGAGCCTAGTCCGGGCCGGCCCCGCGACCAAGGACGAACCACCCATTGGCTGCGGGCACTAAGCTGGAAAGCAATGAAACTCGTTGAGCAGCTCCCTGTCCCGGCCGAACGTACCTCCAGCGGGGCGGACCACGATCCGGATAAGCTCTACACCCGTTTCGTTGAGTGGACGGAAAGCCGCGGGCTGTCCCTCTACGCCGCACAGGACGAGGCCATCATGGAACTCGCCTCCGGGGACAACGTCATTCTGGCCACTCCGACGGGGTCCGGCAAGTCCCTGGTGGCCATTGCCGCGCACTTCCAGGCCATGGCCCGGGGGGACCGAAGCTACTACACGGCACCCATCAAGGCCCTCGTATCGGAGAAATTCTTCGCCCTGTGCGAGATCTTCGGTGCCGAAAACGTCGGAATGATCACCGGCGACTCCGGCGTCAACCAGGACGCACCCATCATCTGCTGCACCGCCGAAATCCTGGCCAACATCGCACTTAGGGAAGGCGCCGGGGCGGACCTGGGTGCGGTGATCATGGACGAGTTCCATTTCTACTCCGACCCGCAGCGCGGCTGGGCCTGGCAGGTGCCGCTGCTGGAGCTTCCGCAGGCGCAGTTCCTGCTGATGTCCGCGACCCTGGGCGACGTGAGCCGGTTTGAGGCCGGCCTCACCGATCTGACGGGACGCCCGACGACGACCGTCAGTTCCGCTGAACGCCCGATCCCGCTGCACTACTACTACGAGCAGACGCCTGTCCACGAGACCCTCGAGGAGCTGCTCTCCACCAAACAGGTCCCCGTCTATGTGGTCCACTTCAGCCAGCTTGAGGCAATCGACCGGGCGCAGAACCTGATGAGCATCAACGTCTGCACCCGCGAGGAGAAGGACAAGATCGCCGAGCTGATTGCCGGCTTCCGCTTTGCGGCAGGCTTCGGCAAGACCCTCAACCGGCTGGTCCGCCACGGCATCGGCGTTCACCACGCCGGCATGCTGCCGAAGTACCGGCGGCTGGTGGAGCAACTGGCCCAGGCCGGCCTGCTCAAGGTCATCTGCGGCACCGACACGCTGGGCGTGGGCATCAACGTGCCCATCCGCACGGTCCTGCTCACCGCCCTCAGCAAGTACGACGGCGTCCGTACCCGGCTGCTGAACTCACGCGAGTTCCACCAGATCGCCGGCCGTGCAGGGCGGGCCGGGTACGATACTGCCGGCACCGTGGTGGTGCAGGCCCCCGAACACGTGATCGAGAACGTCAAGGCGATGGCCAAGGCCACCGCCAAGTTCGGCGATGACCAGAAGAAGCTCCGCCAGGTGGTCAAGCGGAAGCCGCCCGAGGGCTTCGTTTCGTGGGGTGAACCCACCTATAACCGGTTGGTGGGCTCCGTCCCCGATCCGCTGACCTCCAGCTTCACCGTGACGCACGCCATGCTGATGAACCTGATGGAGCGGCCCGGCGACCCCTTCAAGGCTGCCCGCCGGCTGCTCACGGACAACCACGAACCCCGCACTTCGCAGCTCCAGCTGATGAAGAAAGCCCTGGGCATTTACCGGGAACTGCTGGCCGCAGGCGTTGTGGAGCGGATTCCGCCCGAGGAACAGGGCCCGGACGGCAGGACCGTCAGGCTCACTGTCCACCTGCAGGCCAACTTCGCACTGAACCAGCCGCTCTCGCCGTTTGCACTGGCGGCGCTGGAACTCCTCGATCCGGAGTCGCCGTCGTACGCCCTGGACGTGGTGTCCGTCATCGAATCCACGCTGGAAAAGCCCCGGCAGATCCTGTCGGCCCAGCAGAAGAAGGCCCGCGGAGAAGCCATCGCCGCCATGAAGGCCGACGGTATCGAGTATGACCAGCGCATGGCCATGCTGGAGGACGTCACCTACCCCCAGCCGCTGGCGGAAATCCTGGGTGAGGCCTTCGATGTCTACCGCAAGGCTGCGCCCTGGATCGGCGACTTCGAGCTTGCCCCCAAGTCCGTGGTCCGGGACATGTACGAGCGGGCCATGAACTTCGGCGAATTCGTCCAGTTCTACGGCCTGGCGCGCTCCGAGGGCATTGTGCTGCGGTACCTCGCCGACGGCTTTAAGGCGCTCCGCCAGACGGTCCCGCAGGACTCCCTCCGGGAAGACCTCGAGGACCTGATCGCCTGGTTGGGTGAGCTGGTCCGGCAGGTCGATTCCAGCCTGCTGGATGAATGGGAGGAGCTGACCTCCGGAGCCGCTCCGACCCCGCACGACGCTCCCCCGCCTCCGCCGCCGTCGCTGACGTCCAACATCAGGGCGTTCCGGGTGATGGTCCGGAACGAAATGTTCCGGCGCGTGGAGCTTTTCGCCGATGAGGCGGCCACGGAACTCGGCGAGCTCGACGGCGGCACCGGCTGGGATGCCGACCGCTGGGAAGACGTCCTGGACGACTACTTCGACGAGCACAATGACATCGGCACCGGACCGGACGCCCGTGGCCCGGGGCTGCTGATCATCACCGAAGAGCCCGGCGTGTGGAAAGTCCGGCAGATCTTCGACGACCCCGCCAGCAACCACGACTGGGGAATCTCCGCAGAGGTGGACCTGGCGGCGTCGGACGAAACCGGCACGGCAGTGGTCCGGGTGACCGACGTCAGCAGGCTGTGACCCGCTCCGGCCGTCAGCCCAGGGCAGTACTGATCGTGTCTGCCCACAGCCGTTGTCCCGTGGAATTCGGGTGCACATCGTCTGTGAGTAGTCCCGGCAGGTCCCCGCGTGCCCGGAACGCTGCGTTGACGTCAATGGCCGGATAGCCGGCACCCGGCGCCCAGTCGCGAAGCGCGGCCACGCTGCCGGCTGTATGCTCCTCCCACATCCCCAGCGACGGGTTCTGCAGCACAATCGCTGCGGGAACCCGTGCGGACCACTTGGCGTCAGCGGCGGCCAGCAGCTCCGCTGCCCCCTTGTCCGCCCGCTCCGGGGCCGGGTTGTGCCCGAAGTTGAGCACGGTGAGCGAAGGTTTTGAAGGCTGGATGCGGTCCAGGTGCAAAAGCGGATAAGCATAGCTTGCACCTGAACGGGAACCGTTCCAGACGGTGATGGGGCGGTCCGGGCCCGGGTACACGGTCGGATGCGCGTTCCAGTCACCGGCGGCCCCGTCCCAGAAGTGCAGTGTCACGGTTCCGTGCTTCGACAGGTCCCGCGCCCACAAGTCGACCCATTCGCCCGGTTCGTCGCCAGTGGAGTCCCCCAGGACGCTGATGGTCAGCGTGTCACGGCTGCTGACGATTGCCCGCAGGTCCCCGACTGTCACGGCGCCTTCAGGAGCGGCATCAGGCGGGGCCGCGGCGGACACCGACGACGTCCCGGCCGGGAACACCGGTGCGGGACGGGCGTCCATCAGCTGCAGCAGCGTTATGCCGGCAAGCGCGGCCAATCCAACTGCCAACACGACGATGAGGAGGCCTATCCCCCGGGTGCGCCGCCGCTTCTGGTCGTTCATTGCTCCCCGCCAGTCGGTCGTTGTTCGGAGACCGCCCGGATCCCACGGCGTCGAGCAGCAGGACGGCGGAATTCAGTAGAGTGGACATCAAGCCCGAGTTTCAAGACACCCTCCAGCAGGGAGAGACGAGAACCCAATCATGAGTGTAATCCGGCCAGCCACCGTAGAAGACGTTCCCGTCATCCTGCAGATGATCCACGAACTGGCCATCTACGAAAAAGAGCCCCACGCGGTCCGGAACACCCCGGAAATGCTGACGGACGTGCTGTTCGACGAGAACCCCGGGGTGTACGCCACGATGGCCGAGAACGCGGCGGGCGAGGTCCAGGGATTCGCCCTCTGGTTCCTCAACTACTCGACGTGGGAAGGTGTCCACGGCATCTACCTCGAGGATCTCTACGTGACTCCGGCGGCCCGCGGCGAAGGCCACGGCAAGGCCCTGCTGCAGCACCTGGCGGCCACCGCCGTCGAACGCGGTTATGCACGCGTGGAGTGGAGCGTACTGGACTGGAACGAACCGTCCATCAACTTCTACAAGAGGCTGGGTGCATTCCCCATGGAGGAGTGGTCCACCTTCCGCCTGACCGGGGAAGCCTTGGAGGCCTTCGGCGCTGCCCGCGAGGCACACGCCCGTGGCTGACCTGCCCATGACCGGGCTCGCCGCCGTGGCAATGCTGGAGGCTACGGCCAGGCTTGCCAAGACCGTTCCGCACTCCATTAGGGCACGGCATGAGTACCGCGGGATGCGCACGGCCGAACACTATTTCGAGGTGCCCCTGGACCACTTCAATGGCGGCGCCGGGAAGATCACCGTGTTTGCGCGCGAGTACGTCTCCACGGACCACAGCGAGGAGGAGGCCACCCAGCTGCCTTGGCTGCTGTACCTGCAGGGAGGCCCCGGCGGACGGGGCAACCGGCTCGCCGCCCTCGGCGGCTGGACCAAAGCCGCCGCCAGGGACTTCCGCATCCTGATGCTTGACCAGCGCGGCACCGGGCTGTCCACTCCCATCGACCGCAACACGCTTCCGCTGCGGGGAACCGAGACGGAGCAGCTGGACTACCTGACGCATTTCCGGGCCGACTCGATCGTCGCGGACGCCGAGGCCATCAGGCATGCCCTGGGATCCGGTCCGTGGTCCATCTACGGGCAGAGCTATGGCGGCTTCTGCGCGCTCAGCTACCTTTCCTTCGCCCCGGAGGGCCTGCGTGAGGCACTCATCACCGGCGGGCTCGCGCCGCTGGACGGCCCCGCGGACAGGGTGTACCGGGCCACCTTCCGCCGGGTCGCCGCCCGCAACTCCGAATACTTCGCCGCATATCCCGAGGACCGCGCCGCGGTCAGCCGGATTGCCCGGCACCTGCGCGGGACAGATGAGTACCTGCCCGACGGCGAGCGGCTCACCGTGGAGCGGTTCCAGATGGTGGGGTCGTTCCTGGGCGGCAACACCAGGGTGGACACACTGCACCATCTGCTGGAGGACGCCTTCGTGGAAACGCCCGGCGGCGAACGCCTGTCGGATGCGTTCCTGGAGCAGGTCCGCGGCATTGTCTCGCGTGCCGCCAACCCTCTGTATGCCCTCATGCACGAATCCATCTACGGCCAGGGCGGGGCGACGGACTGGGCAGCACAGCGGGTGCTTCAGGACTTCCCGGAGTTCAGCCCCGATGCCGCCGAGCCACTCCTGACCGGCGAGATGGTTTACCCCTGGTACTTCGAACAGGACGCAGCGCTCCGCCCGCTGCGGAACGTTGCCCGGCTCCTGGCCGGGAAGCCCGACTGGAAGCCCCTGTACGACCCGGAACGGCTGGCGTCGAACAGCGTGCCCGTGGCCGCCGCGGTGTACAGCGAGGACATCTACGTTGACCGGGATCTGTCCCTGGAAACGGCCTCGGCCGTGCGCGGCCTCCAGGTCTGGGAAACCTCGGACTTCCACCATGACGGGATCGCAGACGACGGTGAAGGCATCTTCTCGCGGTTGCTGGGAATGGTGCGCTCAGTCCGCCCCTGAGCGCCCGCCGGCCCCGCCGAACAACGTCGCCGTCCCGTCTCCTGCCTTGGTCGGCAGGAGGGCGATGACCGCCGCGGCAAGAACAACTACAGCAACCAGGCCGCCTGCCAGGTTGAGCCCCGGGTAACCGGCCCAGCTGAGGATGAGACCCGAGAAGGCGCCGCCCACCGCGCCGGCCGCACCCATCAGCATGTCCGAAACGCCCTGGACCATAACGCGGTCCTCCTGGCGCACGCTTTCGGCCAGGAGCGTGGATCCCGCGATGGTGGCGGCGGACCACCCGAGCCCCAGAAGCACCAGCCCCACGGTCACCGCGACGGTTGACCGCTGGCCGAAGCCCGCCACGGTCACCGCTGCTACCAGCATGGCGAATCCCAGGACAATGGTCTGCCTGCGTCCGGTCTTGTCCGTGAGCCACCCCATCACGGGTGAGAACGCGAACATCCCGGCAATATGCAGCGAGATGGTGAAGCCAATGATCACCAGGACGTCGCCGGCGGCGGTGTGACTGGCGTGGGCGGCGCTGCCGGGCCCGGCCACCAGTTCCTGCAGGTGCAGCGGCGTCACGGACATAACACCCACCATTACGGCATGGGCGCCGACGACGGCCGCCAGCGCCAGGATGGCGGAGGGTGAATGGCGGGCGGCCAGCAGTCCACGGCGAAGGGCGCCGCCCCGCGAGGCTGGCGGCTGCTGCCCGCCCACACGGACCCCGGAGGCAGCCGGGCCTGCCGGTGCCGGATCGTCCGGGCGGCCAGGTCCGGCAACCCCTTCGGCGTCCGCTGCGAGCTGCCGCGCGAACAGCAGCGGGTCCGGGCGCAGCCCCGTCAGCAGCAGGGCGCAGGCCAGCACCAGTCCGACGGCGGAAATGACGAAGGGACCGGCAATGGGCGGCAGGCCGACGGCCTGGCCCACCACGGCGCCCGGTTGGATGAGGTTGGGTCCCGCCACTGCGCCGATAGTGATGGCCCACACGACGGCTGACAGGGCCCGTCCGCGGCGTTCATCGTCGGCAAGGTCCACGGCAGCAAACCGCGCCTGCAGGCTGGATGCCGTGCCGATGCCCACACCGGCGGTCCCCAGAAGCAGCAGCACAAAGATCCCGGACACCACGGAACCCACGATCAGCACCATGCCGGCGAGGGCTGCGGCGAGACCGCTCACGAGGCCGGCCCGGCGGCCGCGGCGGTGCGCCAGCGAGGCCAGCGGCAGCGCCGAGAGGGCCGCGGCGAGAGTCATGACGGTGGCCACGGAGCCGGCCCAGGCGCTCGAGCCGGAAAGGTCCACTGCCAGCAGCGAGCCGATGGAAACGGTGGCCCCCGTACCGATTCCGCTGAGCAGCTGTGCCGAACCGAGGAGCATAACCGTCCGGCGCTGGACGGCATGGCGTTGCAGGGGGCGCCGCGGGACGTGGCGCACACCGGGCTCCGCCCCGGAAGTGTTTGCCATCCTCAGAGCTTAGCGCCGCGGGTGTCCGGGAAAACAGGGCTGCCGGATTGGTAAATGGACTCGCCTGGGGCCGCCTGGGCCGGGGAAGCGCCTGATGAACGCAAACAACCCCGGCCAACGATGTGGCCGGGGTTGTCTGGAGCGTGCTTGAAGCGGTGGGGTGCCTACTCCGCTTCGCTCATGCTCTTGCGTGAATCCTCTTCGAGACGGGCATCCACCTTCGCCTGGGCCGCTTTCGAGCTCAGCAGGCTGGCGATGACGGCGACGATGATGGTGCCCACGATGACAGCGAGGGACACGAACGTGGGGATCTCGGGAGCCCATTCGATGTGGTGGCCGCCGTTGATGAACGGGAGCTCGTTGACGTGCATCGCGTGGAGTACCAGCTTGACGCCAATGAACGCCAGGATGAAGGACAGCGCGTGCTTCAGGTAGATCAGGCGGTTCATCAGCCCGCCCAGCAGGAAGTACAGCTGGCGCAGGCCCATGAGGGCGAAAAGGTTCGCGGTGAAGACAATGAACGGGCTCTGCGTCAGGCCGAAGATCGCCGGAATGGAGTCAACGGCGAAGAGCAGGTCGGTCAGGCCGATGGTGACGAAGACGATCAGCATCGGTGTGAAGACCTTCTTGCCGTCCACTATGGTGCGCAGTTTGCCGCCGTCGAACTTCTCCGACATCGGGATCACCTTGCGTAGCTTGGCGATCAGCGGGTTTTCCTTGTCCTCTTCGTCCTCGCCCTCGTCCTGGGCCTGCTTCCAGGCGGTCCAGAGCAGGAAGGCGCCGAAGATGTAGAAGACCCAGCTGAACTGCTCGATTACGATGGCGCCGAGCAGGATGAAGATGCCACGCAGGATCAGCGCGATGATGATGCCAACCATCAGCACTTCCTGCTGATACTTACGGGGCACCGAGAAGCGCGCCATGATGATGATGAAAACAAACAGGTTGTCGATGCTGAGGCTGTATTCCGTCACCCAGCCGGCAACGAACTGGCCGCCGAACTCGGGGCCGGTGAAGGCGAACATCGCGCCGGCGAACACCAGGGCCAGAGTGACATAGAACGCCACCCACAGGCCGGCTTCCTTCATGGAGGGTTCGTGGGGACGCCGGATAACCAGAAGAAGGTCGATGGCGAGGATCAGGCCGAGGACGACAAAGGAGCCGATCTCGAACCACACGGGCAAATCGAGCACAGGATGGCCTTTCGCAGGGTACGGAACAGTGGTGTAAGTCTCTCCGGCCAGCCTGTGCACTTTGTGCTGAATTGGCAGCCCGCTACGCCCGGCAGGGCATCAGTGCCGTGCGTGTTGACGATCGTAGCGCTTGGGATACTCCCCTACGTGACATCAACCTTACCCTAGGCGTGGCCCGCGGCCTGCATCTGGCGCAGTTCCCTCTTCAGGTCCCCCACTTCGTCGCGCAGCCGGGCAGCCAGTTCAAACTGCAGTTCGCCGGCTGCGGCGTGCATTTGTTCGGTCAGCTGTTCGATGAGGCCCACGAGGTCCTCCGCCGGCGCGGCCGCAAGTCCGTCCGCCCGCACGGTGGACGCGCCCTTGCCTTTGCCGCGCGTCTTCCCCGCCGTGGCGAGCAGTTCGCGGGTGTCCGCGTCCTCCTTGGCCAGCTGGTCCGTGATGTCCGCAATCTTCTTCCGCAGGGGCTGCGGGTCGACACCGTTCTCCGTGTTGTACGCCACCTGAATTGCGCGGCGTCTGTTTGTTTCGTCGATGGCGTGCGCCATTGAGTCGGTGATGCGGTCCGCGTACATGTGAACCTGCCCGGAGACGTTACGGGCTGCGCGGCCGATGGTCTGGATCAGCGAGGTGGACGAACGGAGGAAGCCCTCCTTGTCCGCATCCAGGATGCTGACCAGGGACACCTCGGGCAGGTCGAGGCCTTCGCGGAGCAGGTTGATGCCCACCAGGACGTCGAAGGTGCCCATCCGCAGTTCACGGAGCAGTTCCACGCGGCGGAGGGTGTCCACGTCCGAGTGCAGGTACTCCACTTTGACGCCGTGGCCCAGCAAATAGTCGGTGAGGTCCTCGGCCATCCTTTTCGTGAGGGTGGTCACGAGGATGCGTTCGTTCTTCGCCGTCCGTGTACGGATCTCGCCCAGCAGGTCATCGATCTGGCCCTTGGTGGGTTTGACCACGATCTCGGGATCGATCAGGCCGGTGGGACGGATGATCTGCTGCACGAAGCCGTCCGCCTTGCCCAGTTCGTACTTGCCGGGAGTGGCGGACAGGTAGACGGTCTGGCCCACGCGCTCAAGGAACTCGTCCCATTTGAGAGGTCGGTTATCCATGGCCGAGGGCAGGCGGAAGCCGAAGTCCACGAGATTCCGCTTGCGGGACATGTCGCCCTCGTACATGGCGCCGATCTGCGGCACGGTGACGTGGGATTCGTCGATGACGAGCAGGAAGTCATCGGGGAAGTAGTCGATGAGGCAGTGCGGAGCGGTTCCGCGGGCGCGGCCGTCAATGTGCGACGAGTAGTTTTCGATGCCGTTGCAGAAGCCCATCTGCTGCATCATCTCAAGGTCGTAGGTGGTGCGCATCCGGAGCCGCTGGGCTTCCACGAGTTTGTTCTGGCTTTCCAGCACCTGGAGCCGTTCGGCGAGTTCGTCCTCGATCCGCTTGATTGCCCGTGCCATCCGCTCGGGGCCGGCCACATAGTGCGAGGCGGGGAAGACGTACATTTCCTCTTCGTCCCGGATCACCTCGCCGGTCAGCGGGTGCAGGGTATGGATGTTCTCAATCTCGTCCCCGAAAAATTCGATCCGGATGGCCAGTTCCTCATACATCGGGATGATTTCGACGGTGTCGCCGCGGACCCGGAACGTGCCACGGTGGAAGTCCATGTCGTTGCGCGCGTACTGCATGGCTACGAATTTCCGGAGGAGGTCGTCGCGGTTCATCTCCGCCCCCTTACGGAGCGTCACCATGCCGGCAATGTATTCCTCCGGCGTGCCCAGGCCGTAGATGCAGGACACCGTGGCAACGACGATGACGTCGCGGCGGGTCAGCAGGGCGTTGGTGGCGGAGTGGCGGAGCCGTTCGACTTCCTCGTTGATGGAGGAGTCCTTCTCGATGAAGGTGTCCGTCTGCGCAACGTATGCCTCGGGCTGGTAGTAGTCGTAGTACGACACGAAGTACTCCACCGCGTTGTTGGGCAGCAGTTCGCGGAACTCGTTGGCCAGCTGCGCGGCCAGGGTTTTGTTCTGCACCATCACCAGGGTGGGCCTCTGGATCTGTTCAATCAGCCAGGCGGTGGTGGCGCTTTTTCCTGTACCGGTGGCGCCGAGCAGGACTACGTCCTTTTCACCATTCTTGATCCGTTCAGTGAGATCAGCGATGGCGGCCGGCTGGTCGCCGGCCGGCTTGAACTCGCTGATGACCTCGAAGGGCGCCACGACACGGTTGATTTCCTGGGCAAGGCTCATGAATATAATCTACCGCCGGGCACTGACATCGTGGCCTCATTCAGCTTTGGGCGGTACCGGCGGCACTTTCGACGGCTGCCCCGGCGGCAGGTCCGGCGGAACGGGCTGCCGCATACGGCGGAGGGCGCCAGCCGGTGCGCTGTACCCATGCCTCCATCCGGACGGCGGCATAGTCGGTGAACCACGCCTCCTTGTCCGCGGCGTAGCCCGCCGTCGACATGTCCACGCTGTGGAGGGCGGCGACCCTGCGCTTCTCCGCGAGATAGTCTCTCCTCGCTTCCGCGTCATCGCGCAGCCAGTCCCGGAAGCACAGGGCAAACCGACACCCGGGCGATCCCGCGGGCCGGATGTGCAGGTTCACCGGCCGGCCGGGGTCGGCGTTCGCGTGCAGGCGCTTGGCCCAGTCGGCCGGGTCGGCGTGCGCGGGTTTCGGATTGTCCGCGAGCACACCGGGCCACAGCGGGAACCCGGCCGCCGCCAGCAGCGGCGCGATCCGGTCCGCTGTCGCCAGGTCCGCAACAATCAGTTGGAGGTCGATGATGTCCTTGGCATCGAGTCCCGGAACGGCCGTGGATCCGATGTGGTCCACGGCAAGGATGCCTGCCGGGGCCGCCGATTCAAGGCGGGCGGCCAGCCGGGCTGCCTGGGCCTCCCACGTCGGGTCGGCAGGGGCCAGCACGGGACCGCCCTTGCGGGGTGCAGCCCGTTCATGGCTGATGTTTTTCGCATAGGGTGCCAGCCGGCGGCTCCACAGGGCGTCCACCGAGTCCCTCAGTGCCTGCACGGTGCCGGAGTTGTCCAGCACGACGTCCGCCGCGGCTAGGCGGACGTCCCGCAAAGCCTGCGCCGCCATCCTGGACAGGGCTTGGTCTTCGGTCATCTTCCGGTGCTGCACCATGCGCTGCACCCGCACGTCGTCCGGGGCGTCCACAACCAGCACGAGGTGAAAACTGCTGCCCTGGCCCGTTTCCACCAGCAGGGGAATGTCCTGGACGACGACGGCGCCAGCGGGGGCGGCGGCGATCACAGCCGCGGCCCGCTCCCGGACAAGGGGATGAACGATGCCGTTGAGGGCCGCGAGCCTGTCCGGGTCGCCGAACACCAGAGCGGCAAGCTTCGCCCGGTCGAGTCCGCCGTCGGCTCCCAGCGTTTCCTCCCCGAAAGCCTCCACCACCTGCGCAAGGCCGGCAGTGCCCGGCCACACCACTTCACGGGCGAGTGCGTCGGCATCGACCAGCACGGCCCCCAACTCCCGCATATGCGATGCGACAACTGACTTCCCCGAGGCGATGCCGCCCGTCAACCCGATCTTCAGCACCCCACCAGACTAGTCCCCGCCGCCCCCTCACCTCGCTCCGCTCGCCCAGGGAACCCTGACGGCGTGGGCCCACCCGCCGCCCCCTCACCTCGCTCCGCTCGCCCAGGGAACCCTGACGGCGTGGGCCCACCCGCCGCCCCCTCACCTCGCTCCGCTCGCCCAGGGAACCCTGACCTCGTGGGCCCATGCCCGGACTAGACTTGGGCGGTGCAAGAGCAAGAAAGCAGGGCCACTGCCTACACCACCCTTGCTGCCGGGCCGGACTTCCGCCACGAGCTGGAGGTCAAGCGGTCACGGTTCATCACCGTGATCCGGCGCACCGGGGACGAGAACGGCGCGAGGGCGCTGGTGGCGGGACTGCGCAAGGAATTCCACGACGCCCGGCACCACTGCTCAGCCTTCATCCTGGGGCCGGACCGTGACATCCAGCGTTCCAGCGACGATGGCGAACCGTCCGGAACCGCAGGTATCCCGATGCTGGAAGCCCTCATCCGGCGGGAGACGGCGCCCGGGGAGACGGACCTCAGCGACGTCAGCGCCGTCGTCGTCCGCTATTTCGGCGGGATCCTCCTCGGCGCCGGCGGACTGGTCCGGGCGTATTCGGAATCGGTGTCCTCCGCGCTGGACCTCGCACCGCTGGTCCGGCGCAGCCGGCTGCGGATTTGCTCCGTTGACGTGCCGCATTCGGCGGCCGGAAGGCTCGAAAACGACCTCCGCGCAGCCGGCTACGTGATGGCGGAAACCGGTTACGGGGCGCAGAACACCGTCCTCCGGATTGCCCTGGCGGACCAGGCTGATGAACTTGCCCGGGCAGCCGAACGGCTCGCTGCCATGACGGCTGGCAGCGCCGTCCTCGTGCCGGGGGAAACGGAATGGATTGATGTCGCCTTCTGACCACACCTTATTGGCAAACCACGTGCAGTTGCTCGACGTCACGGCCGGTATCCTCGAGGAACTGCTCGCCGTCGCCCTCGCCGACGCAGCGCCCGACGACGTCACTCCCCCGCTGGGGGAGAATGACGGCTGGAACCCGGAACGGATCGGCTGGTTCCGCGACTATCACCGGGCCGCTGCTGCCGGACTGGACGGCCCGGCTGCCCAGAAGACCTGGGCGATCAGCTGCAACGGGCAGATTGCGGGATCCATCCGGCTGAAGCGGCCCGGAGCGGCCCCCGCGGAGGGCGGTCCGCTGGAGACCGGGCTATGGCTCGGCCGAAGCTTCCGTGGCCGGGGAATCGGCCGGGAGGCGCTCACGCTGGTCCGGGCCGTGGCATCACGCGCCGGCGCGTCCATGCTGCAGGCCGAAACAACCGCCGAAAACGCGGCTGCCCAGGCGCTGCTGCGCTCAGCGGGGGCCGAGCTGGCCGGAGACGGTGTGAGTTCACCGGTGACGGCGCGGATCAGCCTTCGCTGACACCGGCAGTATGGGCATGGTCATCTGCCAGTTCATCCCGACCGCCGACCAGAGGGCGGCGGCCGTAGTGGCGACCGACGCAATGAGTCCGCCCAACGGAGCGCCGACCACGATCATGCTGCGGTTAACTGAGCGCAGCATCGCGCTCATGCGGGCGATGAGCGCGTCCGGCGTCACGGCCCGGCGATAGCCCATTTGAGGCCATCGATGATCGTTTTCAGTTGCGCCAGTACAGCCTTAACGTTTGCTCTTTCGAGGGTTTCGGGACGGGCGAGACAGTCGATATACCGTCCCGGCGCGGCGTGGGAAAGCGGCCGGAGAATTAGTTCCGGGTATCGGCTGATGTCGGTGGTGTACCGGGGCATCAGGGCAACGCAGTCACTGGCGGCGACCACGGCTGCGGCGACAGAGAAATCATTGATGCGGTGGAGAATATCCGCTTCGGTTCCTCCGATTCCTGCAAGCTGGTGGACGGCGTTCTCGAGAGGGAAGCCCTGGTGCACGGCTACCCATGACGCTGTACAGAGGTCGTCCGGGCCGATGACTTCGTAGCCTGCGAGCCTGTGGTCCTTGCGAAGGACGAGGTCCAAGGGTTCGAACAACAGGTGTTCAATACGTACTGAGGCGGGCCACGCAGGGCTGCCCGCGAGCCGGTGGGCTATCACCAGGTCGTGTTCCTGGGTGAGGCCGGCAAATTCTTCTTGGGCGACATCAAAGTCGCCCAAGATGGCTTGGGGCTGCCCCGGGGAACTAAGGGTGGTGAGGAGCGGGCCAAAAAAAGCCAGAGCCGCACTGTGAAAGGCAGCGACCGACACGGCTCCCTGGGGTTCGCTTTGGAACTTCGCAACTGCGTGCTCTGCACGTTCGAATGCGATTTCCACGTCTACTGCGGCCGCGGCCAACGCCTCGCCTGCGTCTGTCAGGGCGGTTCGCCTCCCGTCCTTGTACGTCAGCGGTGCGGGGAATCGGCGTTGCAGGGCGCTGAGCTGCTGGGATACCGAAGAAGGGGTTACGTGTAGGGCTGCTGCCGCAGCGGCGATACTGCCGCGGTCCCTTAACTCCCTCAGAGCGCGAAGCTGACCTAGTTCCATTAGTCCAAACTAATGCATTACCGTGCAATCCAGCGGCTGGTGCTAACGGATCGTTGGGGGCACGATGAACGGATGCTTCCTCTCCTTGCGCGCTTCCGAGTCGACCTACTGCTGCTCTTGGTAGCCATATCCTGGGGATCGACGTATCTCGTAGCCAAGGAACTCGTGTCGGTGGAGACCGTAATCGCCCTTCTCGCCGCACGGATGCTGCTCGCTGCCGGGCTGATGGCGGCAATAATCGGAGTGCGACGCAAACGCATCACGTCCGCCGAACTAGTCATCGGTATTCCCATCGGGATGCTGCTCGGGGCAGTGTTCGCTCTCGAAACATTCGGGATCGCCCAGACTTCAGCAACCAACGCGGGGCTCATCATCAGCCTAACGATAGTATTCACCCCGCTCCTGGAGTCCATAGTCTCCCGCCGCAGACTACCTGCACCGTTCTTCATCGCAGCCACGCTTGCCATCGCCGGCGTGATTCTGTTGACCGGAAACGGCTCCCTTGACCCACCAGGAGCCGGCGACCTGCTCGTGCTGGGCGCTGCCGTCGTCCGCGCCGTCCACGTCGTCACCATGCACAAGCTCACGCCCGGACAGGCCCTGGACTCCTTGCACCTTACAACCGTGCAGCTCGGAACCTGCGCCTTACTCTTCAGTGCCGGAACCCTGGTCTATGGAGAATCCCTTCCCCAGTACCTCACCCGGTTGGATCCCAAGCAAGGAACCTTGTTCCTTTACCTGGTCTTGGCCTGTACTGTTTTCGCTTTCTTCGTCCAGCTTTGGGCAGTCAGGCGCACGTCCCCGTCCCGGGTCAGCCTCCTCCTCGGCACCGAACCCGTCTGGGCAGCCATCGTCGGAACTGCCTTCGCCCACGACAGCATCGGCATCGCAGGATACTGCGGCATCGTCCTCATACTTATCGGAACTGCCTGGGGGCGGTCCATAGAACAAAGACACAGCAAAACCCGCGAGGCGCCAGATTCAAGGGACCTCATTCTGGGTAGGGCGCGCCACTAGACCAAACGCGAATCACTACGAGGCGCAGGCTCTGTGTCGCCTGCCCTCCGATACGACCTGTCCGGTGAAGGGCTCTCTTCGGCACACTCTGATCCCCGTCATGCGCGTGCTGCACACACCGGCGAGGCTTTCAATGGCTAACCACGGTTCTGTACCTGCAAATCGAGCCTGTTGCGACGTTGTTGGAAACCGCCCACCAGGACAAACACGGACAACGCCACGCCGGTGATGTAGGTGCCGAAGTCGGATACCGTGGACGCGAGCCGGAAACGGACAAACGGTGGGTAGTGGCGAAGCCTCGTGCTCAAGGGCAAAGCCACAACCCGATCTGGCCGACGGCACTGTTGGACGTTGCAGGGCTTCCATGCACCACACTCTAAGCGATCTGCTGAAGCACGCCGGTAAGGGCCTCGTCAGGCGGCGGGGCCGGTGGTTGGATGGACATGTCCAGCTGAGATGTGGAGGAAGCCGATGGAAGATCCCTTCGACCTTGAGCGGTTCGTGTTGGCCCAGGAGTCCGGTCGGACATACCAGCGGGCCCTGGAGGAGCTCCGCAAGGGGGAGAAGCAGTCCCATTGGATGTGGTTCGTCTTTCCCCAGGTCGCAGGCCTCGGCCAAAGCCCCACGTCCAGGAAATACGCCATCACGTCACTGGCGGAAGCGGAGGCCTACCTGCGGCACCCGGTACTCGGTCCGCGGCTACTGGAGAGCGCCAGTGCTGCTGCCGCCCACACAGGTCTCACCGCCGAGCGGATTTTCGGCGGGACCGACGCGCAAAAGCTCAGATCATCAATGACACTGTTCCTGCGCGCCGCTCCGGACAAGCCCGTATTCGAGGAGGTCCTGGACCGGTACTTCGACGGCAGCCCAGATCCTGCGACCGACCGGCTGCTGGGGTGAACGAAAAAGGTGGCCGCCCCCTTTCGGGGACGGCCACCTTCAGCTAGCTAAACGCCTGGTTCCTTGAAGGAATGAACCCTTCAGGGACAACCGGGCAATTAGTTGCCGGTCAGCTTCTCGCGCAGTGCTGCAAGAGCCTCGTCCGAAGCAAGCGTGCCTGCACCGGTCTCGGCTGCAGCCGGCTCTGAGGAGTAGCTGGTGGTGCCGGAATCGCTGTCACCGGACGTTGCAGCTGCAGCGTCGTCGGCAGCGTGCTGGGCAACCTGCTTCTTGTGTGCTTCCCAGCGGGTCTGGGCGTCAGCGTACTGCTGCTCCCAGGCTGCGCGCTGGTTCTCGTAGCCTTCAAGCCACTCGTTGGACTCCGGGTCGAAGCCCTCCGGGTACTTGTAGTTGCCCTCTTCGTCGTACTCAGCGGCCATGCCGTAGAGAGCCGGATCGAATTCGGTGCTGTCGGCGTCAACGCCCTCGTTAGCCTGCTTGAGGGAGAGGGAGATGCGGCGGCGTTCGAGGTCGATGTCGATGACCTTGACGAACAGCTCGTCACCAACGGAGACAACCTGCTCAGCCAGCTCCACGTGGCGGACTGCCAGCTCGGAGATGTGAACGAGGCCTTCGATGCCGTCTTCGACGCGTACGAACGCACCGAACGGAACGAGCTTGGTGACCTTACCCGGAACAACCTGCCCGAGGGCGTGGGTGCGGGCGAAGGTCTGCCACGGATCTTCCTGCGTGGCCTTGAGCGACAGGGAAACACGCTCGCGGTCCAGGTCGACTTCGAGAACCTCGACGGTGACTTCCTGGCCAACTTCGACAACCTCGGACGGGTGGTCGATGTGCTTCCAGGACAGCTCGGAAACGTGAACCAGGCCGTCTACGCCGCCCAGGTCCACGAATGCACCGAAGTTGACGATGGAGGAAACGACGCCGGGACGAACCTGGCCCTTTTCCAGCTTGTTGAGGAACGTGGAGCGGACCTCGGACTGGGTCTGCTCGAGCCATGCACGGCGGGACAGCACAACGTTGTTGCGGTTCTTGTCCAGCTCGATGATCTTGGCTTCGATCTGCTGACCGATGTACGGAGCAAGGTCGCGCACACGGCGCATCTCGACGAGGGATGCGGGCAGGAAGCCGCGCAGACCGATGTCGAGGATAAGACCACCCTTGACAACCTCGATGACGGTACCGGTAACGACACCGTCTTCTTCCTTGACCTTCTCGATGTCGCCCCAGGCGCGCTCGTACTGAGCACGCTTCTTGGAGAGGATCAGGCGGCCTTCTTTGTCTTCCTTGGTGAGCACCAGGGCTTCGACCTGATCGCCAACGGAGACGACGTCTCCGGGATCAACGTCGTGCTTGATGGACAGCTCGCGGGAGGGGATGACACCTTCGGTCTTGTAACCGATGTCGAGCAGAACTTCGTCGCGGTCGACCTTGACGACGGTACCTTCGACGAGGTCTCCGTCGTTGAAGTACTTGATGGTGGCGTCGACTGCTGCGAGGAAGTCCTCAGCGGTACCGATGTCGTTAATCGCGACTACGGGGGTACCGGGCTTCTCGGTGGAGGTGATGGTCATGTAGTAGGGGCTCCGTTGTGGATAGTTAGTCGGTCAGGCGTACCGCCGCACACCCGTATGGACGGGGGCGCGGGTGATGGCAGACCACATGGACCTGCCAGGTTCATCCTGATTTTGTGGATTCTAGATACGTGCACGTAGTACACGCCCGTTTATTCTAGTCGTACCCTCCAACGCCGGTCAAAGCGGCCGGCGCCGGGCTGAGGGCCCGAAACGGCTCAGAAATGCGTCAGGCAGTGGGGCACGCGTTCGACGGCGAACATCAGGGCGGCGCGGAACGCTGCCTCCGGCCTGCGCTCAAGGATGCGTCCCGAGTCAACCAACGTGACCGGATGCACACCACCCAAGTACATCGAGGACAATGCCGCCACATCCAATTCAAGGTCCGCCGGGCTGGCGCCCGCGTCCGTGACCACCGCGGATCCTCCGCTCACGTCGAGGGCGAAGGTGCCGTCCGTCAGGCCGAGCGAATCGGCAACTTTCAGCACAAGCCGTCCGTCGGCCGGGTAGTGCCGGGCTTCCAGGGCCTGCTTCACATCCAGGATCCGCAGCCACAGCATGTCCCTGGCTGCCGAAGCCTCGATGCAGCGGGCGTCTTCGAGCGCCCAGCGCAGGGGGTCGTCAATAGCGGACTCTTCCCAGCTGACGCGTTCAACCAGATCGATGGCAGCCAGGTACTGCCATAGTTCCAGGTACGCCGCGGTGGTGGCGGCCACCAAGTCAATCACTTCCATGGTGTAGGGGGTGCTGGACCAGCCGCCGAACTTGTAGGAGACGTAGCCGTCCACTTCCCCGTCGGGCCCGTAGTGCAACGCGACCTTGACTTTCGGGTCCTCGCCGCCGTCACGGCTGATGGAACCTGAAGCGAACTCGCGGTAGAACTCGTGCCGGTCGACGGACCCCGGGGTCAGGCGGTGCCGGCGTTCGAAAACCTGCGGTGCCAGCTCCAGCAACACCTTGGGGTCGGCCACCTCAACGCTGCCGACCGGGGTGTGGTTGAGCCTGAACTTTGAGCTGGTGTCCACCTTGATCGACTGCTCGGATGTCGCCACGCCGAATCCAAAACGCCCGTAGATGGAGGCCTCGGACGCGGTGAGCGCGGCCATCGCCAGGCCGCCCTGCCGGGCCATCTCCAGGTCCTCCCCCATCATGCGGCGCAGGAGCCCGCGGCGCCTGTGTGAGGTCCGGACGGTCACTGCCGTCACGAGCCGGGTTGGCAGGAGGCGCCCGAACCCGATGTTCAGGGTCTTGTCCATCGTGCCGAAGGTGGCCACCGGCACTTCAGCGCCCAGCGAATGGCCGGCAACGGCGCCTGTTTGATAGGCGCCGGTCATGACGCGCCCGTCAGCGCGCTGCATCTCGATGCCTTTGTCCACGCGTTCGTCGCTGCGCCGGGCATCGTGGAAGCCGAAGGCAACCGCCCGCATCCACGCCGCCGACTGCGCGTACGCAGGATCGTCTTTGGCTGCCGGCCCGAATCGCCGGATTTCATAGTCACCACTCATATCAGGCACAACCCCGAGCCTAGCCAAGGGTTCTTCGGCCCGCCACCGGCGCGCCGGTACCGGGCCCAAGGCCCGCTAACACTAGTGGCCGGCGTCGTACCAGCTGGGACCGACGCCGATCTGGACATCCAGCGGAACGCTCAGGTCCGCGGCGGCTGCCATCTGTTCGGTGACAAGTTTCTCGACGGCCGCGCGCTCCCCCGCCGCTACCTCCAACACCAGTTCGTCGTGGACCTGTAGGAGCATCCGCGACTTCAGGCCCTGGGCCGCCAGTTCGGCGTGCACGCCCAGCATGGCCCGCTTGATGATGTCTGCCGCCGAGCCCTGGATGGGCGAGTTCAGCGCAATGCGTTCCGCGTTCTCGCGCAGCTGGCGGTCCGTGCTGGTGAGGTCCGGGAGGTACCGGCGGCGCCCTTCGATGGTGGCGGTGTAGCCGTCGATCCGGGCCTGGTCCACCACACCCCGGAGGTAGTCGCGGACGGCGCCGAAGCGGTCGAAGTATTCCTTCATGAGGGTCCGCGCCTCGTCAACGGAAATCTCCAGCTGCTTGGAGAGGCCGAACGAGGTGAGGCCATAAGCGAGGCCGTAGGACATGGCCTTGACCTTGGAGCGCATGGCACTGGTCACCTGGTCGGTGGGCACATGGAAGATGTTGGAGCCCACGAACCGGTGCAGGTCTTCGCCGTCCTTGTACGCCTGGATCAGGCCGGCGTCCCCCGAGAGGTGGGCCATGATGCGCATTTCGATCTGCGAGTAGTCCGCGGAAAGCAGGCAGTCATAGCCCTCACTGACCACAAAGATGCCGCGGACGCGCCGGCCTTCCTCGCTGCGGATGGGGATGTTCTGCAGGTTGGGGTTGTTGGAGGAGATCCGGCCCGTGGCCGCGACGTTCTGCGCGTACGTGGTGTGGATCCGGCCGTCTTCGGTGACGGACTTCTTGAGCGTCTCCAACATCTGGCGCAGCTTCGACGACTCGCGGTGCGCCATCAGCTGGACCAGGAATTCGTGCCCGGTCTTTTCCAGCAGGTTTTTCAGTGACGCGGCGTCGGTGGTGTAGCCGGACTTGATTTTCTTGGTCTTCGGCAACTGGAGTTCGTCGAACAGGACGGTCTGCAGCTGCTTGGGCGATCCCAGATTGACCTCGTGGCCGATCGCCGCGAAGGCAAGCTCCTGGGCGTTGTCGATCACCTTGGCGAGATCCGCAAGCTGGTCGTCCATGCGCGGCATGTCGATGGCGATTCCCGCGAGTTCCATGTCGGCGAGAACCCGGCTGACGGGCAGCTCCAGGGTGGTCAGCAGGTCCGCGGCCTTACGTTCCGTCAGTTCCGATTCGAAGTATCGGCTCAGGGTCTGGACCACGGCGGCCACCCGGACCAGCTCGCCGGCGGCGGCGGCGTCGTCGCCGTCGAACGACAGCTCAAGCTGGCCCGCCTTCGCGGTCTCAGGCGAGATGCTGATGTTGAGGTGGTGCTGGGCTAGCTCGGCGAGCTCGTACGTGCGGCGGTCCGGCTGGATGAGGTACCCGGAGATCGAGGTGTCATCCACCACCCCTTCCAGGCCCAGGCCCCGGCTGGACAGGGCCTTGATGGCCGCCTTGTAGCCGTGCATCACCTTCGGCGATTCCCCATCCCGCAGCCAGTCCGCCAGGACGTTTTCGGCCGCGGCGTCCTGCGCTGCGAGGTCGATGTACACGGCGGCGTCGTCACGGACAATGGCCAGCGCAGAGGCGTCTTCGCCGATCCGGCCGGGCACCTGGTCGACGGCGACTGCCGACCTCTTGCCGGCCCCCGCCGCCAGGAAGGCGCCCAGCTCGGCAGCGTCCGCGGGGATCACGTAATCCGGTGTGTCGACGCTCTCCCGCTCAGCGGATTCCACGTCCTCACTGCTGTATAGGGCAAACAGCCTGGTACGGATGGTCTTGAATTCAAGGTCGTCGAACAGCTGCTCCAAGGCGGCCTCGTCCGGCCGCGGTTCCGCGAGTTCGTCCAGCGTTACCGGGAGGTCCAGGTCCGTGTGGAGCCTGTTCAGCCGACGGTTGCGCTTGACGTCCTCAACGTTCTCGCGCAGGGAGTCCCCCACCTTCCCGCCGATCGCGTCGAGGTGCTCCAGGACCCCCTCCAGTCCGCCGTACAGGTTGATCCACTTTGCGGCGGTTTTCGGGCCGACCCCGGGAACACCGGGGAGGTTGTCCGCGGTTTCCCCCACCAGGGCGGCGAGGTCCGAGTACTGCGGCGGCGTCACAAAGTACTTCTCCTGGATGGCAGCGGTGTCCAACCGGGGAATGTCGCTGACGCCCTTCCGCGGGTAGAGCACAAACACGTTGTCGGTGATGAGCTGGAAGGCGTCACGGTCACCGGTCACGAGGAGCACCTCGTAACCGGCCTTCTCTCCCATGGCGGCGAGCGTTGCCAGGATGTCGTCAGCTTCATAGCCAGGCATTTTGATGGTCTTGATGCCCCACGCCTGCATGACCTTGTCGATGAGGTCGATCTGGCCGCTCATCTCCCGGGGCGTTTCGTTCCGGCCGCCCTTGTAGTCGCTGTACTCGGCCTTGCGGTGGGTGGTTTCATCCGACACATCGAAGGCCACGGCAACGTGGGTGGGCTTCTGTTCCTTGATCAGGTTGATGAGCATGGACGTGAATCCATGGATCGCGTTGGTGTGCTGCCCGTTCGCGGTGGAGAACTTGTCCGCCGGCAAGGCGAAGAAGGCGCGGAATGCCATCGAGTGTCCGTCCAGGACAAGGAGGCGCGGCTGGTCCGTGATAGGAATCACGGGAGCCTCGGTGGCGGAAACCGGCTCCGCGGTACGTGTGGTTTTCCGGGCGGGCTTGGCCGCAGTCACTGATTCGGAGTCAGGAGCCGGGAGGATGTCTGCTGCAGAGGGGGCAAGGGCCGGTTTGGTAGTTTCGCTCACAGGTGCCAGCCTAGTTCCCATGATGGACAATTTCACGCCCGGCCGGTTCGCGGCCGAACTGGCGGCCGCCGGAGTCCCGGAAGAAATGCACGAATGGCTCGGTCAGTACGGCATCGGCGCACTGGTGGTGAAGATGGGCATCCATTTCCTGGAAATGAGCCCGGAACGATCCGTGGCCACCATGCCGGTCGAAGGCAACACCCAGGTGGCCGGGATCCTGCACGGCGGCGCCCATGTGGTGCTGGCCGAGACACTCGGTTCGTTCGCCGCCGGGATGCACGCCGGCCCGGGACGGCAGGCGCTCGGTATCGAGGTGGGGGCAACGCATCACCGCGCCATCGCCGCCGGCACTGTGACGGGAACCTGCACGGCCATCCACCTGGGCAGGACCCTGACCACCCACGAAATCGTGATGACGGATGAAAAGGGCCGCCGGCTGTCCACCGCCCGCATCACCAACCTGATCCGGGACATCTGACCCTGACAATCCCGTCCTGACGGCGCCTTGACGGCGAGGGCTCAGCCCGGCGGTGCACCCTGCGACGGAGCGTCGCCGAGCCGGTACCGCAGCTCCACAATTCCCCTGCCCATGGCGTTGGACGCCACCAGTTCCATCGGACGCATCGGACCGTCCTTGATCGGCAGCACGGGCTTACCGGCACCGAGCACCACCGGAATGATGGAAATGATGATTTCGTCCAGCAGGCCGGCCTCGGCGAACTGGGCCGCGAGTTCTCCGCCGCCCACCAGCCAGACATTCTTCTCCCCCGCGTCGGCGGTGAAGTCCTCCATGAACTCACGGACGTCGCCCCGGACGAACGTGATGTCGGCCCCCCGCGGCGCGGAGTGTTCGTGGTGCGTGAAGACCCAGCACGGGGTGTCAGGATACGGCCAGTTGCCGGGCTCGTGCTCCATCAGCCAGGCGTAGGTTTCCCCGCCCATCACGATGCAGCCGACATCTGCCATGAACGACTCATAGCTTTCCCGGCCGCCCTCGAATCCGTCGAATTCGAGGAGCCATGCCAGGTTGTCATCGGACGTGGCGATGAATCCGTCGAGGGACGAGGCCACGAAGTACTGAAGACTGGACATGGGCCCAGCCTAGTCATTTCGACTCGGGGTTCCCATACTCCACGCGCATGCCGGGATCGTCACGCAGCACCACGACCTTGCCGCTCCGGAGCGTCCAGCCCTCATTGAGCAGGAAGATGCGTCCGCCGCTGACCACGAGCAGCCGGAGGCCGGTGTATTGGTACACGGGATGATCTGCCGTGCCGCTGGACTGTTCGCGCACGTTGGGCGCGCTGATACCCAGCCGGTCCTTGCTGTAGACAACCGCGGTGGGCAGGAGCATGGACCGCTGCTCGTAGCTCACCGCCAGTCCCCGGCCGAGCGCCTGGGCGTAGTCTGAGGTGCCCCAGAAGAGCAGCAGGCTCACCAGGCAGAAGATGAGCGTCTTTTCGGATCCGCGGGAAAGTGCGGCAATGCTGCGTCCGGGCCCTTCCGTGGAACGCCGCCACAGGCTCAGGCCCCACGCGGCCAGCAGCACCCCTGCAGCCATGATGTAGGGGACGAACAGCACGGTCCGTTCCGGTTGGAGGATCACCACCAGCCACATCGCCGCGGCACAGGCCACCCCGGCAAACAGGATCACTGCGGCAAGCCGCCGGATGCCGGCGACGCGGCCGGCCGTGATGTGTCCGGCCAGGAACCGGTCCACAGCAAGCCAGAGGACGGCCAGAATCAGCAGCCAGACCAGCGGGATGAACAGGGACGGGATGCTCCTGAGCACGAAATCCTGCACGGTGTACCCGAAGAGGCTTACGTCCAGCCCCATTGCCTTCGCCTGGGCATCCGTCCGCGCCCAGCCGAAGTAGACCAGCAGGGCCGTCGAAATGGTCAACGGCGGGCCGATGACCGCCAGCATATCGACGGCGCGTTTCCAGCGGGGATCCCCTTCGGGTTCGCCGCTCATGACGGCGGCAGCAGCGGGGCTTCGGCTGCCGGGGGCCCGACTGTCGGAAGTCCGGTTCCCGGCGGCTCCGGCGGCGCCGTCGTGGTCGGTTCTGTTGGCGTGGGACCGGGCGGCGTCGGGTCAGCATAGAACAGGACGGCATCACCGGACACCGGAGGTGTCGCCCCCACCGTCACACGCGCGGACTCGATGCCGTTTGCGGGCGGGGCGTAAAACACGAAGGGGCCGAACTGCGGGCCTTCGAATTCAACCGGATTGCCGTTCACCAAAACGTTGTCTACGTTCACGAAGAATCCCTCGAGCCGTACCGGCGTTCCCCCGCGCGCGGGGACGGTGGGAGCGGCCGCACCGGCATCGGGCCCGTCGAGGACCGTCAGTCCCGTCAGCCGGCGGGGGCAGTCGTCGCCTGCGCCTGCGGCATCCACGAGGAGTTGGACTCCCTGGTGTGCGGTCCGGAGATCCACGGCCTGCTGCAGGGATTCCGTGACCTTGATTTCCCAGCACCTTCCGGGCGGCAGGCTGGGGACACCGGCCAGCGCAGTCCGTGCCCGCTGCCAGTCCTGCGGCAGGTCCGTGGCCAGCGCGAGGCAGGTAGCCTCAGCAGCGGTCCACACGGCAGGAAAGGCCGTGTTGAGGGTGGAGTCGCGCAAACCTGGGCAGTCCCTGTTGCGGAGGAGTTCGTAAAGCGTTCCCTCCGGCGGGTCGGTGGGGGCAGCTGGGCCGATGGGGATCCAGCGGATGACCGGTGCGGCCTCTGGCGGCGGGCCATCGCCCGGTCCCGGCAACGGCGAAGCCGTTGGTACTCCGTTGGTGGAGGCACTGCCCGAAGTGTCCGTGGCGGACGGGGATGCCGACGTCGTCGTATTCTCCGTAGGTGACGGGGACGGCGGAGCGAAGCATCCACTGATAAGGAGCAGCAGGCAGACGGCCGCCGCGGTTCTTGCTGCTCGGGCAGTCGCCCCGGTTTGACTGTGCATGACAGACCCACCTGCTTGCGGTTCCCGGCAGGGGAACCGGCCTGGATAGAACCCTTCGGGAAGATTCCCGGCATCGGCCGGCGGCGGAGCCGGACCAAACACGCTGAAACAGTGTTAACTATTCCCCCGATGGGCAATATCCGCCAGAGCAGCCCCTTGCACTCCAGCCGTAACGCCTCAAAGGACCGGCGTCTCCCGGGCGTCCGCCCTGAGTGGAAGCGGCAGTTATTTGCTGAAGTACGGAATGATCAGGTACAGGCCGAAGAGCACAGCAAGGCCGCACAGGGCGAAACAGGTGTAGGCGAGCGACTTCATCCACCGGGGCGTGGCCTGCTCGGGATCGCCGGCGATGGCGGTGAAGCGGACTCCGACGGAGTAGAGGACCACCACGGTAATTGCGGCAGCGAGGGTGGCTCCGGCGACCTGAACCAGTTCCAACCATTTCATGACATGCCGTCCTTCTGCTTGCTGGCGTTCCGGGCACGAAGTGCCCGTGCCATGGCTTTTTTCTTCCGGAAGCGGACAGCCTGCCCGGCTTCCTCGACCTCCACAGCATTGTGGTGGCCCACATGGGATTTGCGGGACTGGACGAACATGAACAACACAGCGCCGGTGCCGGCGACGGCCGCTATGACCACGCCCACCACCCCGGTTTTCACCAGTAGGGCGGTCAGCGCGCCGACGATCCCGGCCGCGGGAAGGGTTAACAGCCAGCCGATGGCGATACGCCCGGCAGTTCCCCAGCGCACCGAGGTGCCTCTACGGCCCAGGCCCGAGCCGATCACTGATCCGGAAGCAACCTGAGTGGTGGACAAGGCGAAGCCAAGGTGTGAGGACGCGAGGATGGCTGAGGCCGTGCTGGTTTCCGCGGCGAAGCCCTGGGCGGGCTTAACATCCGTCAGGCCGGAGCCCATGGTGCGGATGATCCGCCAGCCGCCCGCATAAGTTCCGATAGCGATAGCCAACGCGCAGGCAGTGATCACCCAGAACTGCGGGCCGGACCCCGGCTGCTGCGTGCCCGCCGCGATCAGCACGAGGGTGATGATGCCCATAGTCTTCTGCGCATCATTGGTTCCGTGGGCCAGGGCCACCAGGCTGGACGTGAAGATCTGCCCGGTACGGAAGCCCCCGCGCTTCTGGGTCAGCTTGCTGCCCGTCTCGGGGTCGTGCCGGGACGTCAGGGCATAGGCCAGGCGGGTACAGATGTAGGCCACGCCGCCGGCGATGACCGGGGCGAAGAGTGCGGGGAGGATGACCTTCTGCATGAGGGAATCGAAGTTGACCGAATTGATGCCGATTCCGGCGATCGCTGCGCCGATCAGGCCGCCGAAGAGGGCGTGCGACGAACTGGACGGGAGCCCTTTCAGCCACGTGATCATGTTCCACAGGATGGCGCCCATCAGTCCGGCAAAGATGATGTCCGGGGTGATCTGGATGCCGTCGGCCCCTTCCTTGATGATGCCGCCGGATACCGTCTTTGCCACTTCCGTGGAAAGGAACGCTCCGACCAGGTTCAGGACCGCTGCCAGGGCAACTGCCGTCTTGGGTTTAATTGCACCGGTGGCAATAGGCGTGGCCATTGCGTTGGCGGTGTCATGAAAGCCGTTGGTGAAGTCGAAAAAAAGTGCCAGCGCTATTACCAGCGCCACCATGAAGGTGATTTCCACCTGTTGCCCAATCTGCAGAGTCGACGGTCAGCAGTTCCACTTTCCCCGTGCCCCGGCCGCACGCAGGATTGTTCCAGATGTTTTCTGGAAATTCATACGGTGTTGTTCGGAAGGGGCTTGAAACCCTAACGATCGTACGCGTCAACGCCGTGAGGACAAAACACCATGCGCTCAAAGGAAAGCATGCACGGCGTCCAGCTCGGCACGTGACAATCCCCGCCTGGGATGCGGGGAAATCAACAGCAGGCGGGTGCCAATGATGGATGCCCAGGCGCGGGCCTCCGCTTCATAGTCGAGCTGGTCATCGATCCACACCGCACGGTCCGGCGCTGACGCCTCGAAGTCCCGCTGCAGGGCCTGGAGTTTCCACCAGCTTTCGCCGCTGCCCAGTCCATCACTGGCAAGGACTGGCCATTCCTGCCCTGCGAGGCCGATCGCCGGGCAGAGATATTCGGGCGCCATCTCCTCCCAGCTGGTAAGCCAAACGCACCGGAGACCGGGTCTCCGGGACAGAGTGTTGAGGGAGTCGACGAGCTCCCCGGCGTAGGCCACTTCCAACAGGCCGGCGTCGGAAATCTGCCACCTGCTCCCCCAGTCCGTGGTGCCTGTTGCCCCGAAAGGGCAGATCACGCCGTCCACGTCGAGGTACAGGGAGACATTCATCACGGCGTCATCCCTCCTCCCCGGTGCAGAACGGGTGCAGTGCCGTCAGCGCAGCTGGATGTCGGTTGCCTCGCCGGCGCCGAGCACCCGTGCGACCTTTGCTTCCAGTGCAGCGATGGCCGGCTCCGGCAGGACGATCAGGCCTTCCAACTCACGGCGTGCCCGTTTGTAGGCGGTCTGCCGTTCCGCCGGGGTCGCGGCCTCATCCTCGGCAATCCTCAGCAGCTTCCGTGCCTTGGCGAGGCGTTCGCGTTCCGGTCCCGAAAAATTCCGGTCCCTGATGCGCCTGGCGTCCCGTTCCGCGACGTCGAAAGCGATCTGGAAACTGTTCACCGCGGCCCGGTACTCATCCATCCGGGCCTTGCTCGTGATGTCCCCCGGCGCCACTGGCCGCAAGCCGTCGGCGTCCCGCTTGGCGCGCAGGAAGGCTACCGTAAGCGGTTCGCGGACATCGGTCATCACCGGGTAGTCGATGAGTTTCCCGACGTCCAGTTCGTAGTCCAGCCAGCGCTTGTTGATGTCCGCATGGGTGTCCATCAGCAGCTGGACCTCCGCGGTAGTGGCCTGTTCTGCCTGCACGGCCTGGTGCTTGAGCTTGTACAGCTCCACTTTGCGCTGGTGCCGGCGCTCGCTTGCCTTCGACAATGCACGCAACCAGCCCCCGGCCATGCCGCTGAGCGGGAACACCAACCACCAATAGTGGGCGAAGAAATCCAGGAGGGGCTGCACGCTTCCATCCTCGCATCGCCTGCAGCCCGCCTCAATAGGGTTGGCGAGCCGCTTCCCCGGCCCGGGGCGCCGGGATGTCCGCAGCGTCCCGGCGGGTATGGCCAGGCCCGCTAATCCTCGTGCTTGACCTTGTGGACCCTGGTGACCACCGTGGGGCACGGAACACGCAGCAGGACCGCATGGGCCGTGGAACCAAGCAGAAGACGGCTGAATCCCCCGCGTCCGCGGCTGCCGATCACCAGGAGGCGCGCGTTCGCAGCGGCCTCCACGAGGGCCTTGGCCGGATCTGTGTCCTTGTCCAGCAGCTGGTTCACCACCAGGTCGGGGTACTTGTCCCGCAGCCCGGCCACCGATTCCGCGAGCACAATCTTGTCCTCTTCCTCAATGACTTCCGCCAGCCCGCTGGCCGGCATCCCGCTCTGCACCCAGCGGGCGGGGCGCCGGAAGGCCAGCAGCGCAGTCAGTTCGTCCCCTTCCCGGTCGGCTTCCGCGGCGGCAAATGCGACGGCCTGCAGGGACTCCTCCGAGCCGTCCACGCCGACCACCACGCCGCGGCCCTGCTGCCCCTGATCCTGCGGAATAACCGCCACGGGGCTGTCCGACGCAGTAACGACCTGAAGCGCCCGGTCCGTCACAGGTCCTCCGTCGGCCCAATGGCGGTGGTGTGATCCGATGACCACGATGGAAGCGTCCTTGGACATTTCCTTCAGGGCTGAGCCGGCGCTGCCGTGCCGCAACTGCACGTCGACGGCCACGTCGGGTTCCTTCTTGGCGGCATCCTCCTGCACCTGCCTCAGCAGCTCCAGGCCTGATTCCCTGATCAGTTCGTGGTACTGGAAGTCCGGTGACATCCACCGGTCATCCACCGCGTGGATGGCGATCACCGGCAGCTTGAGCCTGGCTGCCCGGTGAAGCGACCACGTCATTGCGGCCTCACTCCCTGTGGAGCCGTTGATGCCGACGACGATTGGTTTGCCCATTCTGAATCCTGCTCTTCTCCATCGCGTTTTCGGATCAGCACGCCGGAGGCCGCTGACACCTTCAGTGTGCTCCGGGGGCAACACCGGGGTTAGGGCCTTAAGCCCCGCGCACATGCAGACGACGACGGCGGCGGGCGCCGCCGTCGTCGTCCGGTATTTTGCCTACGCCTGGGCGCCTGCGATGTTCACAAGCCAGGCGACACCGAATTTGTCGGTGCACATGCCGAAGGTGTCGCCCCACGGCGCCTTTTCGAGCGGTACCGTTACGGTGCCGCCGTCGGACAGCTTCTCCCAGTACCCGCGGAGTTCGGCGTCGTCCTCGCCGCTGAGGGAAACGGAGTAGTTGTCGCCCGGCGTGTAGCTCATGCCGTTGGGCGTATCGGCCCCCATGAGGACCAGGCCGGATTCGGACGTCAGCATGCCGTGCATGATCTTCTCCTGCTCGGACGCGTCCTGGCTGGCTTGGAACTCACCGAAGGTACTCAGTGCCAGTTCGCCTCCAAATACGGACTGGTAAAAGTTCATGGCCTCCCGCGCGTTGTCCTTGAAGCCCAGGTAGGGGTTGAGTCTCGTGGTCATATTCAGGTGTCCTCTCGTACCGGTCGATACCCGGACCGCCTGTGGAGCAGGTGGCCACCCGGGCTTGGAACACTTCATATGTTGCCCCAGTCGTGCGGGGCTGCATAGGGGCGGCCCGCGTCGGCAAGTGCACATTTCCCTGCCGGGCCATAAGCTCAGGGCATGGCGAGATATTTTGACGTGCACCCCGATGATCCCCAACCTCGCGCGGTGGGCCAGATAGTGGACCTGGTGCGGTCAGGTGGGCTGATCGCCTACCCCACCGACTCCTGCTACGCCCTCGGCGCGCAGCTGGGCAACCGTGAGGCGCTTGACCGCATCCGCGTCATCCGGCAGCTGGACAGCAAACACCACTTCACCCTGGTCTGCAAGGATTTTGCCCAGCTGGGCCAGTTCGTGCAGATCGACAACGACGTGTTCCGGAGCATCAAGGCGGTGACGCCGGGCAGCTACACGTTCATCCTTCCTGCCACGAAGGAGGTGCCCAAGCGCCTGCTGCACCCGAAGAAGAAGACCGTGGGCGTGCGCATCCCGGACAACGCCGTGGTCCAGGCGCTGCTGGCCGAACTGGGCGAGCCGCTGCTCTCCAGCACGCTGCTGCTGCCCGAGGAGGAAGATCCGCTGACCCAGGGCTGGGAAATCAAGGAACGGCTGGACCACGTGGTGGACGCCGTGGTTGATTCCGGTGACTGCGGGGCGGAGCCGACGACGGTCATCGACTTCTCGGGAGGTTCGGCGGAAGTGGTGCGGCGCGGCATGGGCGATCCGTCCCGGTTCGAGTAGTCGCCGTTTGGTGCCAGGCGTCCGGACGGGCGCTGGCTCACCTCAGTCCCTTGTTGCGTCAGTCCTTCTTGCGCGCGCGGCTGGGCTGCACGCGCGGCGGTTCGCCGGGCATCTTCGGGTAGTCGGGCGGGAACGGCAGTTCCCCGAGCCCTGAGCCGACGTCGCGCTCCCACCATTCGAGCAGGACGTCGATTTTTCCCGGGTTGGCGTTCATGTCCGCCCAGGGGTCCCCGACGGACTTCAGCCGTTCCGGGACGGTGAGGATGGTGAAGTTCTTCGGGTCGGCGTTGCCCAGTTCGTCCCAGGTGATGGGGCACGAGACGGGGGCGTGCGCCAGGGCGCGGGGGCTGTAGGCGCCGGCAATGGTGCGGTCGCGGTTGGCCTGGTTGAAGTCCACAAACACCCGCTCGCCGCGTTCTTCCTTCCACCACGCCGAGGTGACCTTGTCCGGCATCCGCCGCTCCAGTTCACGGGCGGCTGCTATGACGGCGTGGCGCACGTCCAGGAATTCGTGCGTCGGCTCCACCGGCGCGTAAACGTGCAGTCCGCGGTTGCCCGAGGTCTTGATGAACGTGGTGAGGCCTGCTTCTGCGAGCACGTCCTTCAGCTCCAGGGCTGCGGGGATCGCGTCGTCGAAGTCCGTTCCCGGCTGGGGGTCCAGGTCGATCCGCAGCTGGTCGGGGTTGTCCGTGTTTCCGGCCCGCGATGGCCAGGGGTGGAACACCACGGTGTTCATCTGGGCGGCCCAGACGGCAGCGGCCGGTTCGTCCAGGACCAGCATGGGATGCGAGCGCGCACTCGGAAAGACCACCTTCACCGTCCGAATAAAGTCCGGTGTTCCCTTTGGCGGATTTTTGGAGAAGAACTGCTCGCCGTCCACGTTGTCCGAAAACCGCTGCAACGCCAGCGGCCGGTCGCCGTTCGCCGCAACGAAGGCCTCCCCCACTTCGGCCAGGTAGCGCGCAAGGTCCAGCTTGGTCAGGCCGAGATCCGGCCAGAGGACACGGCTGGGACTCGAAATGCGCATGTCGCGGGGGCCGTTCGGCCCGTCAACGGTCAGGGTGGTCGCTTCGCTCGCCATGGGGACAACCTACCCCGCCCGGTGCGCGGCGTCAGCAGTTGGAGTTCGAAACGAAGAAGCACGTTCCTTTTCACTGGGCACGTACCGGCCCGTCTGTAAGGATGTGAACGGACCGGACGCCGCACGGCTCCCGGCAAAACGTCGAAGGAGACCCGTTCCATGGTTGAAGCCGCTGGTGTGGAGCAGGCAGCGAGGCAGCATGCACTGAGTGCCCTGGGCGCCCAGCCGGGTCTTATGCCGCGGGGGCGGGACAACGCCGAATTCCAGCAGCGCTTCGACCGCCAATTCCCCGCCCTGTACCGGCTATTCCATTCCCTGTACGGCTCACGCCCGGACTTCCAGGACCAGCTGACTGCGCTTGTCCTCCAGACTGCCCGCTCCTGGAACGAGCGCCCGGCGGACCTGAAGGCATTGGATGCGGAACGGGAGCACAACACCGGCTGGTTCCGGTCAAACAGCATGCTGGGCGGCGTCTGCTACGTGGACCGGTATGCGGGGGATCTTCAAGGAGTCCGTGCCCGGATCCCCTATTTCAAAGAGCTCGGCCTCACCTATTTGCACCTCATGCCCCTGTTCCTGGCACCCGAACCGCATTCCGACGGCGGTTATGCGGTCTCCAGCTACCGTGACGTGAACCCGAAACTCGGCACCATGGAACAGCTGCGCGAGCTGGCTGCCGAGTTGCGGGACAACGGCATTAGCCTGGTGGTGGACTTCATTTTCAACCACACCTCGGATGAGCATGACTGGGCCAGGCGTGCTGCCGAAGGCGACCCCGAGTTCAGTGACTACTACTGGCTCTACCCGGACCGGACCATGCCGGACGCCTTCGAACAACACGTGCGCGAGATCTTCCCGGACGACCACACCGGTTCGTTCGTGCAACTCCCTGACGGACGGTGGGTCTGGGCCACGTTCCACAGTTTCCAGTGGGACCTGAACTACTCCAACCCGGACGTCTTCAGGGCCATGGCCGGAGAGATGCTCTTCCTGGCCAACCAGGGGGTGGAGATCCTTCGGATGGACGCCGTCGCCTTCATCTGGAAGCAGCTCGGAACGCCGTGTGAGAACCTCCCGGAGGCCCACACCCTGCTGCAGGCCTTCAACGCCGTCTGCCGGCTTGCCGCGCCGTCGCTGCTCTTCAAGTCCGAGGCGATCGTCCACCCGGACGACGTTGCCCTGTACATCGATCCGGCAGAGTGCCAGCTTTCGTACAACCCGCTGCAGATGGCACTGATCTGGGAGCCCATGGCCACCCGTGACGTGTCCCTGCTGTCGCAGGCACTGGAGCGTCGGCACAACCTTCCGGCAGGCACTGCCTGGGTGAACTACGTGCGGAGCCACGACGACATTGGCTGGACATTTGCTGACGAGGACGCCGCGGAGCTGGGCATCAACGGCTTCGACCACCGCCGCTTCCTCAATTCCTTCTACGTCAACCGCTTCCCGGGCAGCTTCGCCCGCGGCGTTCCGTTCCAGGACAATCCGCGGACGGGTGACTGCCGGATTTCAGGCACGACGGCGTCGCTCTGCGGACTGGAGGACGGTTCTGTCGAGTCAGTCCGCAGGATCCTTCTCGCCCACTCGGTTGCCTTCAGCACCGGCGGGGTCCCGCTGCTCTACCTGGGCGACGAAGTGGCGCAGGTCAACGACTACGGGTACGCCCTCGAGGAAGGCCACGGCGCGGACAGCCGATGGGTGCACCGGCCGCACTACCCCGACGACCGTTACGCGAACCGTCACGATCAGTCGATTCCTGAAGGAGCCGTCTTTGAAGGGCTGCGGTACATGATCGCCGCACGGTCCCGAACTCCCGAATTCGCCGGGACCAGACTGGTCCATTTCGACACGAAGAACCGGGCTGTGTTGGGCTACCAACGGCCCGGAACCAACACGCATATTCTCGCCCTGGCCAATTTCAGCGACGAAGACCAAACAGTCACCGCGGAGACTCTCTCTGGATTCGCTGCCGAGGCGGTAAACATCCTGACCGGCAAGCCGGTACGCATCGGCGAAGGGTTTGTGCTCAAGCCGCAGGAGTTCGCCTGGCTGCGGGTGAAGGGTGCTGTCTAGGTGTCCCAGATGAGGCTGCCCGCCACGGAGAGCCCCAGGAAGGGCAGGAGCGGCATGCGCGCGACACCGGCCGGGATGGACACCAGGCTCCTGAACACGGGCACCATCCTGCCCAGGAAGACGGCCTTGTAGCCGTGGCGCAGGAACCATGCCTCCACCCGGTCCACGTCATCAACGGCCACGAACGGAAGCCTGCCAACGACCGCCCGGGTCCTGTCGCGGCCCAGCCAGCCACCCAGGACGTAGAGCACGTAGGCACCCAGCAGCGAGCCGGCGGTAGTCCAGAAAATTGCCTCCGCCAGGCTAAAGCCGCCTTGGCTGGCTGTGAAGCCTGCCAGCGGCAGGTCCACTTCGCTGGGGATCGGAGGGAAGAGGTTCTCCAGCGCCACCACCAGTCCGGCTCCCGGTGCGCCGACCGCTTCCATGACGCCGACCACCCATAGGGCGATTCCGTCCAATCGCGTGCTGTCTGCCTGCAGGGCCATGCCGGATAATGCGGTTCCCGGAATCATACTGGTCTCCTCATGCGGGGTTGGGCTGATGAAACCACTCTCCCGCCGGTTGCTAGCCGGGAACTTTCGGCCGTCTGTGTGCCGGCTGTGCGTGGAGATCCGGCATCATTGACTCATGCCCGTACCCGAGTCCCCTGTAACCATCAGTGTCGGCGATGTCCAGGTCTCCGGCCTCTACGCCCGGCCGGACAACCCGTTCGCCACGCTCGTCCTTGCCCACGGTGCCGGCGCCGGCATGCAGCACCCCTTCATGGGGGGCTTCACGCGGGCGTTGAACGACGACGGCGTGGCCACCCTGCGCTTCAACTTTCCCTACCGCGAGGCCGGACGGAAGTTCCCGGACAGACCGCCCCTGGCGATAGCCACGTGGCGCGCAGCCATGGAGGAAGCCTCAGCCAGGGCGGCCGCGCACTCCGACAACGGGCCGGTGTGGGCGGCGGGCAAGTCCTTCGGCGGACGCATGGCCTCGATGGCCGTTGCCGAAGGGATGCCGGCGGCCGGGCTCGTCTACCTGGGGTACCCGCTGCATCCCCCGGGCAAACCGGAAAAACTGCGTGATGAGCACCTGTACGGCCTGACCCTGCCGATGCTGTTCCTGCAGGGGACGCGGGACACGTTTGCCACGCCTGAACTACTGGAGGGTGTGGTTGCCCGGATCGGGCCCACTGCCACCCTTCACTGGTACGACGGCGGCGACCACTCATTTGCGGTCGCCGGCAAAAAGCGCAGCGCCGACGAGATCGGTGCGTCCGCGGCAGCGCCGGTCGCGGCCTACCTGCGCTCGCAGGCTGCGAGCCCTCAGGGCTAGGAAACGCCTGGACTAGCGAACGCCTGGCGAGCAGCTCATGGCCGCGGCGCCGTGTGGGCCATGTTCGGAGGCAGCGGCTCGTGGCGCAGGTAGGTGCGCCGGAAGCGGCCGGTGCCCGCCGTCAGCGCCCGGAGTTCCACCGCGTAGCGCAGCAGTTCCTGCTCCGGTATCTCTGCGCTGATCTCAGTGCCGCTGCCGTCGGCCGAGTCGGTTCCCGTCAGCCGCCCGCGCCGGGAGGACAGATCGCTCATCACCGCACCCACGTAATCGTCAGAGACGCTGATGGTCACCGCCAGGACGGGTTCGAGGAGCTGGATCCGGCCCGCGGCGGCGGCTTCACGCAGCGCCAGGGCCCCGGCCGCCTGGAAAGCCGCATCGGAGGAGTCCACGCTGTGCGCCTTGCCGCCGGTCAGCGTCACACGGATGTCCACCACCGGGAACCCTGCTGACACGCCCTTCTGCATTTGGGCCCGGACGCCCTTCTCCACGGAACCGATGTATTGCCCCGGGATGACCCCGCCCACCGTCTTGTCAACAAATTCGAAGCCCGCACCTCGGTCGAGGGGCTCGACGTCGATGTCGCAGATGGCGTACTGTCCGTGGCCGCCGGACTGCTTAACGTGCCGGCCGTGGCCCGACGCGGGTGCCACGAACGTCTCCCGCAACGGGGTAATCACGGCCACGGTCTGCAGCTTGACCCCTTGGTCCCGCAGCCTGTCCAGCACAACTTCGCCGTGGGCTTCGCCCATGCACCACAGGATCAGCTGGTGGGTTTCGGAGTTCCGTTCCACGCGCAGCGTCGGATCACCGGCTGCCACCTTTCCCAGGCTCTTGGCGAGGGCGTCCTCATCACTGCGCGAGGCTGCCTCGACGGCCAAGGGCATCAGCGGCTCCGGCATGTCCCACGAAACCACCAGCAGCGGTGTTTCCTTGGCGGACACGGTATCGCCCGTCTCTGCGCTGGCCAGCTTGGCGATGGCGCAGATGTCCCCCGCCACGCAATACGGAACCGGCCTCAGGCTGGACCCCACCGGGGAGTAGAGGTGCGTGAGGCGTTCGTCGCTGTCGTGGTCCTCGTGGCCGCGTTCGGACAGCCCCCTCCCGCTGACGTGCACGGCCGAATCCTCCCGCAGCGTGCCGGAGAAGACCCGCACCAGGCAGACTCGGCCCAGGAACGGGTCGATGGTGGTCCGCACCACCTCGCCGGCCAGCGGACCCGCAGGATCGCAGGCCAGCGGGGCTGCCGGTACACCTGAAAGACTGGTCACCTGCGGCAGGCTGCGCTCTAGCGGAGAGGGAAATGCGCGGGTCAGCATTTCCAGGAGTTCAGCCATGCCCAGGCCCGTCTCGGCGGAGGAGGCCAGCACGGGGAAAAAAGTGCCGCGGGCGACGGCAGTCTCCAGATCGCGGACCAGGGCGTCGACGTCGATCTCCTCGCCGCCGAGGTAACGGTCCATCAGGGTCTCGTCCTCGCTCTCCGAGATGATCCCCTCGATGAGCGTGCCGCGTGCGGCGTCAGCGGCAGCGGCAGCGAGTTCATCCGTGCCGGCCGGCCGCACGTTTGGCGTCGGGGAGCCGGCGGAATAGTCCGAAACTGTTTGCGAAAGCAGCCCCAGCAGCCCGGTGGTGGCGTCACCGGTGCGCACGGGGAGATAGGCCGGCACCACCGAGTCTCCGAACGCGCGCTGGCAGGCGGCCACGGCCGCCTCGAAATTCGCGCGCGGGTGGTCCAGCCGGCTGACTACCACCGCCCGGGGCATCCCTACCTGGTCGCATTCAGCCCAGAGTGCCGTGGTGGCAGCATCGATGTCGTCGATGGCCGAGACTACGAACAGGGCCGCGTCCGCGCCCCTAAGTCCCGCCCGGAGTTCACCGGTGAAGTCGCCGTAGCCGGGTGTGTCGAGAAGGTTGACCTTGATGCCCTCCACCACCAGTGGAGCTACGGAGAGCACCACCGAGCGCTGTTGGTGCACCTCGGAGGGCTCGGCGTCGCTGACAGTGGTGCCGTCCTCGATCGAACCTTTCCGTGAGATGACGCCGGTTGCTGCCAGCAGTGCTTCCAGCAGCATGGTCTTTCCCGCACCGGAGTGGCCTACGAGAACAACATTGCGGACTTTCTCCGGTGCATCGGCAGGAGCCCCGGCGGCGGTGTCGGCCCGCCGGGAATCAGAGGTGCCGCGGGCCGGGCTCTTGGCCCGGCCATTTGTGCCTTTTACCGACATGAGCAACTCCAGGCGTCTTAGTCGTGAGCCGCCAAGCGGCCTCTGTAAGACGATTCGACACCCTGAGGCTGCCGAACTTCAAGAGGAAGACGTGTCGCCCTTGACCGGACGGCTAGGGTTCGTCGTGCCACCACCCTTCCCAGGGAGTGGATGAGAGCTGGCCGCTAGGGAAGGCACCCATGGAGCCGGCCCCGCCGAGGTGAGGGTCCTTGTCCTTCCAGCCTGCGTGAAGGGAGAGTGTCATAGCGCTCAAAAGCGTCATCATGGTGTGTCCTTTCGTTCGCTGCGTGGACTCCGATGTCCAGATAGGAATGAGCGTAACTGGGCAATGTTTCGCCGCCACGACAGAACGTTTCAGGCGTGTATCAGTTACCTCACATGGCCACTTCGGGCTTTCTGCACCTTCCCTCCGCGGTCACTCCGCCAGGATGAGGTACAGCGCGCGGCGGGCTTCATCGATCTTTTCGACGGCAGCCAGGCGCTGTTCGTCGGTGGCCGCGACCCTGAACTGATGGATGACGCCCATGAGCTTTCCCACGCTCTGATGAAACACCGGCACCGCGCCCTCGGGATCGGTGTTCCAGGCGTTGCCTAGCTCCTCGGCGTGTTCGGCCACGTACGCTTTGCCGGCATCGGTGAGCGTGAACTCGGTGCGCTTGCCCTCACCAACCGGTGTGATGAGGTCCTCGTCGACGAGCTGCTGGAGGGTCGGGTAAACGGACCCCGGGCTGGGACGCCAGGCCCCGGAGGTTTTTTCCGCGATTGTCCTGATCAGCCCGTACCCGTTGGATGGGGCTTCGGCGAGCAGGGAAAGAATGGCGGCGCGAACGTCGCCCCTGTTGGCGCGGCGCGGGCCGCCGGGGCCAAAACCGGGCCCGAATCCCGGCCCGAAGCCCGGCCCGAACCCCGCCCCAAAGCCGCGTCCGAACCCACCGCCGCCGTGGCCGTGGGGTCCTCGGCGGCTCCGGCCGCGCTCGAATCGTCCCCGCTCGGGGCCGTTGTCTGCAAATTTGTCGTGAATGCCTTTCATGGTGGCATCGTCCTTTCGGGTACTGCTATCGCCGACCATCGGCGATACTTAACGATATATCGCTAAGTATCGCCGGTCAATGACTTTGGCGCACAAGAAACTGCAGTGCCCGAATGAGCGGCATGAATGGTCGAATTCGGTAGGCTGAGGCCAACATTGTCTTCGACATAAACAGGGCCAGTCCTGGAACTGGGAAGTGACAGATCGAAGAATTCCATCGACAAGCCAACGGGGACTGCTGATGTTTGGGGTTGAATCGGCGACGGGGTTGGTTCGGTGGGGTCGCCCATATTTCGCCATGCAGGCGATTGCCGGTTTCGCCTGGTGGACCGCGGTTTTCTTGTCGCCCGTGGTGCACCAGGCGACCCTGGGTGATCTCGACCCGGCCGCAGTCGCGGTCTTCGATATTCCACTGTTCGTCATGGCTTCGGCCGGGGCAGCATTCGGCGTTAAGGCTGCCGCGGTCGTGAGTACAGGTTGGACCGGCGCTGTCGCTATCGCACTGGCGGTATACGCCACCATCACAACCGAAGCGGGCTGGGGCGTACTAAGCATGGGTGCTGCCACCGCAGGCTCGCTGATCTCCCTCTGCCTCGTCTTGCTGGGGCGTGTACCGACCGCGTGGATCATCCGCGGTCCGTTCGCCTTCCGTCCCGCCAACCGCTCGACCGCTGCGACCCACGTGGCTTCAACATTCGGGCAAATCGTCCTCTTCTGGGGGCTCTTCCTGGCGGTGATTCCGTTGGCCATAGCGGTTCTCGAACAGCGCTGGGCGGTGGCGCTCCCGTTTCCATCGTTTGCTGGTCCTGTCGGTGTCGCACTTCTCGTACTTGCCAGCGCTCTTGGCATCTCGTCAGCAGTAGTGATGTCGACGCAGGGAGATGGCACCCCGTTGCCATCGGCGATGCCCAACCGTCTGGTCATCGCAGGTCCGTATCGCTGGATTCGTAATCCAATGGCGGTCTCTGGCATTGTCCAGGGCACCGCAGTGGGCTTCATCCTGCAGTCCTGGCTCGTTGTCGCCTACGCGGTCCTGGGCTCGCTGGTGTGGAACTCCGTCGTCAGGCCGCTCGAGGAGTCTGACCTAAAGAAACGGTTCGGCAAAGAATTCCAGCAGTACCGCGACACGGTGCGCTGCTGGATCCCTCAAGTAACGGTATGCTTCGTGTTCCGTTGGCACTGGCCGGGGAAATAGTCCCCCACCGACGTAGCCCGATGAGCGCCCTACATCCGGCTCTTGGTCCGCGCAGTCGCCGGCGCAGTCCACGGGTCCTCCGGCCAGGGATGCTTCGGGTAGCGGCCACGCATCTCGGCCCGCACCTGCGCGTAGGGTCCGGACCAGAAGGAGGCGAGGTCATCCGTGACCGCAAGCGGTCGCCTCGCCGGCGACAGGAGATGGAACAGGACCGGGACCCTGCCGCCTGCCAACCGCGGTGTGTCGGCCCAGCCGAAGCACTCCTGAAGTTTGACCGCCACGACCGGCCGGCCGTCGTCGTGCTCCGCGTCCGGGTAGTCGATCCTGACCCGCGAGCCGCTCGGCACCTCCAGCGCC
Organism: Arthrobacter sp. ISL-69; assembly: GCF_018613775.1. Classification (NCBI taxonomy): domain Bacteria; kingdom Bacillati; phylum Actinomycetota; class Actinomycetes; order Micrococcales; family Micrococcaceae; genus Arthrobacter; species Arthrobacter sp. ISL-69. The sequence continues at coordinate 67,198 of NZ_JAGGPO010000010.1, forward strand.
TCCGGTGCCAGCTCCCCCAGCCGGGCAGCGTCCGGCCACGGAAGCAGCCGGCGCAGCGGATCGGTGAGGTCGACGCCGGCCGTGGCAGCCCCGCCGGCAAGCGCTTCGAGCTCAGGAGCCAGCCAGTCGTCAAGTCGCGACAACAGCGCCGCCTCGGAAACGTCCGGCCACGGATCGCCCAGTTCCCGGTGCAGCAGCGCGAGACGGCGGCGCAAGGCGTCCGCCGCCGTCGACCATCCAATGGTTCCCAGCCCTTCCTTGGCCAGCGCCCTGGCCACGGCTGCCCGTCCCTCCGCGGCCGACGGCCGCACCGGCGTCGAAGCGAGCATGATGGCGCCGAGCCGGCGTTCCCGGCGGGCCGTGACCCGTCCCTGGGTGAAACCGGCTTCCACAGCGTCGCTCAGCAGGTGCCGGGCTGCGGCCTCGGCCGTATCAGCGGTCAGCGGCGCCGCGGACCGGATGACGGCGCCGGTCCCGGCAGCATCCCGGCCTTCCGCGCGGGCGACCTCCGCGACTGCCAGCCATTCGTGCCCGGCCAACGGGCTGCCGGCCGGAAGGCCGGCCCTGGTGCCTGAGGTCAGCAGGTACTGCGCCCCTGCGCCGGGAACGCGGCGCGCCACGCGGTCGGGAAACGCCAGGCCGACGACGAACCCGACGGACTCCGCGGCGGTCACCGGCGGAACGGTTTGGGAACGTTCGACGGCGGCATCCTCCTTGCGGACGATCGCCTCCATCCGCCGGACGTCCTCCTTCCAGCGCCGGGCCGCCGGGTCCTTGCCCGAACGCAGCGTGGCCAGCAGGCGCGTCAGGTCGGCGCCGGGAGCGCGCTGGTCACCGGACACGACCGCGACCGTCTCCGCCGCCGTTCGGTGGCCGACGGTTGCGGCGCCGTCCAGGAGGGCTCGGGCCAGCCTGGGGTCGGCGGGGATCCTGGCCAGGGTCTTACCCAAATCCGTGGCGAGGCCGTCCGGTCCGACGGCACCCAGCTCGCGGAGAACTTCGACGGCCTCATTTATCGCCGCCGCCGGCGGAGCGTCGGGAAGGGACAGACCACGGCCGCCGGGCGATCCCCAGCAGGCAAGGACCAGTGCCGCGCCGGTAAGGTCAGCCACCGCGATTTCCGGTGTCTGGTGGGCCGGGGCTGCACCGAAGCTCTTTTGGTCGTAGCAACGGACCACCCTGCCCGGACCCTGGCGGGCGGCCCGTCCGGCACGCTGTTTGGCGGAGGCCCGGGAGCAGGACACAGTGACCAGGCCGGACATGCCACGGTTCGTGTCGCGGCGCGGCTCCCGGGACAGGCCGGAGTCAACCACCAAGCGGACTCCCGGGACGGTCAGGGAGGATTCAGCGAGCGCGGTGGAAACGATAATCCGGGGACGTCCGCCGGGCTCCCGCCCGGAGACGGCACGGTCCTGTTCGGCCGGGCTTGCCTGGCCGTGCAGCTCCAGTACTTCGGCGGCCACCCGGCTCCGCAGGCGGGCGGCGACGTGCGAAACTTCCCATGCCCCGGGAACGAACACCAGGGCGTCCACGCCTGCGTCCGCGGCAAGCGCCGCTGCGTGTGACGCCGCAGCCGTGTCCGCCACGTGGTCAAGGAACCCCCGCGTCACTCCCCGGGTATCCAACCGCGCTGCCGCTGCCGGAGCCCACTCCGTTTCCAGGGGGTACAGCGCGGACGGACAGTCGACGACGGGCGCCGGCCCGCCGTCGTCGTGGTTCCCGCCTTGCCTTGAGCCGATCAGGGCGGCGAAGCGGGGTGCGTCCAGCGTTGCGGACATGGCGACGAGCGTGAGGTCGCCACGCAGCTCGCGCACCTCCGCGAGCATGCCGAGGAGCAGGTCGGTCTCGAGCCCGCGTTCGTGGACCTCGTCGAGGATCACGGCGTCCACGGTCTCCAGTCCCGGATCCGCGAGGAGCCGCTGCAGCAGGATGCCGGGCGTGACGAACTCGATCATGGTGCCGGCACCGCTGACCCGTTCACCGCGGACTGTGTAGCCGATGCGGTCCCCGAGGCGGCTCCCGTCCAGGGTAGCCAGGCGGCGCGCGGCCGAGCGGGCGGCGACGCGGCGGGGCTGGGTCACGACGACGCGCGGACCGCGGACCCCCGTTTTACCTGGCGCAACCGCCGAGGCGGCAATGTTGGCGGCGGCAATGTTGGCGGCGGCGATGTTGGCGAGCAACGGCGGAACCAGGGTGGTCTTGCCCGTGCCCGGAGGTGCCTGGACTACGGCGGTCCCGGCAATGCCTCCCGCGCACAGGGCGTCGGTCAGCTTCCCCAGCGACTCGGCAAACGCCAGGCCCGCGCCGATGACACCCAAGTCGAAGGGTCCGATGGGGCGTGCGGCGGCCGGAGGGGGGAACGAAGAAGTCACGCCTCCATTGTGCTTCAATAGCGGCATGCCTCCCGTCCGGTCTTTGCGCCCAAGGCGGGCGTCATTGCGGTACGCCCCGAACCCGATGAGCAATGGATCGAACACTTCTACCTGGCCCCTGAGTACCAAGGCGAGGGCCTGGGCAGCGCGGTCCTGCGCCATGTAATGATGACGAAGCGGGATCACCGGCCTTTCCGACTCAACGTCCTGCAAGGCAGCCCGGCGAGACGCCTCTACGAACGCAACGGATTCGTCCACGAACACGAGGACCCGATCGATGTATTCCTCGTCGCCGAAGGGGATCAGGTGGACGGCGGAACTCGGCTCCCGCTGGAGCGCGCCTGCCTGTAGTTCTGGCCACAGTCTTCTGCTCGCTGGCAGCTCTGCCGGCCGTCCCGGCAGACTTATTTGCCATGGCCACGCTTGCGTATGCCGTCACAGGCGGCGGCGCAACCTCGGGCCAGTCGCCGCAAGGGGACATGGAGTCACCGCCCGTTTGGGGTTGCTTCCGGTCTGGCACACGCGGGCCTCCCAGAGGGATGCGACGGCTAATAGCCCGTCAATGGTGAATGCAGACCTCAGCTGACGGCCTTCTTCAGGAGCGCACTGATTCTTTCCTCATCGGCGGCGGTCAGCTCCGTAAGGGCATAGGCGGCCGGCCACATGGTGCCGTCGTCGAGATTCGCCGAGTCGTTGAAGCCGAGCGTTGAGTACCGTGTCTTGAATTTTTGCGAGCTTTGGAAGAAGCAGACCACCTTTCCGTCCTTGGCGTAGGCGGGCATCCCGTACCAGGTTTTCGGCGTGAGCTCCGGTGCATTGGCCTTGACGAGGGCATGAAGCCGTTCGGCAATGAGGCGGTCGGATTCGGGCATCTCGGCGATCTTCTCGAGAACCTCGCTCTCCCCGTCAGCTTTGGCGCCGCGCGGTCCGCGGCGGGCCGCCTTCTTGAGTTCCTGTGCGCGTTCCTTCATCGCGGCCAGTTCGTCGTCCTCGAATCCGCCGTACGTCTTGGTGCCTGTGCCTGAATTTTCCGTGTCCTTCATTGCGGGTTCCTTACCTAGGAGACTGATGCGAACACCCTAATGCTAGGTAGCGGCCGCGGTGGTTGCTTCTTCAGACCTGCTCGACATGGACGAGAGATTGAATTGAAACGAGACGTACTGGGGCCACTCCAATTTCTGCCCGTCTGAAAATTCCCGGCGTAGTCTGTCGACATGAGCGATGCGGAGGATTCCGCCGAGCCGCTGCAAATGCTGCCCCGGGGAATGCCCAGGAGATGCGCTGAATACCGGCCCGTGGACCGGCGACAGTCCAGCCCTCCGCCAACAAATGTCGGCGGCTATGACGAGCTGATCGCGCACTTCCGATCCAACGGAATGCAGTTGCCGCGGTCTGTCGACGGCCTGGCTGCGATCGATGACCTCATTGATTCCATCAACCACAAAGCCACCCTCTCGGCATTTGTCTGACCCATTGGCATGTTTTACGGCGACGTGCTCACTCACACCGTTCCCGGAGCCCACTGGCAGGTGATCCAAGAGGATTACCCCTTGGTCCGGGTCACCAGCAAAACCGCGGTAGACGTGGTTCGAGTCGCCATTCGACGCCTGGAAGCTCCGGATCCAACCCTCGTTCAAAACTATTTCCACCTAATGGAACTTGTATGTCACGAGCCTTAGTTGACGACGCTACCGAACCACGGCTCCGGACAGGTGTAACCTTTTGGGCCGTCACGGACATTACAGGGCATGGGGAACTCTCAATCCGGTGATGAGTGGGCTGTGGTCAGTTTCGAGGCAATAGAGTATCGGGCATGAACAACGATCCCTGGGCATCCGCTGAACTTGGCGAAGCCCCCGCCGGCTGGATCCTCGCCACGGAGAACGGGTGGGGCGCATTGGTCGTGTGGGCGGCAGGGCAGGGCAACTTTGTACGCGTCCGCGCGGCTGCCGGCGATCGGTTGGGCACGGTCGTACATCGGTTCCAGACCGGGAGCGCACAATTGGAACCGTTCGTCCTGACTGAAGCTGATCTGGAATCGATTGATGACGACATCGATTCGTACCTCGCCGCTGCCGAACTTCCTCCCAGGCCCCGGGGCTACGACTGGTTTATCCGTCGGCCGCCGAACACGGACCTGGGAGAGGACGCCTTCTGGGACGCCGTCTGGGCCGCAAGCACGGCAACGCTTCCCCATGATGCCGTGCACCCATCGACGTTGAAAGGCTCCGCCAAAGAGGCACTGGCCCGCATGTATCTGGGCTAGGGCTGGATTGGCGTAAATTGCTGCCGTTATTGGAATCCCCGCATACTTCCATTCCAGCTGCTATTAGGTGTATGGCTACGTCGTGGTCCTTCCCCCAATTTCTCGACTGAAATCAACCTTACGGAATGATCATTAGCCCGCGGGCTAGAGTTGCATCATGGATCTGCTCATTGTGCTGGTGGTCGTGCTGGGTTTTCCGGCTCTGATTGCCTGCCTCTGGTATTGGGTTTCGCGGCGGAACCGGCGCAGCGGTGTGTGGCGCGGTGCTACAGGCGGCATGTTGGGCATTGCTGACGAGGTCTTCCGTCCGCAGACTCACTACGCTCAGCAGGTCCAAATAGTCCAACAAGGACTGCGCGCCCCCGCCCCGGCGCCCGGCGATCGTCCGCATCCCAGCGCCGGCGGGGACTGAACTCGGCACCCCGCGGTAGCCTTGCCGGATGCATGTTGATGATCGCCTCGCCAACGTCCGGTCGGCCTACGACACGGTCGCGGAGAGCTATGCGAGATTGCTGCCTGATGCCAGTTTCGAGGCACCGGCGGACCGCGGGATGATCGAGGCTTTCGCCGGTTACGTGAAGGAAGAAAATGCCGGGCCCGTGCTTGACGCGGGCTGCGGCGCGGGCCGGATGACCGGGTTGCTGTCCCGCCTGGGAGTCGACGTGTCAGGAATCGACGTCTCCGCCGGAATGGTTGAGGTGGCCCGGCGGACGAATCCCGGCCTCCGCTTCGAAGTGGCTGAGCTCAGGGCCCTTCCCTATCCGGATATGCACTTGGGCGGAGTTTTCGCCTGGTACTCCGTCATCCATCTGGCCCCCGGCGATCTCCCGGGCGTGTTCGCCGAGTTCTTCCGGGTCCTCAGGCCCGGGGGCTATGCAATGATCAGTTTCCAGGTTGGCGACGGCCCTCGACATATCGCCCGCGCCTACGGGCATGACGTATCCCTGGACGCCCAGCTCTTCCCGCCCGCGACCGTCATCGAACGCCTGACCAACGCCGGATTCACCATGGTCGCCCAGATGTCACGTGAACCCGGCCCCCGCGAGAAGTCACCCCAGGCAGTCATCCTCGCTCAGCGGCCGGCCAGGCACTAGCTCCCGCACAGTCCCATTGACAGGAAAAGTCTCCGCCACCTACTGTTCAGGGATGTTTTCTGTTAGCGCTAACAACCCTGTCCTCCCGACGTTAGCCTTTCCCCTGGACAGGGTTCGCCTCCTCGACGGTGACTTCAAGACGGCCCAGGACGCCAGCATCCGTTACGTTTTGGAGCTCGACGCCGACAGGCTGAGCGCCCCGTACCTTCTGGAGGCCGGCCTGGAGCCGGCTGCCCAGCCCTACGGCAACTGGGAATCCGACGGCATGGGCGGGCACATCGGCGGGCACTATCTGTCTGCCTGCGCCCAGCTCTATGCGGCCACGGGCGACCCCCGGCTGCTGGGCCGCCTCGAACACCTCGTGGAGGTGTTCTGGCGCAGCCAGGTTGCCGGCGGGGACGGCTACGTAGGCGGAGCCCCCGGCGGACGCGCCCTGGGAGCGGAACTTGCGGGCGGGACTGTGGACGCGGACCTGTTCACCCTGAACGGTCGGTGGGTCCCGCTGTACAACCTGCACAAAACGTTTGCCGGGCTCCTGGATGCGTACACCTACGCGGCCTCCGGGCGTGCCCTGACCATCGCCACGGCCCTTGCGGACTGGTGGCTCGGCATCTCCAGCCACATCCCGGATCACATGTTCGAAGAGGTCCTGCGCACCGAATTCGGCGGGATGAACGATGCCTTCGCCATCCTGGCCGGAATCACCGGCCGCGCGGACCATTGGGCGGAGGCACGCCGCTTCTCCCACCTCGCCCTGCTGGTTCCCTTGACGGAGGGCCGCGACGAGCTGGACGGCCTGCACGCAAACACCCAGATCCCCAAAGTGGTCGGCTATGCACGCCTCGCCGCCGCCACTGGGGAGACGCTGTTCGACGAAGCGGCCGACTCCTTCTGGAACACCGTGGTCTCCCGCCGGACGGTCTCCATCGGCGGGAACAGCGTGCGGGAGCACTTCCACCCCTCTTCCGATTTCTCCCCCATGATCCAGGACGCGCAGGGTCCGGAAACCTGCAACACCTACAACATGCTCAAGCTGGCCCGGCTCCGCTTCGAACGCACCGGCGATCCCGCGGCAATTGATTTCTATGAACGCGCCAGTTACAACCACATCCTGTCTTCCCAGCACCCCGGGCGTGGCGGCTTCGTCTATTTCACGCCCATGCGGCCGGCCCACTACCGCGTCTACTCCCGCACCCAGGAATCGATGTGGTGTTGCGTCGGGTCGGGCCTGGAAAACCACGCCGGCTACGGCGAACTGATCTACAGCCACGACGGCGACGCCCTGTACGTCAACCTCTACGCACCCTCCGAGCTGGCGTGGGCAGAGCGGGGCCTCACCGTCCGGCTTGAGACCGCATTTCCCCGTTCCGGCGTTGCCACCCTGCGCATCACCGCCGCTACGCCCACCGAGGCGACCATCCGGCTGCGCCGACCGGCCTGGTCCCTGGAGATGGAGGTCGACGTCGACGGGTCACCTGTCGACGTCGGGACTGCCGCGCCAGGGCCCGACGGCGGGACGTCCGACAGCGCCTATGTTTCCGTCCGCCGCCTGTGGGAAGGCACTACAGTCGTGACCGTCCGGCTGGAGATGGAGCTGCGCGCCGAACTGTTGCCGGACGGCTCACCGTGGGTGTCTTTCCTGTACGGGCCGGTGGTGCTGGCTGCACGGGCCGGGGACGACGGCGTCGGGAGCTTTGAGGCTCCCGACGAACGGATGGGGCACGTCGCCTCGGGGACGCTGCTTCCCCTGGCCGGCACGCCGGTGGTGGCCGGACCTGAACCGCTGGACGCCGTTGTGCTCCGCGACCGGTCTGCGATCATCGCGGAACTCACCGCGGTGGACGCCGATGGAAGTGTTCGCACGGTCCTGCTGGAACCGTTCGCCGGCATCCATGACGAGCGGTACACGGTCTACTGGCCCACCGGCCCGGCCCGGGAGCGTCTCGCGGAGCTTTTGGCACTGGATGATGCGGCCGCCGCGCAGGGCGAAATCATCGACGCCGTGGTGGCAGGGGAACAGCAGCCCGAGGCAGACCACGCCTTCACCGGCGAGTCCACCCGGGCCGCCGGCCGGGAGGGAATCCACTGGCGCAGCGCAACGGGCTGGTTCTCCTACACCCTGACGGATCCCGCCGGCCTGGCGGCCCTGCTGCGCGTCCGGTTCCGGGCCATCGAGGGTCGCGGGCACGACCTTCGGCTCAACGGATCGGCGCTGGCGGACCCCGTCAGGTCCGGGCGGGACGGCGACGAAGTCGTTAGCGACTTCGCCATCCCCGATCAGCTCCACGACGGCGGCCGGCTGGTTTTCGCCGTCCATGCGAAGCCGGATTGCACCACCGGAGACCTGCTGTCCGTCCAGCTCCTGAAAACCGGGTGATCCGGCAAAACCCTTCTCCATTGCTTACCTGAAGGTGCCTATTGCACTTCAAAGTGCGTGATCGGGAGACGGAATTGTTCCCCTTCGAGGCAGGTTGGCCATTACGGAAGGCGCCGATCCGGGCGCCCGGTAATCAAGGAGAATCACATGTCCATCGTTATTGCGGGAGCCACCGGCCAGCTGGGACGGCTCGTCGTCGGGGAATTGCTGCAACGCGGCGTACCGGCCGGGGAGATCGTGGCCGGCGGCAGGTCTGCCGAACAGCTTGCGGACCTGGCGGGACTCGGCGTCAGGACCGCATCGGTCGACTACAACGATCCGGCCAGCGTTGACTCGGCGTTGAGCGAAGGTGACACCCTGCTGCTGATTTCCGGCAACGATATCCAGAACCGCACAGCACAGCATGAGGCCGTCATCGATGCGGCCGTGCGGGCCAAGGTTGCCCACATTTTGTACACCAGCGTGCTGGCGGCCGACAGCACGCCGATCATTCTTGCCCCGGACCATGTGAAGGCCGAGGAGTACATCCGTGCCAGCGGCCTGCCGTTCACCTTCCTGCGCAACGGGTGGTACACGGAGAACTATGCTGCTGCGCTGGCCACGGCGCGCGAGACCGGAACGCTCCTGGGGAGTGCCGGCGAGGGGCGCGTGGCGAGCGCCACCCGTGCGGACTACGCCGCTGCCATCGCCGCCGTCCTGACCACCCCGGGGCATGAAGGCCGGGTCTACGAACTGTCCGGGGACTACGCCTGGACCTATGAGGAGCTGGCGTCAGCCTTCTCCACCGTCCTGGGGCGCGCCGTCAGCTATGACTCCGTGAGTTCGGCAGAGCACGCCAGCGCACTGGAGGCTGCAGGCCTCGACCCGGCAACCGCCGGTTTCCTTGCCGCCCTGGACGGGAACATCCGGGAGGATGCCCTCGCCCTGACCACCGGCGACCTCGCACGGCTCGCCGGGCGGCACACGACTCCCCTGCTGGACGGCTTGCGTTCGCTCGCAGTGTGACCCGGCTCGTGCGCCTGTTGCCGCCCCTCGGCGGATAATGGCAACCAGAGCCAATAGCCAGCGCGGTCAGGAGGGGCCGGAATGGAAACAATTCCCCGCATCACGGTCGAATCGCCGGTGCTCCGCATCGGATCCGGCCCCTCGGACTACGAGGCACTTGGCAGCTACGTCCGCGGGCTGCGCAGGCAGCGGGGACTGCACCTGACCCTGCTGCACCTCGGGGTCATGGACGATTTCGCCCGGGACATCTCGGAATGGACCAAGGGCGTTACGAGCGCTGCCGCTGCAGCCCGCAGCACGTCAGCCTGGGTGCAGCGGCTGCCGGTGCTGGAGGGCTTTTCCGGCAGCGCTGAACGGCTGATCACCCTGGGCGGCGGCAGCGTGTCCGGGCTGGACGTCACTGTCCCGGAGCACGTGCGTGACTATCAGGTCTCCCTGGTGCAGGCCCTCCACGAACTCCTGGACGAAATGCTGGTGGACAGTGTGGACGACTTCATCCTCAGCTCGCGCGCCCTGGGCTTCCGGTCCCCGCACTGGACACCGCACGTCGCCGTGGGCAGCCCGAAAACGCGGGGCGGCGGAGCCTGGGAAATTGAACCCCTGGCAATTCAGTTCGGCGAGTCACGGATCAGGAACCGTCAGTTCCTGCCGGGATCCGGCCAGTAGAGGTGGCAGCCCGCCTGGCGTCAACCTGCCCCTACTGCGCCCCTAGGGCGTCCTTTCTGACGCGGGGACGGGCTGTTCGCTGGTGGTGGTCGCGGCCCAGCTTGCGAGCAGCTTCAGGCGCTCGTCACTGGCAGAACCGGGTTCGGCAGTGTAGGCGAACATGGTCCAGCCCGGGTTGGCCGGCAGTTCCATGGCTTCGTATGTGAGTTCAAGGTCCCCCACCACCGGGTGGTGAAGCTGCTTCACCCCGGTGCGGTGGAACCGGACGTTGTGGGCGGCCCAGCGCGTGCGGAATTCGTCACTCCGGGTGGCGAGTTCCCCGATCAGGTCGGTGAGGTTCTTGTCGTGCGGCCGCTGGCCGGCGTAGCTGCGGAGGATGGCGACGACGTCGCTCGCTACCTGCTCCCAATGGGGGTAAAAGGAGCGCGCCTTCGGGTCGAGGAACACGTAGCGGGCATTGTTGGCGGGCCGCACGGGATCAGCCAGAATCGGCGCGTAGAGCGCACGGCCAAGGGCGTTGGAGGCAATGAAGTCCATGCGATCGTTGCGGATCCAGGCGGGGGCGCCCGTGACGGCGTCCAGGAACCGCTGCAGGCCGGGGCGCACCTGTTCCGGCGGCGCCGGACGACGACGGCGGGCCGGCCGCTGCTGTGCGGCCCGGGCCAGGTCGAAGAGATGGGCGGTTTCGGCTTCGTCCAGCCGCAGTGCGTGGGCAATGGCTTCCAAAACCTCGTCCGAAACCCCGGTGAGGTTCCCGCGCTCCAGCCGGGCGTAGTAGTCCACACTGACGGAGGCCAGTGTGGCGACTTCTTCCCGGCGCAGGCCGGGCACGCGCCGGTTGGTGCCCACGATCAGGTTAACTTGCTCAGGAGTCACTTTGGCCCGGCGGGACCGGAGGAATTCACGTACATCGCTTTGACTATCCATGCATTCAGGCTAAGTCCCGGGGACGCGTCGGCGGGAGGTCCTGCCAGTACACCCTTCGCGGCGGAGGCTGCTGAAGGGTGGTCTGGCAGTACGTGGACCAGCAGGCACTCCCGCGCCCGGGCCCGGGGTGGTGATCTTGATAGGGCGGCTCCGCACTCGGCCGCCGCCGGCCGCGACATCACAGCGATAGGAGCACGAGCAATGGATAAGCGCACTTTAGGTACCAGCGGCCTGGAGGTCTCCGCCATCGGGCTGGGCTGCATGAGCATGACGGGCGGTTACAGCGACAGGCCGGACCGGCGGGAAATGATCTCCCTGATCCGAACCGCCGTCGAGCGCGGCGTGACGTTCTTCGACACCGCCGAAATCTACGGTCCCTACGCCAACGAGGAACTCGTCGGCGAGGCGCTCGCGCCGTACCGAGGCAAGGTTGTGATCGCCACGAAGTTCGGATGGGACATCGATCCGATCGAACGCAAGCCCGGCGGCGGGGTGGACAGCCGTCCCGAGGTCATCAAGCGCGTTGTCGAGGGCTCCTTAGAGCGGCTGGGGGTAGAAGCCATCGACCTCTACTACCAGCACCGCGTCGACCCGGAGGTGCCCATCGAGGACGTCGCGGGTGCGGTCAAGGAGCTCATCGAAGCCGGCAAGGTGAAGCACTTCGGGATGTCCGAAGCCGCCGCCGGGACAATCCGCCGAGCCCATGCTGTCCAGCCGGTCACGGCCGTCCAGAGCGAGTACTCATTGTGGTGGCGGCGCCCCGAACGGGAGGTACTGGCGGCGTGCGAGGAACTGGGGATCGGCTTCGTGCCGTACAGTCCGCTCGGCAAAGGCTTCCTTACCGGCACCATCACCGCCGCAACCACTTTCGACGCCGGCAATGACATCCGCAGCACCATCCCCCGGTTCGCGCCCGAAGCGCTCCGGCACAACGAAGCCGTCGTCGGCCTGCTCGCTGGCATCGCCCAACGCAAAGGCGTCACCCCCGGCCAGATCGCGCTGGCCTGGCTCCTGGCGCGCAAGCCCTGGATCGTCCCGATCCCCGGCACACGGAAACTTCACCGGCTGGAGGAGAACATCGGCTCTGCCGACGTCGAACTGACGGCCGGGGAACTCGCGGAGATCGAGGAGGCCGCATCCAAAATCGAGGTGGCTGGCGGGCGCTATAACGAAGCCGCCGAGCGGATGACAAATCTCTAGGTCGTGACGACGCAGACTGAACAGCCCGCTCTTTGCGCTCAGAACGCCGGAATCGTGAATCCGAGCCCCAGGAGGCCGCGACCTGCCTGTTCGAGGATGGGGTCCATGGTCAGTGTCGGGTGGTTGAGCAGGACGTTGACATCACGTTGGATCCGCTGGAGCGGATGGGAAAGCCGGTGCGCGCTGCCGCCTGACCCCGCCAGGACGAGACGAACGGCTTCTGCCGACGCCTCGCCGCTAAGAGCGAGGGACAGCCGGTATTGCGCCCGTTCTTCGTCCGTCATCGTGGCCGGCTGTCGCTCATAGGAGGCAGCGACCACGCGGATCGCTTCGCCCCACTGCAAACGTGCGGTGGCAACGAGCCCGTAAGCCTGCGAATACCTGGCCTGCGCAAGCGGTGAATCCGCTTGGCGGTTCTCCGCTGTGTTCTTTACCTTTCGCACCAGCATTCGTTGACGGAAAAGTTCGACGGCGTGCTCAGCGGCCCCCAGCGCGGCAGCCGGAGCCACCATGTTCAGTAACGTGGCCAGCGGCGTACGGATGATCGGATCAGGATGGATGCGGCTGCCCGGGTTGTCGGCCGCACTGAGAAGTGCCCAGTCCAGCGTCCGATACTCCGGCACAAACAGCTTGTCCGCGAGAATGTCATTGCTCCCCGTCCCGCGCAGGCCAGCGGTGTGCCACACGTCCAGCAGTTCCACGTCAGAAACGGGCACCAGGCACTGCAAACGGACCTCACCGTGCTGCACGGCCAGCAGGGCCCACTCTGAGTGCATTACACCGGAGGCAAACGTCCACCGGCCCGAGATCAAGTAGCCGCCCGAAACCTTGGCAGCCGTACCAGCCGGGGAACCGGTTGCGGCCGCCAAGGGGGCCGGCCCTCCAGCGAAGACTTCGTTCTGAATCTTGTGAGGCCATCGGGCCAGCATCCAGACGTGCTCGATGAGGTGCCCCACGGTCCAGGCGGTGGACGGGCAACCCCGGGAAAGCCTGCGCACCACTTCGACGTACGTCGCCACGCCGAAGCCGAATCCCCCGAGAGCTTTCGGCGCAAGCAACTGGAAGACTCCGATGTCCCGCAGCTCCGCCATCGTGGATTCCGGAATGCGGCGGATCCGCTCAGTCTCCTCGGCGCGCGCCCGCAGGCGGGGAATCAGGGCGTCGACGCGCGCAAGCATCTCGTTGTGGCCGGGGACTGTGCCGGACGGTTCAGTGCTGTACATGGCGACGTCAGCCGGGAAGGTGATCATGCGTGATCCTGTCTGGTTCAGGCAGCGGGCGGGAGGACGAGCGTGTGGGCGGTGTGGTCGCGCTTTGCGGCAAGGTAGCGGTGGTTTGCCGGGGACAGATGGACTCCGGTGGGGACCTGTTCAGTGATGCCGATGCCGAGGCCACTGAGCTGGCGGGCTTTGTCCGGGTTGTTGGTGAGCAGGCGGACCGAGGTGGCACCGAGTGCGCCCAGCATCTGCGCGGCGGCCGTGTAGTCCCGTTCATCTTCGCCGTGCCCGAGGGCCAAGTTGGCTTCGTAGGTATCAAGGCCTGCGTCCTGCAGGGCGTAGGCGTCGAGTTTTGAGTAAAGGCCGATGCCGCGGCCCTCCTGGCGGAGGTAGAGCAGGAGCCCGCCGGCGCCGGCGATCTTTTCCACCGCTTCCCTCAGCTGGGGACCGCAGTCGCAGCGCTGGCTGCCGAACACGTCTCCGGTCATGCATTCGCTGTGCAGGCGTACCAGCGGCCCTGTTCCGTTGGCCGCCGGAGCAAGCACCGCCTGTTCCCAGTCGCCGAGGGCCAGCGTGAGGTGCTCCTTGCCGTCCGCCAATCCATGGAACGTCAGCACCTCTGCGGTTGCCTGGAAGCCGTCCGGAAAGCGCAATGGCACGGTCACCTGACTCCGCACCGTCACCCGAGTGTCCACGTCCATGCCACATCCGATCCTGAATTTACTTGAAGATTGAAGTTAACCGTACTCGCGGTTAGTTCACGATGCAAGTGATTTAGGTGAAATATAAGTTCATGCGTGAAGTTAATTGCGCTATGATTGCGCCATGGAAACCCCTGCGGAACCGCGCTGGCTGAGCACTGATGAGCGCCAGGCCTGGCTTGCGCTCGTGGGCGTGATGATGCGACTTCCCTCTGCCCTCGACGCCCAGTTGCAACGCGACGCCGGCTTGAGCCACTTTGAATACATGGTGCTTGCCGGCCTCTCCGAAGCCCCGGGGCGCACGCGCCGGATGAGTGACCTGGCCGGCTTCACGGAAGCGGGACTCCCCCGCCTGTCCCAAGTCGTTGGGCGCCTCGAGAAACGCGGCTGGGTGAAGCGCTCGGCCGACCCGTCCGATGGCCGCATCACACTGGCGACACTCACCGATGACGGCTGGGAGAAAGTGGTTCAAACGGCACCGGGCCACGTCGATGCAGTCCGCACGCTCGTCTTCGATCCGCTCACCAAGGCGCAGTCGCACCAGCTGGGCGACATTGGCCGGCGCATCATGCGTGCCATCGACCCCCAGGACCGCTACCTCCGCAGCGCCGACTGACCTGCGAATACTGCCCGGGCGTCGGCCGGCCCAGGCGGGGGCGGTTCGAACGAGCCTTAGGCGTTTTTCAGCAGGGCAACATCGGAGACAAGGTCAATGTGCTCCAGCATTGCCGCGGCAGCGCCGGCGGAGTCCTGCGCCCGGATGGCGTCGGCGATCTTGCGGTGGGAGGCAAGGGACTGCTCCGGACGGCCCGGCTGTCCGAGCGACTCAAGGCGTGTTTCCAGGACCATTCCGGCGATGAACGTCATCAGCTGGGCCAGCACCGCAGAATGCGCTGCGGCGGTCACGGCCTGGTGGAACAGCTCATCCCCGTGGGCACCCCTGGCCCCTGAGGCAACCTCCTCCGCCATCGCATCGAGGGCTTTGTCAATGGCTTTCATGTCCCCGTCGCTGCGCCTGGCAGCAGCCAGCTCGGCAAGCTTGACCTCCAGCGTGCTTCGCGCCTCCACGATTTCGGGCAGCCGGCTGCGGTGCTCACGCAGGCCTTTGATGACGGACGGGACGTTGGGTCGGTAGACCAGCACCGCACCCGTGCCGTGCTGGACGTCGATAACGCCGAGCACCTCCAGGGCCACCAGCGCCTGGGCCAGCGTTGCCCGCGAAACTCCCAGCCGCTCGGCGAGCTCACGCTCCGCCGGCAAAGTGTCCCCGGGAGCCAGCTGGGCAGACTCGATGAAGTCCATGATCTGCTCCACGAGCTGCTCATAGAGACGGGGCCGCGAAACGCGGGAGATCTTAAGCGTCGCTGTCTGCTTTGGCATGCGCGTCCTTTCGGCAGGATTCTGGCCTAAGCCTACCGGAGAACTATTGACAAAGACACCTAGTGTCTAGGAGGCTAGGCCACTAAGCCAATTGGCTTCCCATCGTCTGATCCGGAGGAACAAAGATGTCCGCTCCCGTCCTGTCCATCATCATCCTGGCGGTGATGTTCCTGCTGGCCACAGTGCTCCCGCTCAACATGGGGGCCTTGGCCTTCGTGGGCGCATTCCTGTTGGGCTCGGTCGTGCTGGGAATGTCCACCGCCGACATCCTTGCCAACTTCCCGGGGGGTCTGTTCCTGACCATCGTCGGGGTCACGTACCTCTTCGCGATCGCCCAGAACAACGGCACCATCGACCTGCTGGTCCACGGCGCGGTCCGGATGGTGGGTAACAAGGTGGCCCTCATCCCCTGGGTCATGTTCGCCATCACGGCGCTCATCACCGCAGTTGGAGCCCTGTCTCCCGCCGCCGTCGCGATCATCGCGCCGATCGCACTGAGCTTCGCCGCGAAGCACAAGATCAACCCCCTCATGATGGGCATGATGGTGATCCACGGGGCGCAGGCAGGCGGTTTCTCCCCGATCGCCGTCTACGGTGTCACGGTCAACGGCATCATCGCCAAGACGGATCTCGCAGCCAGCCCGATGGCGATCTTCCTGGCCAGCTTCATCTTCAACCTTGCCATCGCCGTCGTGTTGTTCATCGTCCTGGGCGGCAGCAAGCTGCTCTTCACCAAGACCGGCCGGCTCGTGGAGCAGGCCGCCGAGTCCAGGATGGCCGTCAGCGTCGGCGCCCGCGCGGCCGGTGTCACCCTGAAGGGTTCCGGTTCAGACATCCCGGCCTCCGGAGTGGCCGGCAAGGGAACCTCAGGTTCCGCCGCCGGTTCCGCGCCCGCCGCTGATCCGGCCGGCGCCCGCGCCACCGTTCCGCAACTGGTCACCATCGCCGGCCTGATCGCCCTCGCCGTGATCTCCCTGGGGTTCAAGGTGGACGTCGGCTTCGTCTCCATCACCATTGCCATGGTCCTTGCCCTCGTTTCCCCGGCGGCCCAGAAGGGCGCCGTCAACAAGATCAGCTGGTCCACCGTCCTACTCCTCTGCGGCATGCTCACCTTCGTGGGAGTGCTCGAGGAAGCCGGCACCATCCAGTTCGTGTCCGACGGCGTGGCCCAGCTGGGTATGCCGCTGCTGGCGGCCCTGCTGATCTGCTACATCGGCGCCGTGGTTTCGGCTTTCGCTTCCTCCACCGCCATCCTCGCGGCCCTCATTCCCCTGGCGGTGCCGTTCCTGGCCACCGGTGAAGTCGGCGCCGTCGGGGTTATCGCCGCACTGGCCGTGGCCTCCACGATCGTGGACGTTTCCCCGTTCTCCACCAACGGCGCCCTGGTGCTGGCCAACGCGCACGAGGACGTGGACAAGGACAAGTTCTACAAGCAGATCCTGGCCTACAGCGGCATCGTCGTCGTCGCCGGCCCCGCCGTCGCCTGGCTGGTCATGGTCCTCCCCGGCTGGATGTAGCCGCCCCGGAACACCACCACCAGCCCCTCCAAGCAAGAGTAAGGAACACCCAGCATGAGCCCAGAATCAACACCCCAGCCCGAAGGCCCCCTCACCGGCTACCTCGTCGTGGACCTGAGCCGTGCCCTGGCCGGCCCGCACGCCGGCATGATGCTCGCTGACCTCGGCGCCAGGGTCATCAAGGTCGAAAACCCGGGCACTGGAGACGATACCCGCGGCTGGGGTCCCCCGTTCGTCGGCCCCGAGGACGACCCCCAGGCCACGTACTTCCTGTCCTGCAACCGCAACAAGGAATCCATCGCCCTGGACCTGAAGAGCGACGACGGCCGGACCGTCCTGCGCGAACTTCTCGAACGGGCCGACGTCGTCATCGAGAACTTCCGCCCCGGCGTCCTGGACCGGCTCGGCTTTTCGGCGGCGGAAATGCACACGCTGAACCCGGCACTGGTCGTCCTGTCGATCACCGGCTTCGGGCATGACGGGCCGGAATCCCGCCGCAGCGGCTACGACCAGATCCTGCAGGGCGAAGCCGGGCTGATGTCCCTGACCGGCTCCGGCCCGGACGATCCCCAGCGGGTGGGCGTTCCCATCGCCGATCTGCTGTCCGGCATGTACGGGGCATTCGGCACCCTCGCCGCGCTGCTGCAGCGCGAACAGACCGGGCAGGGGCAGATCGTCCGCACGTCACTGCTCGCGGCCCTCATCGGGGTGCACGCCTTCCAGGGCACCAGGGCCACCGTCGCCGGCGAAACGCCCAAGGCCCAAGGCAACCACCACCCCTCCATCGCTCCTTACGGACTGTTCCACTGCCGGCAGGGCCGTGTGCAGATCAGCGTGGGCAGCGAGAAGCTCTGGAACACGTTCGCGTCCACGTTCGGCATCGACGCCGCCCGGCCGGAATTCGCCACCAACGCGGACCGGGTGCGCAACCGCGAGAAGGTCATCGAGGAGGTCGAGCAGGCCTTCGCCGACTTCGAGGCCGAGCCGCTGCTCGCCAAACTCAACGAGGCCGGCATCCCGGCCGGCAAGGTCCGCACCCTGGACGAGGTCTACGCCTGGGAGCAGGTCCACTCACAGGGGCTCATGATCGACGTCGACCACAGGATCCTGGGCACCGTGAGCCTGCCCGGACCGCCGCTGCGGTTCTTCAGCGCCGCCGACACAGCGGAAACCACACTGAAAACGCACACCGCCCCGCCTCTGCTGGACCAGGACGGGGAGCAGATCCGGCAGTGGCTCGGCCTGCTTCCCGCCAGCGTCAGCGCCGCCGCCGCGGACCAGGAAGGGCGCTGACCATGCTGACGGAACAGAAGGCCCGGCACCTGGACGCCACCGAACTCCTCACGGCCGTGCTCGATCCGGGCTCCTACCGGAGCTGGGACGGCCCGGTGGTTGACCCCGATCCCGGCCCGGAGTACCGGCAGGAACTGGCGGCCGCCCGCGCCAAGACCGGCGTGGATGAATCCGTCCTCACCGGCGAGGGCCTTATCCGCGGCCGGCGCGTGGCCGTCATCGTCAGCGAATTCCGTTTCCTCGCCGGCTCCATCGGCATCGCCGCGGCCGAGCGCATCGTGACCGCCATCGAACGGGCAACCCGGGAAGGCCTGCCGCTGCTGGCGGGCCCGGCGTCGGGCGGTACCCGCATGCAGGAAGGGACCATCGCCTTCCTGTCCATGGTGAAAATCAGCGCGGCCGTCCGCCTGCACCGCCAGGCCGGACTGCCCTACCTCGTCTACCTGCGGCACCCCACCACGGGAGGGGTCATGGCGTCCTGGGGATCGCTCGGCCACATCACCGTGGCCGAGCCCGGTGCCCTGGTCGGCTTCCTCGGACCGCGCGTCTACGAAGCCCTGTATGGCACGCCGTTTCCGGAGAACGTCCAGGTCGCCGAAAACCTCTTCGACAGGGGCCTCATCGACGCGGTGGTCCCGCCCTGGCAACTGTCCGACGTCGTCGACCGCGCCTTGAGCATCCTGGTCACCGGCCCGCACCCGCGGCCTGCGCCGCCGAGGACCCTGTCGGTCAAACCGTCCGACGCCGGCGCCTGGGAATCGATCGGAATCTCCCGGAACCCGCGGCGGCCGGACCTGCGGCAGCTGCTCGCCTACGGCGCCCGCGACGTGCTGCCGCTCAACGGCACCGGTCAGGGGGAAAAGGACCCCGGACTTCAGCTGGCCCTGGCCCGCTTCGGCCAGGAATCCTGCGTGGTCATCGGCCACACCCGGCCCCGGCCCTCGCAGCAGACGGCCATGGGACCGGCGTCCCTCCGTGAGGCCCGGCGGGGCATGCGCCTGGCCGAGGAACTCGGACTGCCGCTGCTCACCGTCATCGACACCGACGGCGCGGCACTCTCCAAGGAGGCCGAGGAAGGAGGGCTCGCCGGCGAGATCGCCCGGTCCCTGCACGATCTCATCGGGCTGAACTCCCCTACCGTGTCCGTGCTGCTCGGCCAAGGCGCCGGCGGCGGGGCACTGGCCCTCCTGCCCGCGGACCGCACGATCGCCGCCCAGCACGCGTGGCTCTCCCCGCTGCCACCCGAGGGCGCCAGCGCCATCGTCCACCGGAACACCGACTTCGCACCCGCCATGTCCGAAACCCAGGGCGTCAACGTCGCATCCCTCCACGCCAACGGACTCGTTGAACACATCGTGGACGAACGCCCCGACGCCTCCCTCGAGGCAAAAGCGTTCTGCCAGCGGATGGGACAGGCCATCGAATACGAACTCGCCACCCTGTCCAACGCCGGAATCGCCACCCTTCTGCCGGAGCGGCTGGTGAAATACCGGAACCTGGGCGGCCTCACCGCCCGGTGACTACCGGGCGGACGCTCGGCATTCCTGCCGTGGCTCACCGGTGGGTCGCAGCAAGGGACGACCGGTGGAAATCCGTGTGCCAGACGCCAATTTCCTGACCGTTTCCGTCGGTGACGACGTACTCGGGCCAGCGGTCGAACGCGGAGCAGGGGTGGGATATCCCGAAGTCCACCACATCCGTGACGTCCAGGCCGCGCACTCCGGTGAGGACAGTGTGATGGTCGAAGAGATTGCGCACAACAGCGGTTGCACCGTCCTTCAGTGCACCGTCAGCGGCCCGTACTGACAGGACCACCGGCAGTCCGGCGTCGTAGGGAAGATCCCGCTTGCCGGCGCCGACGACGGCCATCCCGTCCTCCGGAATGGACAGCACGACGGCACGGACTGTCAGTGCCGGAAGGAGGCCGGGCACGGGGCTGACGCTGGCGTACGTGCCGTGATCGTGGGTGACGTAGCAGCCTGATCGGAGGATCCTCCGTGTTCCGGCCACCTGGCTCTCGTCGGGGAGGTATTCCGCCACGCGGTCCGGGAAAGCTGACCCGCCCATCGAGTAGATGGGCGCCGGCGTCTCATAAAACCGGGCGACTTCCAGGTACACGTCCCGTACCAGCCGGCAGTGCCGGTCGACGGCCCCGATCGTCGCTTCGGCCCTGCTGTTGGGCACGACGCCTTCGTAACCGGCAACGCCAACGAGCCGGAGTCCGGGCGCTGCGCGGACCAGCTCAGCGATGCGGACAGCCTCCTGGAGGCTGCGGATCCCTGTGCGCCCGCCCGGCGTTCCGACATCGAGAAGCACTTCAAGGGCGGCGCCCGCTTCGGCGTCGAAGACCTGGGCTGCCGCTACTCCGGCAGCAGAGTCCACGAAGCAGCGGATTTCCCGCTCCGAATCTTCCTCCAGCCAGCTGCGGAGGCGTGTCAGGCCCAACCGGTCGACGACCTGATTGGCGATCAGGACGTGCCGGTGTCCCCAGGCGAGAGCAGAAGCGGTTTGGTCCACCGTGGCCACGGTTACGCCCACGGCCCCGGCAGCCACCTGCCGGGCGATGATCGGCGCGGACATGGTCGTCTTCACGTGCGGCACGAGGTCCACATGCCGTTCCCGGCACCAGGACGCCATCACCCGGATGTTGTTTTCGAGGGCATCACTGTTGAGCCGCAGCTGCGGATAGGCCGGGGCAGTGGCGGCGGGTGCCGCGGAGCCCCCATCATGGTCGCTGTGGCGTTGGATCGGGCTGCTCACGGGGCTCCTTTTGCAGCTACGGGGCGGGCCCTGCTCTCCGAATGCGTCAGCGGGGCCGGCTTGGGCGCTGCGTCGATTCTTTCATAGGCGTAGGCTATCTATGCTTCAGCGCGGCACGCATGGCTCCCGCCAGGTCGTCACGCGGGAAGCCCAAAGGACCGCATCGCGAAGGGGCTGGCGTGGACACGCGGAAGCTGAAGTATTTCCTGGCCGTTGTTGACCATGACGGATTCAACCGCGCGGCAGAGCACCTGCTGATCGCGCAGCCCTCGCTGTCCCAGACCATCGCCGGGTTGGAGAAGGACCTCGGCGTGCCGCTCTTCCACCGCATCGGCCGACGGGCGGTCCTCAGCGAGGCGGGCAAGGAGCTCGTCGGGCCTGCCAGACTGGTGATGCGCGACCTCGATGCCGCGCAGTCCGCGGTCCAGGCACTGCGGGGTGTGCGCAGCGGCCGCCTGGACATCATCACCATGCCCTCGCCCGGGATTGAGCCGCTGACGTCGATGATCGCCGGCTTCACCCGGCTCCACCCCTCGGTCCGGCTCAACGTCAGCGCGGCGTTCACGCCCGAGGAAGTCATCGAATCCGTCCGCACCGGCAGCACCGAAATCGGCCTGGCCGGCTCCTCCACGCCCATCCGGGTCCCCGGAGTGCAGGTCCTGGAGCTGGAGCGTCAACCGCTGATCCTGATCGTGAACCCCCAGGCCGACACCTTCAACCCCGGAGCGGCCATCCAGCGGGAGGACCTCGGCGGACACCGGCTGATCGCCAGCCAGCGCGGATCCCTGATGCGGTGGCTGGTGGACGATGCGCTGGCGCACGGCGTCAACGCGGAGATCGTCGTCGAGGTGGCCCACCGGACCTCCATCCTGCCGCTGGTGCTCGCCGGAGTGGGACATGCGGTGATGCCCTCCTCGTGGGCACCCACCGCCCACAAGGCCGGGCTGCGCACGGTGCTCATCGAACCCGTGTCCCACCTCGATGTTGCCATCCTGAGCCGGAAGGAAGACCTGACGCCGGCGGCCCGGGCGTTCCTGAAAGTGGCGGAGCTGCACGTTGCAGCGGATCCCGGGAACGGGACCGGTCCGGTTCATCAATAGGCTGAGCCTATTTGCCGCATCGGATCTTGGTCTTGGACGCCTGATACGGGCAGGCCTTCTACTTGAAGAGGAAGGGCAGTGTGACGCTGCTAGCAGACTCAACGAGGAGGTAGGCACATGAGCGCCACCCAGAAATTCAGCATCGCTTCAATCCCCGCAGACGGCGTCGGCAAGGAAGTTGTTTCCGCTGGCCGCCGCGTCCTGGACGCCCTGGCAGAAAACTCCGGTGGCAAGTTCGCCTTCGAGTGGACCGAGTTCCCCTGGGGCTGCGGCTACTACGAAAAGACCGGCCAGATGATGGATCCCAAGGGCCTTGAAACCCTGAAGGACTTCGATGCCATCTACTTCGGCGCCGTCGGCTGGGAGAACGTCCCGGACCACATCAGCCTCTGGGGCCTGCGCCTGAACATCACGCAGAACTTCGACCAGTGGGCCAACATCCGCCCCGTGAAGTTCCTTCCGGGGGTCCAGTCCCCGCTCCGTAAGGCCGACCACACCGAGCTCGACTGGATCGTTGTCCGAGAGAACAGCGAAGGCGAATACGCCGGTCTCGGCGGACGCAACCTCAGCGGCCGCGGACCCGGCAATGAGGTCGCCCTGCAGACCGCCCTGTTCACTGAAAAAGGCTGCGAGCGCATCATGCGCTTCGCGTTCGACCTCGCCCGGACCCGCACGGTCAAGAAGGTCTCCTCGGTGACCAAGTCCAACGCCCAGCAGTACGGCATGGTCCTCTGGGACGAAACGTTCCAGCGCGTTGCCCTGGATTACCCGGACGTGCAGACCGAAAGCGTCCTGGTCGATGCGATGAGCGCGAAGTTCATCCTCAAGCCGGAGGACCTGTCCGTCGTCGTCGCCTCGAACCTGAATGCCGACATCCTCTCCGACCTGGGCTCGGCGCTTGCCGGCAGCCTGGGCCTGGCAGCCAGCGCGAACCTGAACCCGGAACGCCGCTTCCCGTCCATGTTCGAACCGGTCCACGGCTCCGCCCCCGACATCGCGGGCAAGGGCATCAGCAACCCGATCGGTGCGATCGCCAGCGCCGCCCTGATGCTGGACCACTTCGGCCTGCACGAGGAGGCCCGCCTGGTAGAGGCCGCCATCGAACGGACCACAGCCGCCGGGTACCTGACCCGCGACGTCGGCGGCGACGCCGACACCGATGACGTCACCGGGGCAATCATCGAGGCCCTCACCCACACCCTGGCCGCCGTCTAGCCAGAACGAGCGACCAGCCGGGACAAAGCCCGGCGGTCAGTACACAGCCCGGAGTGGACGGCGGTTCAACACACCGCCGCCGCCGTCCACTCCGTCATGCTCCCATTCATCAAGCACCCTCCATTTACATTCCACAACGAGGTAGGAATCATGGACCACATCACCGCTGCCGGCCCGGCTGCCCCAGCCAAAAATCAGACAGCAAAGAGCGCGGCCGCCAAGACACGCTGGTACAAGCAGCTGTACTTCTGGGTACTGACCGCCATTCTCGTCGGCATTCTCGTCGGCTGGCTTGCCCCGACCGCCGGCATCGCTATGGAACCCATCGGCACCACCTTCGTGAACTCGATGAAGATGCTCATCGGCCCGATCGTGTTCCTCACCATCGTGGGCGGCATCGCCAGCGTCGCGGACCTGAAAAAGGTCGGCCTGACCGGCCTGAAAGCGCTCACGTACTTCCAGGTCGGCACCATCTTCGCGATGATCTTCGGCCTGGTGGCAATCAACGTTTTCCGCCTCGGTGAAGGCGTCAACGCGGACGCCAGCACCATCAAGACCACCGAGTCCGCCGCGAAGCTCATCGACGCCGGCCAGCACCAGGAGTGGTGGCAGTTCCTCACCCACATCATCCCCAACAGCATCGTCGGCCCCTTCGTTGAAGGCGACATCCTCCAGATCATCTTTATCGCCGTCGTCTTCGGCATCGCACTGAACGCCATGGGCAAGGTGGGCGCACCGGTCCTGGACGGCGTGCAGCGCCTGACCGGCGTGATGTTCAAGATCCTTGGCTTCATTATGAAGGCCGCCCCGCTGGGTGCCTTCGGCGCCATGGCCTTCGCCGTCGGCAAGTACGGCGTCTCCTCGCTCACCAGCATGGGCGGCCTGATCGCCCTGTTCTACATCACCTCGATCCTCTTCGTCGTGGTGGTTCTCGGCTCCGTGATGGCCTTCCTGAAGCTGAACATCTTCAAGATGATCCGCCACCTCAAAGAGGAGTACATGCTCATCCTGGGCACGTCCACCGCCGAACCGGCCCTTCCCGGCCTGATGCGCAAGCTCGAGCACGCCGGCGTGAAGAAGGAAACAGTCGGGCTCGTGGTCCCCACCGGCTACAGCTTCAACCTCGACGGCGCCGCCATCTACCTCTCGCTTGCGGCCCTCTACATCGCCCAGGCCACCAACACAGACCTGACCATCGGCCAGCAGCTCGGCCTCCTCGCCGTCATGCTGCTCACCTCCAAGGGCGCGGCCGGAGTCGCCGGCGGCGGCTTCATCGCCCTGACCGCCACCCTGACCACGATCGGCACCATCCCCGCTGCCGGCATCATGCTGATCTTCGGCATCGACAAGTTCATGTCCGAATGCCGTGCCCTGGTGAACTTCACCGGCAACGCCGTGGCCACGCTCTTCATCGCCTGGTGGGACCGCACCCTCGACGCGGACCGGGCACGCCGTGTCTTCAACGGCGAGGTTGTGGAACCGATGCCGGCAGAGGACCCCATCCACCTCGACGAGGTCACCGACATCGACGAGGACCTGACGGAACACGGACACCACAGCCCGCAGCACCCCGCAGCTAACCGCCGCCCCGCCTACTCGGAATCCATCTGAACCGATCTTCACCTGCTGGTGGATGCAAGAACGCCCGCCCGGGGGGTAACACGGGCTGGCGTTCTTGCTTGCCGGCCGAAGCCGGGAAGAGCCGGCGTCTTCTGTTACCGGCCGATGCCGGTAACCGCGACCATCACCGGGACGATACTGACGATCAGCAGTGCGCCAAGGATGTCGAAGACCAGCCCGGTGCGGATCATCCTGATGATCGGAACCGCGCCGGAACCGTAGACAATCGCGTTTTGCGGGGTCGATACGGGGAGCATGAACCCGAAGGACGCAGCGAAGGTTGCCGCCAAAGCGGGCACGAACGGGTCAATCCCCATCGCCTGGCACAGCGGGATGACGATGGGCACCACGACGGCGGCGGAGGCAGTGTTGCTGGTCGTCTCTGAGATGAGGACCGCGGAGAATGCAGTGATGGCGGCGACATTGGTGATGTTCAGGTTCTGGGACGCGGACGTCCCGATGGTGTCTGCCAGTCCGGTAGCGGCAAGGAGCGAACCGAATATGATGCCGGTGCCGAAGAGGAGGATTGTCCCCCAGTCGATTCTGGCGGCGTCCGACCAGGTGAGCGTGGCCCGTCGTTCTTTCCAGTTGACGGGCAGGATGAACAGCAGCGACGCTCCGAGTACGGCCACGATACCCTCGTCCAGCCGGTCATCCAGGAAGATGTAGAGGCCTGAGCCGGTGCCTGTGACCAGGCTGGCCGTCGCCGGGAGCAGCCAATGCGCTCCCCGGTGGCCTCCTCGATGAGGCCCCGGCCGATGAGGTTGGGCGGTGACCCCACAGGTGTGAGCAGGCCTCCGACGCTGGCTCCGTAGGCCAGCATGAGCATCAGCGCTGCGCCGACCCGCAGGCGCAGCGGATCAAAGTCGGCCCGGACCATGCCGCGGTCCTGCATGAGTTCGGCGATGACCGCGAGGATGCCCAATGCGGTGGGCATGAGCATGGCCACTGTTGCCGTGTTCGAGACGAAAGCGGACAACAGGTAGGTGATGACGCCGAAGGCGATGATCACGCGGTAGGTGGATGTGGCCACGCCCGGGAGGGAGAGCACGGCAAAGGCGAGCCGTTGCGCGATGCCGTGCTTGAGCATTGCCTGGGCGAGAATGAACGCGCCGATGAAGGTGAAGATCGTCGTCGAGCCGAACGGGGCCAGGACCTCGCTGGCCGGGGCCACGCCGAGGATCACGACGGCGGCTACCCCCAGGAGGCTTCCCACCGGGATGGGCACCGGTTCACAGATCCACAGGATGATCACGCCCAGCAGAACCGCGGCCAGCAACTGCTGTGCCCGGTCCATCGGCACCGGCACGAGTGCGAACGTAATCGCCACTGCAGGAGCGAGGAAGAAGCCCAGCGTTTGCCTGGCCCTCTCGAACCTCTCTTCCCTGGGAGACAGAGTCTGCTCACTCAGGCTCCGGAAGGTCTTCCCGCCGAGCAGGGCGGCGCGGACGTCGGTCCGCCCGGACGATCTCAGGGGGCCGGCGGGCAGATCCGTGGACATCGTCGTCCTTCCGTCATGGGTGAGTCAGTTCCGTGAGGAGCCTGAATCCGTGACGGTCGACTGATGCCGACGTCGCTGATAGCAGGACCACTCCTGTGTTGGCTTCCCGGTCCAGGCCGATCCAGGAGCTGAACCCGCCCGTGGCACCGTTGTGCCAGGTGACGGACCGGCCCTTCGCCTCAAAGGTGATCCAGGCGGCCCCGATGCGGACCGCCGGGCCGGCGAAGTCGGCCACCGGGTCCAAGACGGACATGCCTGGAGCGGATCCGCCGAGCAGGGCACGGGCCAGCATGCCCATGGCACTGATGGACGCCCGGATGCCGCCGGCAGGAGCCAGAGCTTGGCCGGTCCAGGGCTGCTTTGGCCGGCCCCAGCAGTTCGAACCCGAGGTTGGAGTAGCGCGGACGTGGATCCCGAAGCTGCACCGTTCCCGCCTGCACGAGCAGTTCCGCCAGGTCCTCCCCGTACGGGTTCGCCCCGCGCAACCACAACGACAGCGTGCGCCGCAGCGGGTTCGCGCGGCGGCTGGCAGTCTCGGCGGCCCGGAGGAATGCCGGCTCACGGAGGCAAGCGTGACCCGGGCCGCCTTGCAGTCCCCCAGCGGCAGCAGCTCCCCAAGGGTCAGGTCGGCTGAGATCTCCCCCCGGGCGCACGCGTCAGCGTAGAGCAACCCGGTGATTCCCTTGGAAATGGATCCGATCTCGAAGTCGGCGTCGAGCGGGAAACCTGCAGCCGCGACGCTAACACTGCCGCCGGCGACGGTAGCCACCGCAAACCGTGAATGCCGGCTCCCCAGGACAGTTCCAACCCGCGCCGCGAGCGCCGGGTCAGCCTGCAGTGCAGTCACGCCGAAGGCCCCCTCCGGCGCGTACCAGCGGGCGTCAGCAGGCGCATCGGGCTGCCTTGGAGCCAGGCCTGCACGTCTTCGAAGGCACCGCCGTAGAACTGCCGGTAGCTTTGCTCCGTGACGTACCCCAGATGTGGCGACAGAACGGTCCGGGGTGCGGACAACAGGCGATGCCCGGCAGGCAGCGGTTCGACGTCGTAGACGTCCAGGGCGGCGCCGCCGAGCCAGCCTTCCGTCAGTCCGCGGACCAGCGCGTCCTCGTCGACAAGGGGGCCGCGGGCGGTGTTGACCAGAACGCCTGTTGGCCCCAGGAGGCGGAGTTCGTCCTCGCCTACGACTCCGCGGGAGCGTTCCGAAAGACGCACATGCACCGACACCACGTCCGAATCCCGGAAGAGTGCCTCCTTGCCCACTTTCCGGGCGCCGGCCTGCGAGGCTGCCTCGTCGGTGAGATTGGGGCTCCAGGCGATGACGTCCATCCCGAAAGCCTGGCCGTAAGCGGCGATCCGGGTCCCGACTTTGCCCAGGCCCAGCACCCCCAGGGTCTTGCCGGCCAGCTCAAAGCCGACCGTGGACTGCCAGCGGCCGGCGCGCAGGCGTCGGTCCTCGAACGGAATGCTGCGGGCGAATGCAAGCAGAAGGGCCCAGGTCAGTTCCGGGGCGGCTGCCGGCGAACCTCCGGTTCCGCACACCATGATGCCCTGTTCCTCGGCCGCCTGGAGATCAATGGACTGGTTGGCCATCCCCGTGGTCACCAGCAGCTTCAGCCCGGGCAGCTGCCGCAGCCGTTCGCGGCCGAAGGCGGTCCGTTCCCGCATGGCGATGACGACGTCGAAGTCCCGCAGGCTCGAGACTGTGTGGACGTCGTCCCGAAATGGCTGGGTGAAGACAGTGACCTCGACGCCGTCCGCCGCAAGCTGTTCCCACGGCGCATAGTCCAGGGCGATGGACTGGTAGTCGTCAAGAATGGCAAGGCGCAGGCGCATCATGGGTTCCTTTGGCGTCCAGGTAACGGGGGTTCCTGCTGACAGGCTACCCTCGAACCCGGCAGGCGCCGGCGCTGCGCCCTCTACGTTTCGGTTCCTGACGTTCCGGCGATGCCGGGCTTGACCTGCTCTTCCTTAGCGCGGGCTGCCGGCCAGCAGGAGTGCCCGCTGCCGGGGTCCCTTGCAGCTGCCCCGGCGGCCGCCGTCAGGCCGAACGCGCCGTCCAGTACCGCCCGGTCGGCGGATGCGGAGGACCCATAGGCGGCGAACTCCGCCGTGTGGTGGGCAGCGCCGCCTACGTCGTAGCCCAGCAGCGGGTGGATGCTTGGAACCAGCTGCGAGACGTTGCCCATGTCAGTGGAAGCCACCGGTTCTTCGTTGAACACGACCTTCCTCCCCCGGGCCGTCATCGCCTCGCGGTACGCCTCGGACAGGAACCTGTCCTGCCTCAGCTCGGCATACGCGTTGCCGGTAGGCGTGACCCTGAACGTGGCACCGCTGGCGAGGGCACCGGCCTCCAGGCAGCGCCGCACACGGTCCTCGATCACCCGCAGTGTCGCCAGGCTGGGTGAGCGCATCTCCACACGCCCGGGCGCGCTCCGGGATGACGTTGACGGCGCTCCCGCCTTCGGTGACGATCAGCGAAACGATCGAGCCGGCCGGAAGCTGCTGCCGGGCCAGGGCAACCACCAGCGCGTCCAAGGCATTGATCCCCTCGGCCGGTGCCGCTGCAGCGTGCGCCGGCCGCCCCTCGTACAGCACATCCGACATGCCCATGGCCAGGGATGAGCCGCCGATGACGTCCTCTGCTCCGGCGTGGGCCATCATCGCCAGACCCACGTCGTCGAAAAAGCCCTCGCCGATGAGGTCCACCTTGCCACCGGTGGTCTCCTCGGCGGGAGTGCCGAGCACCTTGACGGTAATGCCGAGATCGTCGGCCACGGCCGCCAGCGCGAGCGCCGCCCCCACGGCACTGGCGGCGTTCACGTTATGTCCGCATGCGTGTCCAATGTCCGGCAAGGCATCGTATTCGACGCAGCGGGCCACCACGAGTTCCCCGCTCCGTACCGGGCGCTGAACGCAGCGGGGAGCACAGGCTGGGCGGCGTCAAAGCTGAAGCCGGCAGAGCGCAGCAGCCCGCTGGCCCGTTTGGCGGCCCGAAACTCCTCGCCGCTGCGTTCCGGATCGGCGTGGACGGCATGGCTCAGGCGCAGAATCCTGGGCTGCCAGCGTTCCAACGCTGCGGAGATCCGGCCGTGCATCCCAGGCCCGACGGCTGGGGCAAGCTCCGCCCTAGGTCGTTTTTGTCAGGCAGCTCTACCGGCAGGCCTCGGAGTGGCGCAGCGGCACCCTGGAACCGGCACGGGCGCGGCTCATGGCGAAAGAGTCCGTACCCCCGCCGCCGGCGTATGCCCCGGACCGGCTGGACGCCTCCCTGCTGGAAGAGTTGGCCGCCGACGGGCGGGCCAGTTGGGCGGAGCTGGACGCTGCCTGCGGCGTGTCGCCCCAGACAGCGCGACGGCGGGTGGAACGGTTCCTGGCGTCCGGCTACATGACGATGAGGTGCGAAACGTCCGTTTCCGTCCAGCAGGGCCTGCGGGAAGTCAGCCTGAGCCTGAACGTTCCCGCGACCCACGTGGTTTCCATTGGCAAGTACTTCGCCGGCCTGCCGAGCTGCCGTTTGAGCGCCCAGGTTCTGGGTGCCCAGAACCTGGTGGTCACGCTGTGGGTCCGCGACTATCTGGAAGTGCAGGGCCACGAACGTGAGCTGGCAGCCAGGGCGCCCGGAAGTACGGTGATTTCCCGCCAGGCTGTGGTCCGCACCTACAAGCGGCTCGGCCATCTGCTGGACGAGTCCGGCCGCAGCCGCAGCGTGGTGCCCCTGCCTCTCTGGCGCGAGGCATGATCCGGGGAATTCCGCTGGAACACCGGACCGGCAAGGAGCACCACACGCCGGCAACTGCGGCTACTGGGTCTGGAAGATGTTCAAGATGTTACCTTCGGTGTCCAGGAACCAGGCAGCTTTGCCGACGGCATTGGTGGCGATGCCGTTTTCAGTCTTCAGGCCGGGAAAATCGTATTCCTCGAAGGTGACGCCGCGGCCCCGCAGTTCTTCCATCTCGGCTTCGATGTTGTCCGTACCCCAGCCCATCTGGGTGTTTTTCGCAGTGCCGGCGTTGTCGGTCTGGTACAGCAGGAAAGTCGTGCCGTTTCCGCACCGGTAGATCAGGTTTTCGTCGTCCATGACGTCCGGGGCGTCGAGTCCCAGCACGTTCTGATAGAAGTCACGTGCCCTTGCGATGTCCTTTGCCGGGAGCACCGCGGCGACCTCACGATCCTTGAGCATGATGAATTCTCCTTAGTTGAAGTGACGGAGATATGCGCCCCGAAGGCGGCGCCTGCCAGGGCGGCAATGCCGGCTCTGCCCGGCACCCGGCTGTCGCCACATTGTGCGATGCACCGGGACTGTCGGGGGGTCTTCGCGGCCGCGTGAACAGCCTGCACGAGAGTCTCCCCGGCGTTCATATCGCCATTATGGACGCAGACGGACCTCCGCGGATATAGGACGGCGGATGGACCGTCCCGGAACAGTCATGCGCAGATAATCCCCCACCCACCAGCCGTCATCGGGGGGCTGTTCCGGTGTTTGTCCGCCTGTTGATCAGCCACGTGACAAACCACAGCACGACGCCGATCGCCATCAGTCCGCCGGCGATCTGGTACTGGATGACATTGCGGCCCACCCACGGGCCGGCGAGGAAAGCACACAGTAGTGCCGGAGAGGTTGGCCACGATGTTGCTCTCCGGATCGCCGGTGACGTACCAGATCAGGCCCAGCGCCAGGACAGTGGAGAACAGGATCCCGGCCCATGGGGTGCGGCGCCCCGGAAGGACCTTTCCAAGCGGCCGTGGCAGGACATTCTGCCGGGCCACCCGTAGATCAGTCGGCTGGCCATCAGCATGTTGATCAGCGCGGTGTTGGCGACAGCGAACACCGCCAGGAACGGGAAGATCCTGTCGATCGGGAAGTCAGGTGAACCTTTATGCACCACTTCCAGGAGGGCGGCGCCTTCGGCCTCCCGGATGCCCTCAAGTTCTGTGGGCGTCAGCACGCTGACCACGGAAATCGCCACCAGCATGTAGAGGATCACCGCTATGCCGAGGCCGGTGAGCATGGTCCGCGGGAAGATCTTCTCCGGATGCTGGGTCTCCTCCACCATGTTCACGGAGTCCTCAAAGCCGACCATGGCGAAGAATGCGATGGAGGTGGCTGCTGTCACCGCCAGGAACAGGCCTTTGTCCTGGTAGTCGTTGAAGACGAAGATCTCCCCCGCGTTTCCGGTGCCCTGAGCCATCACGTAGATGCCGACCCCGATCACAATGCACAACGCCGTCATCTCCACCAGGGTCAGCACCACGTTGAATTTCACGCTCTCACCCACACCGCGCAGGTTGATCGCCGCCAAAAGCAGCATGAACCCCATCGCCACCGCGGTGATCGCGCCCTGTCCGGGCGCGCCCATCCAGCCGTTGATCTCCGAGCCGCCGAAAAAGTTCTGGGCGAGCACGTTCGCCGAGGTGGAGGCGCTGGTGATGCCCCGCCGCGGTGGTGTATTCGCTGACCATCAAGGCGGCGTCGTCACCCTGCCCGCCTGATGCCATAGCCGTCCTGACATTTCCAGCAGATCCCGTCATGATGGCCACCTTATGCGCCCTGGTGACAGCCCCGCGGATGCCCTATGGGTGCTCGCCGGCGGGCGTCACGACGTCCTCCAGCATTGACCTGTCGAAGAATCGGACTTCGCCGGTTGCTGGGAAGAACACTGGAACAACCGAGGTGCTCGGGTCCTTTGAGGTTTCGTAGATATCGGCCCCGCTCCCGTGTTTGCGCGCAATGGTTCCAACCAGGTCGGTGCCGCGAACCCGGACTGTACGGAATTTGTAGCTCATGTGGACCCCTTCGTCAGTTAAGCGAAACCCTACTCCCGCAGTCACGGTCCCGAACGCCGGCCGCGCCAGCTGCCGCTAGGTTTAGCGGTGCGGCAGCTGCCGGAACGTGGGGCCCGGAGGCAGCGGGACGGACTGCGGGTCATCCCGGTGCCGCCGGCGACGGAGCTCAAGGGCGAGACTCTCCTGGCCGCGTGCCATCGCCCAGCGGTGGTTGGCTGCGAATGCCGGTTTCAGGAGCCAGCTCAAACGCCGCAATAGCGGTTTTGCGGCACTGACGCGCCAATCGTAGGCAATTACCGTTTCCGGCCCGTCCTGCTCGAACGTCCACCGGCCCGTTCCGTTCAGGTCCCCGGCCGCCGTAAGCGCGAACCCGCGGTTGGTGACGGGCTCGGTGACAGTCAGGGTCCAGCGGAGTGTGTACGGCAGCCAGCCTTTCGTGTGCAGGTGCACGGGCCTGGGCGCGCCGGGGGCCGGGCTGCCCTCCAGTGTCCCGCCCGCGGGTTCGACGGCAAGATACACCGACGGCCACCAACGGGGAAGCAAGCTGGCATCGCCCAGGACGGCCGCAACGTCCTCCGGGGTGCCCGCCACACGCCAGACGGTGAGGAATTCGTAGTCCGCGCTGCCCATGGCGGCCGCGTCAGCTCACCGCGGCGGATTGACGACCATTGCCGAGCCGCCGCCGCGCCGTACGGGCTCAGCAGCCGCGACCGTACGCCCGTCCGGCAGGAATTCGATGGCGGTGGCCGCACCGATCTCCGCTGCCGATGTGAACGCATCACCCGATGGAGTGAACGCGTGGCCGTACGGCGTGAGCTGGCTTCCGTAGGCCTCGATAAAGCCAGGCTCCGCCGTGACCTTGGCTGCGTTCCGTTGCGCCGCACGCGGCTCCGCAATCGCATCGGAGATGCTCATGCCCAGGTCCACGCGGTTCACGATGGTCTGCAGGACAGTAGTGATGATCGTCGATCCGCCGGGGGAACCGAGGGCGAGGTACGGGTCACCGTCCTTCAGGATGATGGTGGGTGACATCGAGGAGCGCGGACGCTTCCCCGGCTCGATCCGGTTGGGGTCGGTCGGGCTGTACACGGTGGAGAAGTCGGTGAGCTCGTTGTTGAGCAGGAATCCGCGTCCGGGGACGACGATGCCGGAGCCGCCGGTCTGCTCGATGGTGAGCGTGTACTCCACCACGTTTCCCCACCTGTCCGCGACCGTCAGGTTGGTGGTCGAGATGTTCTCGGTGTCCGTCTCATCGGCGGGCGCCGCAGCGGCCGCAGGGCACGCGCCGTCGTACGATGAGATGTCCCCCGGTGCCACGGGCTTCGTAGCCGCCTCGGCCGGGTTGATCTGGCATGCGCGCTCCTTGCCGAACAACGGATCGGTAAGTTCGTCGGTGGGGACGTCGACAAACGCCGGGTCGCCCACGTACTTGGCGCGGTCCGCAAAGGCGAGAGCACTCGCCTCAAGGTAGTGGTGCAAGGCCGCGGGCCTGGACATCTCGGAAAGATTGGACGTGTCCAGGATGTTCAGCGCCTCGCCCACGGTGGTGCCGCCGCTGCTCGAGGGCGCCATGCCGTACACGTCCAGGCCGCGGTACTCCACATGCGTGGGTGCCTGGTCCAAGGCCCGGTAGGCGGCGAGGTCCTTCGTCGTCATGTGGCCGACCGGAACAGGCAGCGTCGTGGTGTCCGACTTCGGCGGGGCCTGGACTGCGGCCACGATCTCGTCTGCCAGTGGGCCGCCGTAGAAACCGTCCGTGCCCTCTTTTGCGAGGAGCTCGTACGTCGCGGCGAGGTCGGGGTTCTGGAAGACGCTGCCGACGGCGGGTGCGTCGCCGCCCGGGAGGAAGAGGCTGCTGGTCGACGTAAACGCCTCAAAGCGGACCTTGTTGTCGAGGGTCTGCTGACGGAACGTTTCGTCGACCAGGAAGCCTCGGGTCGCAACGTCTATGGCAGGTTCCAGGGCATCGTCAAGGTCCAAGGTCCCCCAGCGCTTGAGCGCACGCTCCCACGTGGCCGGCGTGCCGGGAACGCCGACCGACACCCCGCTGGTGACGAGCTCGGGCGTGAAGTTGTAGGGCTTGCCGGTCGCAGGGTCGATGAAAGCGTCATTCGGCATGGCCTCCGGCGCGGTTTCGCGGCCGTCAATGGTGCCGACCCTGCCGTTCCTTGCGTTGTAGAAGACGAAGTAGCCGCCGCCGCCGATCCCGGCACTGTACGGCTCGGTCACGCCCAGGGTCGCGGCTGCGGCGACGGCGGCGTCCGCCGCGTTGCCGCCATCGCGGAGGATCTCGATTGCCGCTGCGGATGCCTCCGGGTCCACGGTGCTCACCGCACCGCCGTAGCCGGTGGCGGTTGCGGTCTTCTTAATCTCGTGCGGAACGCTGTCCCCCGGATCGGCGAACGCCGGAGCAGCGACCGCGCCGCTCGTCACGCTCATTGCCAGAGCCGCCGTGAGGGCGGCAATTCGACTTCTCACATTAGGCATGGGTCGCTCCCGAGTCAGGGTGATGCGAGCTTGAGGGGTGATGGTCACGTTACTCCGCGACAGTGCCACCTTCAACACTTTCCTGCAGGGCCGGGTCAGCGGAGCAGGAGCCGTTTCGCGTCGGTTCCCCGGAATGCCCGCTGGCCTTCCGCCGGGAAGATTCCGGCCAGGAGCCGGTCCGATTCGGACTGTCCTGCGACGTTGAAGGAACCGCCGGTCACCATCAGCTCGTCGGCAGCGGACGCTGTGAACAGGCGCTCGAGCTGGGACCGGACTTCGGCGGGCGTACCGTAGACGGAGTTGGACAGGCTGCCTTCGACGGCTTCCAGCTCCCGCGCGGTCAGTCCGTTCCACTCCTCCGGATCCACCGGCGCGAGCGCGGCGAATTCGCCCGTTGACCTGGAACGGGCAAGCGCAACGGCTTCGGGCAACAGCAGCTCCCTTGCGAGCTGCCGGCTGGCTCCGACTGCCACGTTCGCGGAAATCATAACGAAGGGCCTGTCGAACCATCGTGACGGACGGAACCGGGCACGGTACCTTTCCAGCACCGGCAGTTGTCCGCCCTGATCCGGGCTAAACACGGCCGGGCCGCCCAGCACCACACCCAGGCCGGCCCGGGCCGCAATATCGGCTCCCGCACCATTGGCCAGCACGAATACCGGCGTTGCCGAGTCGTTCCGTGGCCGTGCCGTGATGGGCGCAGAGCCCGCGAGATATTCCAAGAGTTGGCTCAGGTCCTCTTCGAACCGCTCCGCTTCAGGTTTCCCGGCGCGCAGCGCGCTCCGGACCGCCGGGGTGAATCCCACTGACCGGCCAAGGCCCAGGTCGATGCGCCCCGGATGAAGGGCCTCCAGGGTGGCAGCCTGCTCTGCCACCACGAGGGGTTGGTGGTTGGGGAGCATGATCCCGCCCGAACCGACCCGGATGGTGCTGGTCCGCGCGGCAATGGCGGCCATGAGCACTGCCGGAGCGGAGCCTGCAATGCCCGGCACCGCATGGTGTTCTGCCACCCAGAAGCGGTGGTAACCCAGTTCCTCAGCTCTTTGGGCGCGTTCCAGGACCAGGTTCAGGGATTCTGCAGCAGCAGACCCGTCCAAGGAGTTGGCACGGTCGAGAATGGAGATCCGGGGAAAGGGCATACTGCTGGAACCACACCGCCCGCGGAGGAATTCCCAGCGGCGGACGCCGCCTATCGTGAGCTCAAGCAACACCAGGTCCGTCATCGACGACGTGCTTACACGGCGTGCCCAGAGGGATCTGCTTACAATCGAACCTCCAGCATCTAACAAGGGAACCATGAAGAAACTCACCACGGCCCTACTCGCCGCCGGCCTCATCCTCTCCGCATCCGCGTGCTCGGCACCGGCGAAACTGACTACCGAACAAACCTGCGACCGGATCAAGATCGTTGTGTCCAATCCAAGCGCCAGCGCCGGCAAGACCGGAATGAACATCCTCGCCAACCGGCTTCGCCCTCTCATTAGTGGCGCCTCGGACGAGCTGAAGCCCTCTGTGGAAGCGATCGTGGCATGGGCCGACGAGTCCGCGAAAGAGAGTCCCAACGAAGAGAAGCTGGGAACGCTGACAGCTGACTACCAGAAGGCCGGCAGCACGTTCGGACAGCTCTGCAGCTAGTTGCCCGGCAATGTAGGACGCTAAGGCGGCGGGGATTCCGCGTTCGTCGTGCCGGCCGCGGCCCTGGCCAGGTCGGCCGGGGGTCCCTGCCGGCGGCTGGCCAGCAGGAATGGCACTGCGATCAGCTGGATCACGCCGCCGATCGCCAGCGAGGCCGGGTAGCCGTAGACATCGGCGGCCCGGCCGAGCAGCGGCTGGACCACCACGCCGCCGCTTGATCCAATAAGCGAGTCGAAGCTGAGGACTGTTGCGCGCTGCTTCGAGGCGATCATGTCGTTCAGGTAGGCCTGACGGACCGGGACGCCCGCCGCGTCGACAAGCGCCCAGAGTGCCAACAGCGCCAGCGCCACCCAGAACACCTGGGTGAACCCGAGCACCACCAGGATCACTGAGCTGACGCCGCCGCTCAGAATCAGCACCGTGGTGCGTTTGCGGACCAGGCGCCGGATGCGGGGGGCCACCCATCCGCCGAGCACTTCGGCTCCCGCGACGATGGCGGCAGCCAGGCCCGCCACGGAGTACGCACGCGGGTCACCGAAGAGCTGGAGCAGGTAGGGCTGCAGTGCGTAGAACACATAGATTCCGACGCCGGCGCTGAACGGCGCGGCCAGCATCACGTAGCGTACCGGCGGATTTTTCAAACCGTTCTCGATCGAGGCGGCGAGAACGGCACGGGTCGCCTGGAGTGGGTGGGTGGAGCGCTCGGGCGTGAACCCGACGTCGTGCATGAGCCAAAAGGCAACAACAAACATGGCCAGGAGCACTCCCACTCGCAACAGGAACGGCACACCGAGGTCACTGACCTGGGCGATCACGCCGCCGGCCACCGATCCGACGAGCATCGCGACGCCCGAGACCATCACTCCGCGCCCGAGCACCGCCTCCAAGCCGCCTTCGTAGCCCGAGAACCTCAGCGCGTCCACGAGCCAGGCCTCGACCGCGCCGGAGAAGAACGTGAATCCGAGTCCCAGCAAAACCGAGACTACGGCCCATGCCCAGAACGGGGCAGAAAGCTGCCAGAGCACGTAGTACAGGTAGGTCGATCCGGCCAGCGTCACAGTGCCAAGCAAAAATGAAACGCGGCGTCCCCAGCCGTCGGCAACTACGCCCGTGGGCACCTCGAACAGCACCATGCCGGCGGTGAAGAAGGCGTTTGCGGCGAAGGCTTCAAGGTTGCTGAGCCCGGCGTCCAGGAGGAAGAGGGTGTTGATCCCCCAGATGAACGAGGCCGCAAGCGTATTGCCCAGCGTCAACGTGAGGTAGATGCGCTGGATCTTTCGGGCGTCGGCGTTCATCTCGTCGGCGTTCCCGCCACCGGCTAGAGGGGGAAGCACGAGCCCATTCTCGTCCCGTTGGCCCCCCCGCACCAGAGCAGGCGTGGTCAGCTGGTGTACAAGGAGTTCAGCGGGTACTTAGGCGAGGCGGCTCCGGACGATCTCGCTAACGGTCTTCCCGTCGAATCGTCCGGCGACCTTGGCGGTGACCGGCTTCATGACGGCGCCCATCTGGCGGATGGACGGTTCCTGGCCGTCGGCCTTCAGCCCTGCAATTGCATGGTCGACGATGGCTTCGACCTCATCACGGGTCAGGGCTATGGGCAGGTACGCCTCGATGACCTCGGCTTCGGCGATTTCGGCGGCAGCCCGGTCGGATTCCCCGGCTTCGGTGTAGATCTTTGCGGTGTCGCGGCGTTTGGCTGCTTCCTTCTGGAGCAGGGCCGTTACCTGGGTGTCGTCCAGTTCGACAGGGGTCTTGCCGGACTTCTCACGCGTTTCGATCTCGCCAAGGACGTTGCGCACCGTGGTGAGCGCCACCTTGTTCCTGTCTTTCATGTGGATAACAACGTCACTGTGGAGGCGTTCCTTGAGGGTGGTCATGGTGTTCTCGTTTCGTTGGGCTTGTTTCCATTGTCCCCGGTCACTGCTCCATCACTCCCACGACGCGACGTCATCATCTAGCACTGCGTCCACGGATGCGTGACGCAGGTCATGGAAAAACCTTGACAAACTTGTACAACTATTTCCATACTTGAGGAGAAGAGTTTCAACGAGGCAACTGGAGGACTGATGTCGGCAAAACTCACGGACGTCGCAAAACTGGCAGGGGTATCCCTGGCAACGGCGTCCCGGGCGTTCGGGGATCCCGGGCGGCTGGCAGCGGACACACGGCAAAAGGTCATGGCAGCAGCCACCGAGCTGGGCTATGACGTACCGGGACTCACCGGCAGCAGGACCTTCGGCGTCATTGTGCCGGATATCTCCAACGCCGTCTTCGCGGCGCTCATCAAGGCCATCCAGAACCAGGCATGGCACGGCCGCCACCGCATGGTGCTGGCCGACACAGCCGAATCCTCCTCACGCGAACGCGAGCACTTGGAGTCCTTGGCCGCCGGCGTAGACGGCATCATCCTCTGCTCCCCCCGCCTTCCCTCGGAACAGATCCGCCAGCTTGTGGGCAACGCGCCGCTCGTGGTCATCAACGGCGAGGCCGATCACGCAGCCCGTGTGCTGATGGACGCCGGCGAAGGCCTCCGCCAGGCGGTGGAGCACCTCCACGCCCTCGGCCACCGCAAACTTGCCTATATTCCCGGACCGGCCTCGTCCTGGGCCAACGGCCAGCGGCTCGCAGCCATCACCCGATTCTGTACCGAGCGGGGCATTGACCTTGTCACCGTGGGAAACCAGAATGCCACGGTCGACGGCGGCCTCGCGGCTGCGGCCTCCGTGGTCGCCAGCGGCGCCACCGCCGTCATTGCCTACAACGACCTCGTGGCCATCGGGATGCTCGCAGGGGCACGCTCGCTCGGTTATCACTGCCCCGAGGACATCAGCGTGGTGGGCATCGATGACCTGGATATCGCCGCTGCCGCCGAACCCGGCCTCACGTCGATCCGGGTTCCCATCGAGCGAAGCGGCTCCCTGGGACTCGAGCTCCTCCTCGAGCAGGTGGCCGGGAAGCCGACGGCCACCGAGGCGGTCCACCTCAGCTCACAGCTCATCGTGCGCGGCTCCACGTTCGCTGCACGCACCGCAGATCACGCATTCCAGGGAAAGTAATCATGAGAATAGTCATCGCCGACCCCAACCTGATGCCCCAACGAACCACCTTCGAGGCCGCATTGCCCGACGGGGCAACCGCATCCTGGCACGACAGCTGGAACGAACACTCCGTCCTCACGGACCTCAAGGATGCCGACGTTTACGTGGGACCGAGGTTCACGGAGGCCATGGGCGCGGAAGCGCCGAACGTCCGTCTGGTTCATGTGGCGGGTGCGGGCTATGACGGCATCGAAGCCGGCGCACTTCCGGCAGGAGCTGTCTGCGCCAACACGTTCCACCATGAAAGCTCCATTGCCGAACACATCGCCTCGGTACTTGTTGCCCTGCGACGGAACCTGATCGGACAGGACGCCGCCCTGCGCACGGGAGTATGGTCCTCGTCCGTCTACTCTGCGGAGGTCCGCCAGCCGGAAACGCTGCGCGGAGCCGTGGTGACGTTCCTGGGCTTCGGCCATATCGGAAGCGCCGCCTGGAACCTGCTGCAGGCCTTCGGGGCCGAGGGCATCGCCATCACCCGCAGCGGAACGGTGGACCCGCTGGCGAACTCGCTCCGCTGGGCCGGATCAACCGACCGGCTGGCCGAGGCGCTCAGCGAATCGGACATCCTGGTCATCAGCATCCCGCTGACTGAAGAGACTACGGGCTTGGTGAGTTCCGCCCAGCTCGACGACCTTGGCCCGGACGGGCTGCTGGTCAACGTGGCCCGCGGTCCGATTGTCGATGAAACTGCGCTGTACGAGGCACTCAAGGACCGCCGGATCGCCGGCGCCGCCATCGACACGTGGTACCAGTATCCGGGACCCGACGGCCGCGGCGAGCCATCCACAATGCCTTTCGGCCGGCTGGACAACATCATCATGACCCCGCACTCCTCCGGCGTCACGGCCGAAACCTTCCGCGGCCGCGCCCGGGAGATCGCCGAAAACATCACCCGCCTGTCCAAGAACGAACCAATCAAGAATGTTGTGATCTCCCGATGACCCGAAAAATCGTCGACGTCGACGTCCTGGTGACCAGCCCCAGCCGAAATTTTGTCACCCTCAAAATCACTACCGATGACGGTATCGTCGGCTGGGGCGACGCCACCCTGAACGGCCGCGAACTGTCAGTGGCCAGCTACCTGCGCGACCACCTTGCCCCCGCACTGCTGGGCAGGGACGCCGACCGGATCGAAGACACCTGGCAGTATTTTTATCGCGGCGCATATTGGCGCCGAGGACCGGTCACCATGGCCGCGATCGGCGCGATCGACCTCGCCCTTTGGGACATCAAGGGCAAAGCCCTCGGCGTCCCCGTCTATCAGCTCCTGGGCGGTGCCGCCCGCGACAGGATCCTCACCTACACGCACGCCACCGGCTGGGACCTTCCCGAACTCCTGGACTCCGTTGACCAGCGCCGCGAACAGGGATTCCGGGCCGTCCGCGCGCAGTCCGGCGTTCCCGGCCTGGACAAGGTCTATGGCGTCACCAAGGGCGCCGCCAGTTACGAACCCGCCGGACGCGGCGCCGGACCGGTCGAGGAGGACTGGGACACCTCCGCCTACCTGCGCCACGCCCCGAAGATCCTTTCGGCCGTCCGGGAGCACGTCGGACCGGAACTGAAGCTGCTCCACGACGTCCACCACCGGCTCAATCCCACCGAAGCCGCGCGCCTGGCACGCTCGCTGGAGGACGTGGACCTCTTCTGGCTCGAAGATGTGACGCCGGCCGAAAACCAGCGGCTGCTCCGCACCCTGCGCCAGCAGACCACCATCCCGCTGGCCATCGGCGAAGTCTTCAACACCGTCTGGGACTGCGAACAGCTCATCACCGAAAGGCTCATCGACTTCATCCGCACCGCCGTCGTCCACGCCGGAGGCATCTCCCACGTCCGTAAAATCCTGGCACTGTCCGAGGTCTATCAGATCAAGGGCGCCCCGCACGGACCCTCGGATGTCTCCCCCATTAACCTCTCCGCCTCGCTGCACCTGGGCCTGGCCACCAGCAACTTCGCCATCCAGGAATACATGGGCTACGACCCCCTGGTCTCCGAGGTGTTCCGTTCCAGCTTCCGCTTCGAGGACGGCTACCTCCACCCCGGCGACGAACCCGGCCTCGGGGTACAGGTGGACGAAGCAGCTGCCGCCCGCTTCCCCTACAAGCAGGCCTACCTGCCCATCGCCCGTGAGCTCGACGGCTCCATGAAGGACTGGTGAACCATGACACGCCCCAAGCCTGCACCCCTGACGGCGTCCACGCCCGGAATCGTCCGACGTGACGCAGTCCCGGCCCCCGGCATCGTCCACCTCGGCCTGGGCAACTTCCACCGCGCCCACCAGGCCGTCTACACCGACGCCGCCATCAGCGCCCACGGCGGCGACTGGGGCATCATCGGAGTATCCAGCCGCTCCAGCGCCGTCACCAACGCCATGCATGCCCAGGACATGACCTACACGGTGGTGGAGATATCGCCCGAAGGATCGACCTTCTCCACGCCGCGCGTGCATTCGGACGCCTTTGTCGCGGCGGAAAATCCCGAACGGGTCGTGGCGGAAATCGGCGCGGCCTCAACCCGGATCGTGTCCCTCACCGTCACGGAAAACGGCTATACCTACAGCCCCGCAACCGGTTCACTGAATGTGGCCGACGCCGATGTACAGCACGACCTGGTGCAAGCCGCGGCCCCCCGCACGCCGATCGGCCAGATTGTCCGCGGCCTCCAGCAGCGGTCCCGGACGCATGGCGAACCGGTCACCATCCTCAGCTGCGACAACCTCTCGGACAACGGCCACCACACCCGCCGACTCGTCCGTGAATTCATCTCGCTGCTGCCAGCCGCCGAAGCCAACGAGACTCGTCAGTGGATCGACGCCAACGTGACGTTTCCGTCCTCCATGGTGGACCGGATTGTGCCCGCCACGACGGAACACTATCGCACGCTCGTCGCGGAGCAGCTCGGGTACACGGACCGGATTCCCGTCCCCGCGGAGCCGTTCACAATGTGGATCCTAGAGGACAACTTCATTGCCGGCCGCCCCGCGTGGGAAGCTGGCGGCGCGGTCTTCACCGACGACGTCGCGGGCTACGAACAGCTCAAGGTCAGGCTCCTGAACGGCACCCATTCGCTGATCGCGTACCTCGGTGCGCTGTCCGGTGCTGCCACTATTCCCGATTCCACGGCTTTGGACTACGTCGAGCACGCCGCCCGAGCCATCC
Organism: Arthrobacter sp. ISL-69; assembly: GCF_018613775.1. NCBI lineage: Bacteria > Bacillati > Actinomycetota > Actinomycetes > Micrococcales > Micrococcaceae > Arthrobacter > Arthrobacter sp. ISL-69. The sequence goes on from NZ_JAGGPO010000010.1 coordinate 109,568, forward strand.
TCCGGCACGAATACCTGCCCAGCGTGACGGTGCCGGCCGACGTCGACGTCGATTCCTACGAAGCTCAGCTCTTCTCACGGTGGCGGAACTCAGCGCTGGGACACCGGACCAGCCAGGTGGGTTCGGACGGATCCGTCAAGCTCCGCCAACGTATCCCCCTCCCGGCGCTGCAGATGCTCGACGGCGGCGTCATGCCCCACTTCCTTGCTCTGACCACCGCGGCGTACTTGTCCTGCATCGCGCCGCTTCACGGTTTCGACCCCGGCATTCATGCCCATAAGATGCAGGACCCCGCCAGGGAATCGCTGCAACGCCTCGCCGCAGGGTCCGCCTCCGGCCGGGAACTTGCCGCGAAAGTCATCGGCCAGCTTCATCTCCTGGGCGACGAACTCGCCACCCGCGACGACTTCATTCACCGCACCGGTGAACTGATCGACATCATCCACCAGCACGGACCCCTGGCCGCCGCCCGCGCTGCGGCCGAGTCCACCGCCCTTCTTCCCGCACAGAGCCGGAGCAACCCATGACCACGCAAGCCGTACGCCGCCCGGAACAGCCGGCGCTGCCGCGCACCACTGAAGCCGCCGTCCTGCACGGCGCCAACGACGTTCGTATCGAGCAGAAACCGTTGAAGGCACTGGGCCCGAACGATGTCCTGGTGGAAATGCGCTCGGGCGGCATCTGCGGCTCGGACATGCATTACTTCGCGGACGGCCGCAACGGCACCAACGTACTCCGCCAGCCCACCGTCCTCGGGCACGAGGGCGCAGGGGTGGTCATCGCTACCGGCGGGACCGCCGCCGTCGCCGCGGGCACCGCCGTCGTCATTGAACCGGCGCTCTCCTGCGGCACCTGCCCGACGTGCGTTTCCGGCCGGTACAACGTGTGCCCGGCCGGCACGTGCTTTGGCTCCCCGCCCACGGACGGCCTTTTCGCCCGCCATGTAGTGGTCCCGGCAGCAGCGCTCCATGAGCTCCCGCCATCCGTACCGGCGGAGATCGGTGCAGCGATCGAACCGCTCGCCGTCGCCGTCTGGGCTGTTGATCGGGCCCAGGTGCAGCCCGGGCACCGTGTGCTCATTACCGGCGCCGGGCCCATCGGCCTGCTCGTGGCACAGGTCGCCGCAGTCCGGGGCGCAGCGGAGATCATCGTGACCGACGTCAACGACGACCGCCTCGCCGTTGCCGCGCAGTTCGGAGCCACCCGCACCATCAATACCGCAGCAACAGCCCTCGGACTGACCGGAATGGACCGGCTGATCGAGTGCTCCGGAAACAGCAGGGCCCTTATTGACGGCATCCAGACCCTGGCGCCGGCAGCCCGGGCAACTGTAGTAGGCCAGGCGCGTCCCACCGTGGACGGCATCCCGCTCGGCGTCCTCCAGCGCTACGAAATCGACCTTGTCACCGCCTTCCGCTATGCGCACGCGTTCCCGACGGCGATCGAACTCGCCTCATCCGGGAAGGTGGACCTGCGGTCCATCATCACCAGCACCTACCCCCTCGCCGATGCAGCGACCGCCCTCACGGCCCCGGTCACGGACCCCACCAACCTCAAGGTCCTCATCAGTTACTGATTCATTCCCGCACCGGCGGAGCTTTAGGCCGACCATGCAGGACATCCATTCAAAGGAGTATGGAAATGACCACGGAACATCCCCAAGCCACGGCCGTAGACCAGAAGAAGGTCCGGAAAGCGGCCCTGGCGGGCCTCATCGGCACCACGCTTGAACTCTACGACTTCGTCATCTACGGCACTGCCTCCGCGCTGGTCTTCAGCCATCTGTTCTTCCCGAACATTTCACCCGCGGCCGCCCTACTGGCCAGCTTCAGCACCTTCGCCGTCGGGTTCCTGTTCCGCCCGCTCGGCGGCATCTTCTTCTCGCACTTCGGCGACCGGCTCGGCCGCAAATGGATCCTCGTCACAACCCTGCTGCTGATGGGCGGCGCCACCCTGGTCATCGGCCTGCTGCCGACGTTCGAACAGGTGGGTGTCCTCGCCCCGCTCCTGCTCTGCGTCTGCCGCGCAGCCCAGGGCTTCGGCGCCGGCGCCGAGCAGTCCGGCGGTGCCACCTTGCTGACGGAATCGGCTGCGCCCGGTACCCGCGGCAAGCTCGCCTCCCTGATCATGGTCGGTGCCGCCGCCGGAACCGCACTGGGCGCCCTGGTCTGGATCGGCGCCCAGGCGCTGGCTCCCAACGACATGATGACCTGGGGCTGGAGGCTCGTCTTCCTGTCCAGCATCTTCGTAACCATCGCCGCGCTGGTCATCCGCCGCAAGCTGGATGAGTCCCCGGTGTTCGAAGAAATCAAGCAGGCCCGCACCGAACCGCCAGCACCGCTCCGCGAAGTCGCAAAGTTCGGCAAGGCCAACGTGCTGCGCGTCATCCTGATGAACTTCGGCGTCAGCACCCAGTCCTACACCATCCAGGTGTTCATGGCCTCGTACCTGATCACGGTGGTCGGCACGGATCCCAAGTTCATCCCGCAGGTGCTCCTGATCGGAGCTTTGTGCGGCGGCGCTGCCGCCGTCGGTTTCGGGATGCTCTCGGACAAGATCGGACGACGCCGGGTGGTTTCCATCATCACCGGCGCACTGGTCCTCTTTCCGGCCCCGGCCTTTATGCTCCTCACCACCGGTTCACCCATTGCCATCATGCTCGTGATCATTGTGGGATTCATGCTCGCCTGCCAGGGAGTCGTCGGCGTGCACATGAGCTACTTCCCGGAGATTTTCGGCAGCCGTTACCGCTACGCCGGAGTCACGCTGGGCCGCGAATTCTCCTCCATCATCGGCGGCGGCATCGCACCGATGGTCTGCGCCGCACTCCTAGCAGTCTTCAGCAACTCGTGGGTCCCGGTGGCTATCTATATGTCCCTCGTCATGCTCGTCAGCTTCATAGCAACCCGGCTCTCGCCCGAGACCCTCAACCGCGACCTCACGGATCCGGAGGATGCCCGCCGGCACCGCAACCGACCGGCGCCCGCCGACGCCGAGTTAGCCGACGCAGGGCTGGCCGAGGCCCGCCACACCAAGTAAAGCCCTCCGGCCCAACCACCTCCGAAGAAGGAACCCATGCTGCGCCTCGAACACCAGGCAACCATTTCCCGCCCGGCACCGTCCTCCATCCTCCGCGACACGAGAGTGGTAGCTGTCCTCCGGGCCAATCACGCCAGCGAGTATGCCCCGGTCATCGACGCACTGCAGCAGGGCGGTGTGCTCAGCATCGAACTGACGCTGAGCACACCGGGCGTGTTCGACGAACTCCCCCGCTTCCAGGAACACTTTGGCGACAGCCTGGAAATCGGCGTCGGAACCGTGACTGCTGCGGACGAAGCAGAAACGGCACTGGACCTCGGCGCAGCCTACATCGTCACACCGGTGACGGACCCCGGCATCATCGCGGCATGCATCCGGCGGGGCGTTGCCGTCTACCCCGGCGGTCTCACCCCGACGGAGCTGCATGCCGGCTGGAAACTCGGCGCAACCGCGGTGAAGGTTTTCCCGGCATCCGTGGTCGGCTCCGGTTATGTTGGCCAGCTGCGCGGCCCGTTTCCGGACATTCAGGTCATCCCGTCCGGCGGGGTGGGCATCGAGGATGTACCGGGATGGATCAGGGCGGGAGCCCTCGCCGTCAGCCTCGGCGGTCCGCTCCTTGGCGACGCCTTCAAGGGTGGGGACCTGCAGGAACTCACGGCCAGGGCACGGCGTGTCCGTGAGCTGGTCGACCAGACCACAGACGAGATGGACGCGAAACGGTGAGCGGCTCCCCTGCACCGTACGTCCTGACATTCGGCGAAACCATGGCCCTGATGCGTGCCGATCAGGTCGGCCCTCTGGCCCACGCCTCCACCATGAGCCTGGGGATTGGCGGCTCCGAGTCCAATGTCGCCATCGGTCTTCAACGGCTTGGTGTGCAGTCCGTATGGTGCGGACGCGTGGGGGCCGACTCCCTGGGCCAGCTTGTTGAGCGCGAAATCAGGGCAGAAGGCGTGGACGTCCGCATCGCGGTCGACCCCACAGCCTCAACAGGACTGATGATCAAGGAACGCCGGACACCAGCCACCCAGCGGGTCAGCTACTACCGTGCCGGCAGCGCCGGCTCCAGGATCGCGCCAGGGGACGTCGACGAACTGCTCATCTCCCAGGCAGCACTGTTGCACATCAGCGGAATCACTCCGGCGCTGTCCAGGCAAGCCGAGTCAACAATCAGCTATGCCATCGCCGCGGCCAAGGCAGCCGGCGTGCCGGTCTCCTTCGACCTCAATTTCCGGGCCAATCTCTGGTCGCGGGAAGGCGCCGCAGGCGTCTACCGGGATCTCATCCCGCTCGCGGACATCGTGTTCGCGGGCGACGACGAAGCCGCGATTGCAGTCGGGACCGGCGAACCCGAGGACCTTGCCCGACGCATAGCTGACCTGGGTCCAAGCCAGGCTGTCATCAAGCTCGGCGCGGACGGCGCCCTCGCCCTGATCGACCGTCAGGTCCTCCGCCAGGATGCAGTTAGTGTTGCTGCTGTGGACACCGTCGGTGCCGGCGACGCGTTCGTCGCCGGCTACCTTGCCGAATACGTCACTGGCCGGGGCCCCGAAGAAAGGCTGCGGACAGCCGCGGCCACCGGCGCGTTCGCCTGCCTCGTGCCGGGTGACTGGGAAGGCTTCCCCCGCCGCCACGAACTCACCCTGCTCGACACGAAGGACCCGGTCAGCCGCTAACCTCCGGATTTCCTGCCGCCTGCTCCCGGCGAAGACGTGGAGTGCCTTCGCCATCCGCAAAAACAGAGGCAGCCTGCCCTTAGCCACGAGCCACACCCCAACCAGAGGCGAAGCCAGTATGAATGAACCCCAGCACCGCAGCGGCACAAAATTCTTCGTGGGAGCCTATGCCGCCGCCCCCAGCCTGCAGGGCTGGAACCCGGCCTCCGAAGGCAAGTTCCTGGCAGACGTGCTCGCGCTGGACGGTGTCGCCGGGCTGGAAATACCGTTCACCGGTGCGCTCCACAAAAACGATGAACCGTGGTTCCTGCAGCAGCTTCCCGCCACTGCCGAATATATCGTGACCACGATTCCCGGAACGGCGGCCCGGCTCCAAGCCGACCCGGCCTTCGGCCTTGCCTCGACATCCGCCGCGGGGCGCAAAGCCGCCGTGGAGTTCGCAGGCGAGGCGCTCGACGCCGCACACCGGCTCAGCGCCCATACCGGCGGGTCCGGAGTTCGAGCCCTGGAACTTCATGCGGCCCCAGTCGCGGACGGCGGCCGGACCTCTGTGTCCGCGCTGGCAGACTCGCTCACGGAGATCTCGGCCTGGGACTGGCAGGGCGTACAAATCGTCCTTGAACACTGCGACGCCTTCACTCCCGGCCGTCCTTTTGCCAAGGGATTCATGACACTGGAAGCTGAAGTCGAAGCCGTCAGCCGGGCCAACGATCTGACCGGGCGCTCCGTGAGGCTGGGCATCAATTGGGGCCGTTCGGTCATTGAACAGCGGAGAGCCGGCGCCGCCGTCGAACACATCAGGTTCCTCCGACGGGCTGGCCTGCTCGGCGGCCTCGTCCTGTCAGGCTGCTCCGACGCCGAGACCCGGTTCGGGCCCGCCTGGGCAGACGTACACGTGCCGCCTGCTCCGCCCCAAACGGGCGGGAGTGAACCCGGCGCCTACGCTTTGTCCGGGGTCCTCGAACCCGCCTCGCTGATGACCGCTGACAGCATCAGGGAGTGCCTGGCGGCGGCCGGGACGGACCATCGAACGGGCGTCCGCGGCATCAAAGTCGCTGCCCCGCCGCACGCCACCGTGGACGAACGGGTCGACGTCATCGCCCAGACGCTGGCCATCGCCCGCCAGTGCGCATGAACATGCCATCCAGCGATTAGGGACAGCGACCAGACTTACGCTTGGCCACCGGCCTTACGCTTGGCCACCGGCGAAAATCGCGGATCTGGTCTAATGGCACGTGAGAATCTGCGATGCTGTAGCCATGGGGACTGCAGCATGAAACGCCTGGACACGGCCGGCGCGGCCGACTTCGGTTCCTGGCGCCCGGGCTCACAGCCATGACGGTGAACGAAATAGTACGGGACGCAGTACTCGCAGGGGCCGGGCTTCCAATCCCTTCGGGGCCGGACGCGCGAATTATGGTCCCGATTCCATCGGAAAGGTTGCAAAACCTGGTGGAGCTGGCCCGGACAGTCTGCGGGCAGCCCGTGACGGCGATCAACATCATCACCGAGGATCTGCAGTATCAGGTCGCGACAGCAGGCATTGACCCGCACATGTGTGCCCGCGAAGACTCGATGTGCGCGGTCGGCTTTCTCAGCGGGGCACCGACCGTTCTCGAAGACGCCTCCCTTGACCCCCGGTACAGCGGCAATCCCTACGTTGACGGCCGGCGTGGCCGGGTCAGGTTTTACGCGTCCATACCGCTGATAACGGATGACGGGTTTGTCCTGGGCACGTTGTGCGCCGGTTCCCGCGAAACCGGCCGGATCAGTGACGAACAACTCCGCGGCCTCGAAATTCTGGCAGCCCAAGTAGTTGACGTCCTGCACCTGGAACACCGGGCCCGGCAGCTCGCCGGCGCGCTGGCCGAGGCCGAACGCAGCAACGGTCTACTCGCGGAGTTCGCCGGCCGGATCAGCCATGACCTGCGCAACCCCCTGACCACCATCCTCGGATACGTGGAACTGGCCGAGATGGACGCCGAAGCCGGCCACGACGGACATTCGTCCGACTACCTGGGCATTGTCGGCAACACCGGACGCAGAATGCTGTCCATGGTCGAGGACGTCCTCGCGTTCGCAACTATCGGCGGCGATCTGCACCCGGCACTCGTCTCACTTCCCGAACTTGTCCAGGACGTCGTGGAAGACCTGGCCGCCATTCTGGAGGAGTCCGGAGCGTCAATCGACTGCGGGGAACTAACATTCACCGCGGATCCCGGCCAGACGCGGGTGCTGCTGCAGAACCTGATCCACAACGCCGTCGCCTATCGCCGACCGCGCGTCCCGCCGGTGATTCACATCACCGGGCACCGCGGCGAGGAGGGTGCAGTCTTGCGGGTGATCGACAACGGAAAAGGCATCGGCCTGGCCGACCGTGAACGCGTTCTGGATCCCCTGGTGCGCCTGCACCGCGAGGGCGACCCGCCCGGATCCGGGTTGGGCCTTGCGACCTGCGCCCGAGTAGCCGCCGCGGCCGGCGGAAGACTCGAGATAGGTCCGATCCCCGACGTCGGGACCATCGTGACTGTCCACCTCGGGCCCCACAGCTAACACCGAATGTCGCGGGCCAGAACAGTCGTGCCCGCCCACTCAGTGCCGGTGGTGTATTTCAGCCCGATGTTCGGGCACCTGCTCGGCTACATGCCGCCCGGGTTTCCGGGCGCGGCCTGGATCCCGCCAGTCCTGGGCACGGTGATCTTTGTCTACGGCGGTATGCCGTTCCTGAGGGGCGGACTGCATGAGCTGAAAGCCCGGCAGCCGGGGATGATGCTGCTGATCGGCGTGGCCATCAGCGTCGCATTCGCCGCTTCCTGGGTCACCAGCCTGGGGATCGGCGGGTTCGACCTGGACTTCTGGTGGGAGCTGGCCCTGCTGGTGGCCATCATGCTGCTGGGCCACTGGATCGAAATGCGCGCCCTTGGCTCCGCCCGGGGAGCCCTCGATGCCCTCGCGGCACTGCTGCCCGACGAAGCGGAACGCATCACCGAAGCAGGCACCGAAACCGTTGGCGTCACCGAAGCCGACAGTGAACACCCGGTCGCTCGCGCCGTCGTCCGGGCGGCCCGGCAGCAGGAACTGCAGATCCCCCATGCCACGGCTTTTGATTCCATTACAGGCCGGGGCGTCCGCGCCACTGTGGGTGGGCGAACCGTCCTTGTAGGCGGCCCTGCCCTTCTGCGGGAAGCCGGAATCACCGAACCCGACGATCTGGCTGCTTCCACGCGGGCTTGGAAGGACCGCGGCACGGCTGTGCTGCACGTCATCGAGGGGAGTCGGATCCTTGGCGCGGTCAGCCTGGAGGACGCCATCCGCGAGGAATCGCGGATGGCCGTGGCCGCCCTGCAGCACCGAGGCATCAAGGTCGCCGTGATCACGGGCGATGCCCGCCAGGTCGCCCGGGCCGTGGCCTTGGAGCTGAACATCGACGAGGTCTTCGCCGAAGTTCTCCCAGCGGACAAGGACAAGAAAGTCGCGGAGCTCCAGGCCCGCGGGCTGAAGGTCGCCATGGTCGGCGACGGCGTCAACGACTCACCGGCGCTGGCAAGAGCGGAGGTCGGCATTGCGCTCGGCGCCGGCACCGACGTCGCCATTGAATCAGCCGGGTTATCCTTGCCGGTAACGACCCCCGGGCCGTGCTCTCCATGGTTGACCTTTCCCGCGCCAGTTACCGGAAGATGTGGCAGAACCTCGTGTGGGCCACCGGCTACAACATCATTTCCGTCCCGCTGGCCGCCGGCGTGCTCGCCTTCGCGGGGGTCGCGCTGTCCCCGGCCGCCGGGGCTGTGCTGATGTCGGCCTCGACCATCGTCGTCGCACTGAACGCCCAGCTACTTCGCCGCGTGAAACTGAATCCGGCCCGGATTGATTGAACCGGGAGGCAGCGACGTGGGATTGAGTAGACCGGTGCCGGCAACAGACTGGCATGTTGCGACGGAGTTCCTGTGCCGCGCGGGACGGCTCGCCGCGATTATGGGCCTGATCGCCGGGATCCTCGGCATGCACGTGCTCACCGTCAGCCATTCGATGCACTCCCCAGCCGACGCAATGGCATTACCCGCAGGCGCCGCCAACGTATCATCTGCTGTTGATGCCCCCGCCGGGCACCGGGCGTCTGACGGACATTCACACCCGGTGTTCGTCCAGGACACGACCGGGCAACCCTCGGATCCATGCCCGGGCAGCTGCCACAGCATCCAGGCAACGACGGCGTGCTGCGCGCTGTCAGCAAAGGCCGGCTCCCTGACGGCTCCGCTCCCCGGCACCACGATGTTCGGCGCCGTTCCCGCCGCCGATCCCCCAGGCTCGATCCCGCCGCGATATTCCTACCTTCCCGGAAGCCCGTCGCCGGGTGAGTTGTCCGTCAGTCGGACGTAAACCGGAGCGCCCTGAGGATTCGACGCGCGCATGACCACACGCCCCAATCCGGGTGCGTCCGCCGCATCCAAATGATGCACACTCTCTGCCGGCGGTGCCTTGCGGCCCCCTGATATTTTTCGAAGGAACGGTTTTTCATGATCAAGAAGTTTCTGCCCCTTTCGGCCACCGCGATCGCTGCGGCAATCGCGCTGGCCGGCTGCACCACCGGAACCGGACCCGGTTCCTCCGGCACGTCCATGCCAAACATGGATCACGGTAGCTCCAGCGCCGCCCCGGCCAGGAGCACTCCGGCGTCTGCCGCGGATCACAACGCCGCCGACGTTATGTTCGCCCGGATGATGATCCCCCACCACGCCCAGGCGGTGGAGATGAGCGACGTGATGCTGGCCAAGAAAGACATCCCCGCGGACGTGACTGCCCTCGCCACCAGGATCAAGGCCGCGCAGGGACCGGAGATCGATACGATGACCGGCTGGCTCAAGAGCTGGAACGAGTCCATACAGGAACCCAACGCCCATGACATGTCCACCCATAGCGCCGGCGGCATGGAAGGCATGATGAGCGACGCGGACATGACCAAGCTCGACGCCGCCCAAGGCAGCGAAGCGGCCAGGCTCTTCCTGAACCAGATGATCGTCCACCACGAAGGCGCCATCATCATGGCCAAAACCGAAAGCACCGCCGGGAAAAACCCCGAGGCCGTTAAACTCGGCCAGGCCATCGTCACCGCACAGGAAGCAGAAATACAGGAAATGCAGGCCATGCTGGCCAAGCTCTGACGTCACCAGGCTTCCCCCGCCCGGCACCGTTGCCCTACGGTGCCGGCCGTCCTGTCCCTGCGCAAGAAATGCGGGCTTCCCCGTTCACGGTCAGTAACAGCAGTATCGTTCCAAAAGTTGTGGGACTAACCTAATGCCAGATGGCCCGCTCAGCGGCCCGTCACGTCTCTACCTTGGAGTTCCGCCATGCCGCTGCGCAGCTTCTCCCGCCGCACCCGTTCATTCCCCGATCACACACAGTCCCGTCAGAAACGACGAGGGCGACGACTCCGGGCAGCGGGCATTGCCGCGCTGACAATACTCGGGTTGGTGCTTGGGTCAACCTCGGCAAACCTCATCATGGAAAGTGTTGAACGCTCCAAGACCGTGCCGTATGGGGAGAAAATCCAGATCGCCCAAGGGACCATCAACGTCGCCCGAACCGGAAAGACCGGCCCGACCCTGGTGCTGCTCAGCGGATTAGGCACGCCGGCGCCGGCGCTGGACTTTGCCCCGCTGATCAGGGAATTGGCCGGATACCAGGTCGTCGTTGTAGAGGGGGTCGGCTACGGCTTCAGCGATATGACCGCCAGACCGCGGACCATCGAGAACATCTCCGAGGAACTGCATGAGGTGCTCGCCAAACTCGCCATCGGTGGTCCCTACGTCCTTGTCGGTCACTCGATCGCAGGCTTCACCACTCTTCACTACGCCAACAAATACCCGGAAGAAGTATCCGGGGTTATCGGGATCGACCCCACGGTACCCGCCGCCAAGACTGCCGCGGCCGAAGCTCCTGCACCCGCCGACATGCCCATGTCAGGCAACTTCTGGGAACGGATTCCTTCGACCACCGGCTTGGTCCGCTGGGCCGGCGCTCTTGGTCTCGCAGACCCGGCAGGCGACGGCTATACGACGACGGAACGCGACGAAATGCGTAAGTTACTGAGCTGGAACTTTGGCAACGCGGCACTGACCGACGAAACGAACCGAATCGGGGAGAACGCCCAGAAGCTCCAGAACCTCAGCTACCCCGAGGCTCTTCCCGTGCTGGAGTTTCTGTCCCAGGAAACCATGAACCAGCAACCGGAATGGCTCCCGGCGCATGAACGCCGACTGCTCAAGGTCAAGCACCATGAGCTGGTCATTCTGGACGGCCCGCACTACCTGCACTGGACCCAGTCCAGGGCCATGGCGGAAAAGATCCATGCGTTCCTGAACGCCGGCGGCAGTGGGCCCTAGCTTCGGAGACCCGGCTGAGCACACCAGGCTCAGCTACCGCTTTGGACGAAGACCTCAACCGCCACAACATGCGCTTCGGTCAGGCCTTCAGCCGGCAGGGGCCGCACCAGCAGTACCTGCCGCCGGAATCCGCGCGCCCACTCGCGGGCGTCCGGTCCAAGGACGTCATCAATCCACACGACCGAGTCCCAGGTGGCCTCGCCCGAAAGTTCCATCCTGGCCAGCCACCGGGTCACCGGCCGGAGCTTCGGTGTAGGTGACTCGGATTCGTTCAGGGCACGTGCGGGCAATGGCACTCGTAACGCTTCGTTCCCCAGCCGCAACTGAGACTCGAGCCCGGCGGTCTGCTCGGCCGGCCACGTCGATACCCAAGCGATCCTGCCGAACACCGCGAGCCTATTGACCAAGGCAACTTTCGCGTCCGAGAGCACGAGTTCCAGTGAGCCGTCGGGGCTTGCCACCCGGGCACGTGGGTTGAGGACCCCGTCAATGTCGAGAAGGATCAACGGCTTCATAGTCGCGTCAGGCATCACCCGATGGTCGCTGCTTCCTCCAGCGTATGCGGTTCGAAATGCTCCAGCATTTCCCGCATGGCCTCGTATCCCTGGACGAACGCGGCTGAGGCCCGCCAGCGTTCAATCTGCTCGATCGACTCCCACGGTCCGGTGCTGATGAACCTGTTGGGAACGTCGCGATCGCGCATCAGAACTGCCTTTGCCCCGGGAAATTCTTCTTGGGTCTTGTCAGCAAGGCTGCGCCAGGCCTGCACAAAATCGTCCTCCCTGCCGGGTTTAACCAACCAGATTCCGAGCGTGTAAACAGACATCGCCAACGCCTCCAATCACGTACGGGTGGGATAGTCCCGATTATCGTCCGGTTGAGCGAAGCAGGGTAGGGCCGATGGTCATGGGGCCTGCTCCCCTGCGCCCATCCGGCCCCCATCCGGCCCTCTCTCGGCTCCCCGGACGGTCAGGAACCGTCAGGAACCGTCAGGAACCGTCATAGGCGGCCTGGAGTTCTGCGATCTCGAGCTTCCTCATGCCCAGCATCGCCTGCATGGCCCGCTGCGCCCCCTCCTGGTCCGGACCTCCCAGCAATTGGCTCAGGACGGAGGGCACAACCTGCCACGAAACCCCGAACTTGTCCTTGAGCCAGCCGCATTGGCTCTCCGAGCCACCCGCCGTCAGCGCCGACCAGTAGCGGTCCACTTCCTCCTGCGAGGAGCAGTCGATCACGAAGGAAACCGCCTCGCTGAAGGAGAAAGCCGGGCCACCGTTAAGCGCAAGGAACTTCCGGCCCTCAATCTCGAATTCGACCGTCATGACCTGTCCCGCGGGTCCGGGGCCGTCGTCGCCATAGCGAGCCTCGTTGAGAATTTTGGAGCCGTCAAAAACCGAGATGTAGAAGTTGGCGGCTTCCTCGGCCTGGGTGTCGAACCACAGGCAGGTGGTGATCTTTTGGCTCACGTTGGTCCCTCATCTCACTGGCTGCGCCGGAAACGGCTCCCGACGGCGTTCCTTTGGTTGCGCTTGCGAGCCTAGCCGGGCGTGATTCCCGACACAATGGCGCGGCCGCGGCATCCGGTGCCACGTCGCTGCCGCCTGCCCGGCGGGAAGGGGACCCAGGCCTGATTATCATCGAGTATGTCCGTCCCTGAAGCCCTTCTCCAGTTCGCCATGGTCGCCGCCCTGCTGACCGTGATTCCCGGGCTCGACACCGTGCTGGTTCTCCGCACGGCGATCAGCCGGGGGCGCGGTCCGGCTTTTGCGACGGCGGCGGGAATCTGCACCGGCACGGTGGCGTGGGGCGTTGCGGCCGCGCTGGGTGCGTCCGCGCTCCTGGCTGCCTCTGAAACGGCCTTCACGGTGCTGAAGATCGCGGGCGCCTGCTACATGGCATTTCTCGGAATCTCGATGTTCATCAGGACCTTCAGAAGAGGACCGGCAATGCCCACGGAACTGGTGGCTGCCGGAAGCGCACGTGCGCCCTTTCTGACAGGTGTGACCACGAGTCTGCTGAATCCCAAAGTGGGCGTTTTCTACATGGCCATGATCCCGCAGTTCCTGCCGCAGGATGTTCCGCCCCTCTTAATGGGGGTGCTGCTGCCTCTCGTGCACAACGTGGAGGGCATGCTCTGGTTCGCGGGAATCATCGTGGCCACCCACTATGCCCGGCGCTGGCTGCAGTCCCCGGCGGTGGGCAAAGCCACGGACCGTATTGCCGGCGTCGTACTTGTGGCCTTTGCCGCGAAGATCGCGGCAAGCAAGGCCTGACTCCTAGCGCGGCAACTGGCTGACGAGGCCCACGGTGTTGCCCTCGCTGTCACGGATGAATGCCATCCATTCATCCGTCCCTTCCGGGCCCAGGCGGTCATGTGTGTGGCTGAAGATCACCTGTGGTTCGGCCACGATCTCCACTCCCCTGTTCCGGAGCTCGGTCACGGATTCCCTGACGTCGGGAACTGCCAGGTAGACCAGGGACGACGGCGCCCCTGACTCCAGCAGCAGCCGGACGCCGTCCAGGTCAAAGAACAGGAGCCCGGGCGGGTCGAACACGGCCAGGGCCTCGGTGCCGAGCAGCGCGGTGTAGAACCCTGCAGCCCGCTGCAGGTCACTGGCATGTTGCGCGATCTGGACAAGTCTCATGCTGCCGTCCGGGGTGTAGTAACGGGAACGCGATGTGCCGGGGAACGGCCCGGTCACAGTGTACGGCCGCTGCGGGCAATCGCGTCAGGCGGTCATGCCAGGTCGTAGCAACGAAAATCCTTTACTAGTCTGGAGGCATGCCTTCCCGCACCGACACCGCCTCTGTCCGCGCAGCCGCCAGGAGTTCCGTGGCCGTTGCCGCCCTCGCCGACGCGGCGCTGATCCTTACCTTCGCCGCCATCGGCCGTGACGCACACCAGCGCGGGGATGTGATCGCCGGGGTCCTCCTGACAGCCTGGCCGTTCCTGGCAGGAGCGGCAATAGCCTGGCTTGGGCTGCGGGTGTGGCGGGCGCCGTTGCGCGTCTGGCCGGCAGGGGTCTGCGTGTGGATTGGAGCCGTGGCCCTGGGCATGCTGCTCCGTGCATTGACCGGCCAGACGGTGGTAGTACCGTTCGTCATTGTGGCATTGCTCAGCCTGGGCGTGTTCCTCCTCGGCTACCGGCTCATCGTGGCCGGATTCCGGCGGCTGGCGGGGCGCCGGCAGCGCCGCTGAAGCACCCTGATGTACTAGGCTGACAACACACAGCAACGCCTGCCGTTTCCGCAACGGCGCACCCGATCCGAAAGGTCAAGAGTGATCACCGCATTCGTCCTGATCAAGACAGACGCCTCGCGCATTCCGGAAACGGCAGAGGAGATTTCGGCGATTCCGGGCATCAGCGAGGTCTACTCCGTAACCGGGGAATGGGACCTGATTGCTGTTGCGCGGGTGGCGAAGCATGATGAGCTGGCCGACGTCATCGCGGACAAGCTGTCCAAGGTCCCTGCCGTTGTGCACACCACAACGCACATCGCCTTCCGCGCTTACTCCCAGCACGACCTCGATGCGGCCTTCGCCCTCGGTTTCGAGCAGTAAGGCCGGGCACACCGCCTAGCCCTGGGTCAGGGCCACCCACTTTTCCAGAACGGCAGCTGCGGCGCCGGAGTCAATGGACTCTTCGGCGCGCTTCAACGCTGCCGCCATGCGGTCCGTCAACGGACCCTCGGCCCGGATATCGAACGCCACCAGTCCTGCGGCGGCGTTCAGCAGGACGGCGTCGCGGGCCGCTCCGGCCGCTCCGGCCAGAACCTCACGCACGACGGCGGCATTCGCTGCGGCGTCACCGCCACGAAGCTCCTCCACCGTCGCCGGACGGATGCCCAGCGCCTGCGGATCAAAGGCCTGTTCGCTGACTTCCCCGTCCCTGATCTCCCAGACCGTGGACGGCCCGGTCGTTGTCAGCTCGTCCAGTCCGTCGCTTCCCCTGAAGACCAGTCCGCGGCTTCCGCGCTTGGCAAGCACTCCGGCAACCAGGGGCGCCATTCGTGCGTTGGCAACACCAACTGCTGAGGCCTGCACCCGGGCGGGGTTGGTCAGCGGTCCGAGGAAGTTGAACGCCGTGGGTATGGCAAGTTCGCGGCGGGGCACGGCGGTGTGCCGGAAGGAGGGGTGGAACACCTGGGCGAAACAGAAGGTGATTCCGGCCTCTTCGGCGTTCCATGCGACCCGATCGATGGGGAGGTCCAGCCGGACGCCCAGGGCTTCCAGGACGTCCGCTGAGCCCGATGACGACGAGGATGCCCGGTTACCGTGCTTGACCACCTTCGCACCGGCTCCCGCACAGACAAGCGCCGCCATGGTGGAGATGTTAACCGTATTGAGCTGGTCGCCGCCGGTGCCCACGATGTCCAGCTTCTCGCCGCCGATGTCCACGGGGTTTGCGTGGGCCAGCATCGCTTCGACAAGGCCGGCAATCTCATCCACCGTCTCGCCCTTCGCGCGCAGCGCCACGAGGAATCCGGCAATCTGGGCGGGGGTGGCTTCGCCGGACATGATCGTGTCCATCGCCCACTCCGTATTGTCAGCCGTGAGGTCCGTGCCGTTGATCAGAGCCGAAATGAGCCGCGGCCAGGTGTTGCCGGCCGGCTGTGCTGATGCCTGTGAAGTCACCTCCCGATGCTATCGAGGCACCCGCCCTGATGACCAATGTGAACCGGCCCGGGAACTTTTCCGCGCGAATTCGCGTCTTTGTAGAAAAAGTCCCCGCAAAAGGCGGTTTGCATTGGGCAGGAGGAACTTTTACAGACATAATGTCTATGTGACATCTGCGACCCATGCCCCCAGTACCCCGGCGCACCCGACGCTGAACCGCCCGAATATGGTTTCCGTAGGAACCGTTGTTTGGCTGTCCAGTGAGTTGATGTTCTTCGCCGGTCTCTTCGCCATGTACTTCACACTCCGTTCGACTTCCGGACAGATGTGGGCTGAAGAGACAGCAAAGCTCAACTTCCCCTTTGCGCTCGTAAACACGATCGTCCTCGTGGCAAGTTCATTCACTTGCCAGATGGGCGTCTTCGCCGCTGAGCGGCTCCAGCCGCGCCGCGCCGGCGGCCCCCTTGCATTCACTCGTTGGGGGATGAACGAATGGTTCACCCTGACGTTCATCATGGGTGCCTTCTTCGTTGCCGGCCAGGCAACTGAATACGCCATGCTCGTTTCGGAGCATGTGTCGCTTTCGTCGAATGCGTACGGCTCGGCCTTCTACATGACCACCGGGTTCCACGGCCTGCACGTCATCGGCGGCCTCATCGCCTTCCTCTTTATCATCGGCCGTTCGTTCGCCGCCAAGAAGTTTGGTCACTTCGAAGCCACGTCCGCGATTGTCACCTCGTACTACTGGCACTTCGTCGACGTCGTGTGGATCGGCCTCTTCCTGGTCATCTACGTCCTCAGGTAGCCCTGACTTGACTCTTTTTCTACAAGAGGCAGAATTTCAAGAAGCGGCTCCCGGAGCCGACGCACGATCGAATAAAGGAACCACCACGTGAAGGCACTCTCGCAGAAGCGACGTCACCCCCTGGCAGCCATTGCGCTGCTGCTGATGGGCCTCCTCCTCACTGGTGGGCTGTACGCCGTTGCCACCACCGTCAACGAGGCCAAGGCTTCCACCACCAGCTTCAGTGCGAACGACACTGAAGAGGGCGGGAAGCTTTTCGCCGCCAACTGCGCCACCTGCCACGGCATGGGTGCGAGCGGAACCCAGGACGGACCCTCACTTGTAGGCGTCGGTGCTGCCGCCGTTGACTTCCAGGTAGGCACCGGGCGTATGCCCATGCAGATGAATGGCCCGCAGGCTTACAAGAAGCCCGCACAGTTCAACGACGAACAGACCCACCAGTTGTCCGCTTACGTCGCTTCGCTCGGGCCCGGCCCGTCCATCCCCGAAGAGCACCTTCTGGACGCACAGGGCAACGCCGCGGAAGGCGGCGAGCTCTTCCGCGTGAACTGCGCCATGTGCCACAACGCAGCAGCTGCCGGCGGCGCACTGACCCGGGGCAAGTTTGCTCCCGCCCTCGCGGACGTTTCCGAGAAGCACATCTACGAAGCAATGGCCACCGGACCGCAGAACATGCCCGTCTTCAACGACGCCAATGTCTCTCCCGAAGGCAAGCGCGACATCATTACCTTCCTCAAGCAGATCGAAGCCAACGGCTCACCCGGCGGAGCCGATCTCGGCGCGCTGGGCCCGGTTTCTGAAGGCCTGTTTGTCTGGATCGCCGGCCTGGGCGTCATCATCGCCTTCACCATCTGGCTGACCTCCCGGACGTCCTAGCAGCGTCCGCAACTGTAAGAACTCCTGCTGACGAGTCAGCAGTATGGAATTGAAAACTAACCCGGCACTGGCCGGGACGAGAGAAGGATGAGGCGAATTATGGGCAACCATAGTGACGGCAGTCCGAACCACTCGGGCACCGTAGCTACGGCTGGTCAGAATGAGGTGGAGAAGTTCCAGGATCCTGGAATCCCTCCGCATCGTTTGCGCCTGGCTGACACGGACCCGAAGGCCGCAAAGCGCGCAGAACGGCAGGTTGCCGTTCTCTTCGGCAGCTCCGTTGTGGGCACCGTGATCTTCCTGGTGGCGTACTTCGCCATCGATCTTGGACCCGACTCCACGATCGCCACCATCCGGCTGCAGAATGCCCTGCTGGGCATCGGCACTGCCTTTGCCATGCTCGGCATCGGCACCGGCATCGTCCACTGGGCCAAGGCCCTGATGCCGGACCACGAGGTTTCGGAAGAACGCCACGCAGTCCGCACCGAGGACGACCGCCAGGCGGCAGTCCGCATCGTTGACGACATCGTCGAGGAAACCGGCATCAAGCGCCGGCCGCTGATCCGCAACACCCTTCTTGGCGCCGTCGCTCTGGCACCGCTGCCTGCACTGGCCGTCTTCGGTGACCTCGGTCCCCGTCCGGACGACACACTGGCCCACACCATGTGGGCTCCGCAGGAGGGCAAGCTCAAGCGCCTCACCCGTGACCCCGACGGCACGCCCATCAGGGCTTCGGACGTGACCATCGGCTCTGCCTTCCACGTGATTCCGGAAGGCCTGAACGAACTGCATGAAGGAAAGCTGAACGAAAAGGCCAAGGCCGTCGTCCTGCTCATGCGCCTCAACCCCGAGTCCCTCAAGCCCTCCGCGGGCCGCGAGGACTGGAGCTACAACGGCATCGTTGCCTACTCGAAGATCTGCACCCACGTTGGTTGCCCTGTTGCCCTGTACGAGCAGCAGACCCACCACCTGCTGTGCCCGTGCCACCAGTCGACCTTTGACCTGACCCAGGAATGCAAGGTTATCTTTGGCCCGGCCAGCCGGCCTCTCCCCCAGCTGCCCATCGCAGTTGACGCCGAGGGCTACCTGGTCGCTACCAGCGACTTCAAAGAACCCGTAGGACCGAGTTATTGGGAGCGTGATGAGCATGAGCGCAAATTCAACAGCTAATGCCCCCGCCTTCGTCGCCAAAACCAAGGGCGGCCGCATTACCGACTTCGTTGACCAGCGTGTTGGCGGTTCGGGGATGCTGCGCGAGTTCGGCCGGAAGGTCTTCCCGGATCACTGGTCCTTCATGTTCGGCGAAGTTGCCCTGTACTCCTTCGTCATCCTGCTGCTCTCCGGCACGTTCCTGACGTTCTTCTTCGATCCGTCCATGGCGGAGACGCACTACAACGGCTCGTACACGCCGCTGAAGAACGTCGAAATGTCCGTGGCCTACAGCTCCTCGCTGGACATCTCCTTTGATGTCCGCGGCGGCCTGTTCATGCGCCAGGTGCACCACTGGGCCGCGCTGCTGTTCGTGGCTTCCGTTTCCGTGCACATGCTGCGCGTCTTCTTCACCGGTGCGTTCCGCAAGCCCCGCGAACTGAACTGGGTGGTGGGCGGTGTCCTGCTCATCCTCTCCATGGCCGCAGGCTTCACCGGCTACTCACTCCCCGATGACCTGCTCTCCGGCAACGGCCTGCGCATCATCGACGGCGTCATCAAGTCGATCCCCGTCATCGGTACCTACATCTCGTTCTTCCTCTTCGGCGGCGAGTTCCCGGGTACTCTCATCATCAGCCGGCTGTATATGCTGCACATCCTCCTGGTACCGGCCCTGATCCTGCTGATGATCGTGATCCACCTGTTCATGGTGGTCGTGCACAAGCACACTCAGTACCCCGGCCCGGGACGCAACGACGGCAACGTCGTCGGCTACCCCCTCGGCCCGGTCTACGCGGCCAAGGCCGGCGGCTTCTTCTTCATCGTGTTCGGTGTCATCGCCCTCATGGCGGCGTTCTTCACCATCAACCCGATCTGGAACTACGGCCCCTACGACCCCTCACCCGTTTCGGCAGGCACGCAGCCTGACTGGTACATCGGCTGGGTCGACGGAGCTCTGCGCCTCATGCCGGGTGTCATCGGAGACTTCCACTTCGAGTACGTCATCTTCGGCTATGTCCTGACACTGAACGTGCTGCTGCCCGCCCTGGTGCCGGCTGGCCTCGTGTTCACCGTGCTGTTCATGTACCCGTGGATCGAACGCTGGATCACCAAGGACGACCGCGAGCACCACGTCCTGGACCGCCCGCGCAACGCACCCACCCGTACCGCCATCGGTATGGCCGGCTTCACGTTCTACTGCGTGATGTGGGCCGCGGCAAGCTCCGACCTCATTGCAACGCACTTCCACGTGGCGCTGAACGACGTGACCTACTGGCTGCGCGCACTGTTCTTCATTGGCCCGATCATCGCGTTCGTCGTGACCAAGCGTGTGGCCCTCGCCCTCCAGCGCAAGGACCGCGAAATTGCCCTGCACGGCCGCGAAACCGGCCGCATCGTGCGCCTGCCGCACGGTGAGTTCATCGAGGTCCATGCACCGCTGGATGACTACAAGCGCTACAAGCTGGTCGGCTTTGAGTCGCCGGTCCCGCTGCCTGCAGTCCCCAACGAACACGGCATCGTGACGCGTAAGGAAAAGCGCCGCGCCGCGCTCTCGCAGTGGTTCTTCGAAGACCGCGTTGCACCTGCTTCGCCCGCTGAACTTGAGGCGGCCCATGGCCACCACGGCCAGCATGAAGCCGTCGAATCGGCTGAGTCCCAGAAGACGCTCAGCCACTAGTTCGAGCATTACCGCAACAAGCAAAAGAGGCCCCGTCCGACAGGACGGGGCCTCTTCGTTGTTCCTACGGGTTTCGGTAGCCTGAGGCGTAGTTGCGCGTCGGCCTGACGCCGGGACGCTGCAGCGGGACCCACAGCTTGTAGCGGTCCGCGCGGTAGTAGGACACCGAGTAGTCCACCATGGACCGGGCCACAAAAGCGTGCCGCTGGATCTTGAGCAGCGGCGATCCGACTTCAACGTTGAGAAGGCGTGCCGTGGACGGTGAGGCTGCGGTGGCCTCGATCATGTCCTCCCCCCACTCCATGACCAGGCCGAACCGTTCGCTCAGGACGTTGTACAGGGATGTCGGAGGTTCGCCGTCGAGCAGCCCGGGAACCCGGTGTGCGGGGATGAAGTTTTCATCCACACTCATGGGCTCGTTATCTGCCAGGAGAAGACGCCTGAAGCGCACCAGGGGCGTGCCCTCGTCGAGCTGGAGCTCACGGGCCAGGAATGCACTGGCGCCGATCTGCTCGAAACTCAGCACCTTGGCTGCCGGAACCATTCCGCGGCGCTGCATTTCCTCACTGTACGAGGTGAGCTTCACCTGCAGGTCGAGTTTTGGCTTGCGGACGAACGTTCCGAGGCCCACGACCCGTTCGATGACTTCCTCGCCCACGAGGGCGTCGATGGCCTGCCGGACCGTCATACGGGCCAGGCCAAACCTTTCGGCGAGGTCCCGTTCCGAGGGCAGCGAGGAACCGGGCGGGCACGAGGCCGCAATGTGGGCCCGCAGGAGTTCCCTCAGCTGGACGTAGATGGGGACGCCGCTTTCGCGGTCGATCTCCCCCACCATTTTGTTTGCGTCAGAGGCCGCCATGGCAATGCTCCAGATTAACTTTCATGGTTTAAGCGTAGGGCACCGGCGCTGCAGGTCTAGACCACCCGTGCAACAGTTGCAGCGTCGGGTCACGCCGCGGCTACGCTTGATCAGGAATGCAGTCATGACGGCCGAGTCCCGTCGGAACAAAGGAGTCCCGTTGCCAGTGCGTAAGGCAATTGTTCAATCACCCATCGGCCTGCACGCCCGGCCGGCCGCTATCTTTGTTCGGGCTGTCACGGAGTCCGGTCTGCCGGTCAGAATAGGCAAGGACGGGGTTCCACCCGTCGATGCGAGGTCCCTGCTCGAGGTGATGACGGCTGATTTCTACTGTGGCTGCGAAGTGGAACTCTCCGTGGACTCCGAGGCGCTGCCCGCCCGCTACAGCGTTGAATCAGCCGAAGCGGCACTGGAGGGCCTGACGCTGCTGCTGGAGGCCGGCGCGGCCGCCTAAGGGTTCCTGCCGGCCGCAGCGGGCGCTCCCGGCCCGCCTCGATTTCAACCCGCCCTCAGGGCCCCCTTGAAGCAACGAAGACGAACACAAAACAAACGACGGCGGGCCCCACCAAATGGTGGGGCCCGCCGTCGTTGTCAGTAGAGCAGGTAAGGCTAGTGGGCGTGATCGCCGCGGCTGTACTCGAAGACCCAGCCAACGAGGGCTATGGTCGCGAGTCCGGCCGCAATGTACACAATCCAGAACCCTACAGCCAGGCCGAGGAAGCCTGCTGCGCAGGAAAGGCCCAGGACCAGCGGCCACCAGCTCCAGGGGCTGAAGTGTCCCTGCTCACCGGCGCCTTCGTGGACCTCGGCGTCACTGCGGTCTTCGGGGCGCAGTCCCACGCGCTTGCCGGTGAAGCCGAGGTAGGCGCCAATCATGCCGGCGAGTCCGCCTACGAGCAGGATGCCAAGGATGCCGACCCATTCAGACCAGTGGGTCAGGAATCCGTAAACCACGGAGACCGGTACGAAGAAGAAGACTCCGGCTCCAAAAATCCATGATTCGATCTTCACTTGGCGGTGTCCTTCTGATCGGCGTTGCCGAGCACGGCTGCTGCCGGTGCCGGTGACTCAACGGTGTGCGACTGGGCGAGCTCCGGGTGGTGGAGGTCCAGGGCCGGGCGCTCCGAACGGATACGCGGCAGCGACGTGAAGTTGTGGCGCGGCGGCGGGCAGGACGTGGCCCACTCCAGCGAAGCACCAAAGCCCCAGGGATCGTCCACCTCGACCTTTTCGTTGCTGCGCCAGGTGATGTAGACGTTCCAGAAGAACGGGATCAGCGATGCACCCAGGACGAACGAGGAGATCGTGGAGAACTGGTTCATCCAGGTGAAGTTGTCCTGCGGCATGTAGTCGGCGTAGCGGCGGGGCATGCCCTCGACGCCGAGCCAGTGCTGGATCAGGAAGGTTCCGTGGAATCCGAGGAACAGCAGCCAGAAGTGGATCTTGCCGAGGCGCTCGTTGAGCATCTTGCCGGTCCACTTCGGCCACCAGAAGTAGAAGCCGGCGAACATGGCGAACACCACGGTGCCAAACACCACGTAGTGGAAGTGGGCCACCACGAAGTAGGAGTCCGAGACGTGGAAGTCCAGCGGCGGGGAGGCCAGGATGATGCCGGTCAGGCCGCCGAAGAGGAAGGTCGCGAGGAAGCCGATGCTCCACAGCATGGGGGTCTCAAAGGTGATGGAACCCCGCCACATGGTGCCGATCCAGTTGAAGAACTTCACACCGGTCGGGACCGCGATCAGCATCGTCATGAAGGAGAAGAACGGCAGCAGGACCGAGCCGGTCACGTACATGTGGTGTGCCCATACGGTCACGGACAGCGCCGCGATGGCGATCGTCGCGTAGACGAGGCCCTTGTAGCCGAAGATCGGCTTGCGGCTGAAGACCGGGAAGATCTCCGAGACGATGCCGAAGAACGGCAGCGCGATGATGTACACCTCGGGGTGGCCGAAGAACCAGAACAGGTGCTGCCAGAGGACGGCGCCGCCGTTCTCGGGGTCGAAGATGTGCGCACCGAAGCGGCGGTCGGCGCCGAGGGCGAACAGCGCTGCTGCCAGCGGCGGGAAGGCCATCAGGACCAGGATGGCGGTAACCAGCGTGTTCCAGGTGAAGATCGGCATGCGCCACATGGTCATGCCCGGGGCGCGCATGCAGATGATGGTGGTGATGAAGTTGACCGCACCAAGGATGGTGCCGAAGCCGGACAGCGCCAGGCCGAAGACCCACAGGTCACCGCCCACGCCGGGGCTGAAGGTGGTGTTGGACAGCGGCGCATAGGCAAACCAGCCGAACGACGCGGCACCCTGCGGGGTGATGAAGCCGGAGACGGCGATCGTGGAACCGAACAGGAAGAACCAGAAGGCCAGCGCGTTCAGTCGCGGGAAGGCGACGTCGGGGGCACCGATCTGCAGCGGCATGATGACGTTGGCAAAGCCCGCGAACAGCGGGGTGGCGAACATCAGCAGCATCACCGTGCCGTGCATGGTGAACAGCTGGTTGTACTGTTCCTTGGTCTGCAGGATCTGCATGCCGGGCTCGAAGAGCTCGGCGCGGATCAGCAGGGCCATAACGCCGCCGAAGCAGAAGAACACGAAGGACGCGATCAGGTACATGTACCCGATGGTCTTGTGGTCGGTCGAAGTGATCCAGTTGACGACGATGCGTCCCTTGGATTTTGGTACTACGGGCGCCCCGAGGGTCCCGACAGGTGCGGATTGAGTGTAAGTAGCCACGTCGCTCCCCTTACTTAATTTCGTTCAGGTTCGGGTTGCGGTCGTACTCTTCGCCGAGCAGTCCGGTGTTACCGTCCTGGCGCAGCTGGTCCATGTGGGCCTGGAACTCCGACTCGGAGACAACCTTCACGCGGAACAGCATTTCGGAGTGGTATTCGCCGCAGAGTTCGGCGCACTTGCCGTCATACGTTCCCTCTTTGGTGGGGGTGAACCTGATGTAGTTCGTCTTGCCGGGGATCATGTCGCGCTTCTGCAGGAAGGCGGGAACCCAGAAGGAGTGGATGACGTCGCGCGAGTTCAGTTCCAGGTCAACTGACTTGTTGACGGGGAGGTACAGAGTGGGCAGCTTTTCCTTGTCCACATCAGCACCGGTGAGGTGCGCCTGCACGCCGGCTTCGTGGACATCCTCGGTGATGACCTCGCCCTGCTTGTAGTTGAAGTCCCAGGCCCACTGCTTGCCGCGGACATCTACAACGACGTCGGCCGGCTCGGAGCGGTTGTCAATCGCCTGCTGGTCGCGGTCGGTGAAGTAAAAGAACACCAGCACCATGAACAGCGGGATGGTCAGATAGAAGACCTCGAGGGGAAGGTTGAAGCTGGTCTGCCGCGGGAATCCCACCGTGCCCTTACGACGGCGGTAGGCGACAATGCACCAGACCAGGAGTCCCCAGGTAATGATGCCCACGACCAGTGCGGCAATCCATGAGTTGACCCAGAGGTCCATGATGCGGTCAGTGTGATTGGTGGTGCCACGCTCGGTGGGCAACCAGCCTTTCTGTACCTCTGGTGAACATCCAGTCAAAGCCAACGCGCCGGCTAGTGCCAAGCCAGTGATCGTAGTGATCTGTTTGCGTCGGCTGCCGGTTCGGTTCTGCGAACTCACAGACGGCCCTTCCTACTTGTTGCTGTTGCCCGGGCCGTAGATGGCTCCCCGGGCACACTAAAAGTTTTACTACTCGATGTAGAGCTTACCGCTCCCCGGGGGTTTTCGCCCACATGTCGGCACCGTGCGTCGGCACCGGTTAAAACCGGTGCCGAATGCAAGCTGTCACGGGGCAGACAGCCAGGTTAGTGGAATGAATCTCCGCATGCGCAGGAACCGCCGGCGTTGGGGTTGTCGATGGTGAATCCCTGCTTCGAGATGGTGTCCTCGAAGTCAATGCTGGCGCCGCTCAGGTACGGAACGCTCATTTTGTCCACTACGACCTCGACGCCGTCATAGTCGCGCACGGCGTCTCCGTCGAGCAGCCGCTCGTCGAAGTAGAGCTGGTAGATCAGCCCGGAGCAACCGCCCGGCTGGACAGCAACGCGCAGACGAAGGTCGGTACGGCCTTCCTGCTCCAGCAGGCTGCGAACCTTGCCGGCGGCGACGTCGGTCAGCTTGACCTCGTGCGTGGCCAGATCCTCGCTTGCGGTGCCGGTGGCTGCGTTGCTGTTTTCATTGGTTGTAGTGCTCATTGGCCTACCTTCTTACGACGGTGGTGGCGACTCGGCTTTCGCGTTGCCCGCCCCTACGGAAACGGTATGGGCTATAGCTACATGCTACGTCGATCCTGCGTGTAGCTCTAACTCCTGACGTAACCGTGGCCATACCCTGAATGTTCCCTGACGAATTCGGAACGGACCCGCCGGGGAACAGCCGACTGCCGCCCCGGAGGTCCAGGTATCAGCCAAGGCCCTCATGGTTTAGCCGCGCCAGCAGGAGCGCTTCGGCCACGACGGCATTGCGGAAGTCCTCCAGATGAAGTGACTCGTTGGCGCTGTGGGCCCTGGAATCCGGGTCCTCAACACCGGTTACCAGGATCTGCACTTCCGGGTAGGCCTCCGTGAGGTCCGCAATAAAGGGAATTGAACCGCCAATGCCCATTTCCACGGCAGGAACGCCCCAGGCCTCCCCCAGCGCCCACATTGCCATCCCGGCAGCCACAGAATCCGTGTCAGTCAGGAACGGGTTTCCGCTCTCCCCCGGCGTAAACACCACCTTGGCGCCGAACGGCGCATTGGCCTCTACGTGCTTCCGCATGGCGGCCATCGCGTCGGCCGGGTCCTGTCCCGGGGCCAGCCGCAGGCTGAACTTGGCCCGTGCCCGCGGCAGCAGGGTATTGGAGGCCATGTCCACGGCGGGAGCGTCGAAGCCGATGATGGAGAGGGCCGGCTTGGTCCAGAGCCGTGAGGCAATGGTCCCGGTACCGGCCAGTCGGACGCCGTCGAGCACTGATGCGTCGGCCCGGTATTCAGCTTCCGTCAGGTCGACGGCAACATCGTCCCTGCTGACCAGGCCCTGGACCGCGACGTTGCCGTCGTCGTCGTGGAGCGTGGCGATGAGGCGGGACAGCAGCGTCGGAGCGTCAAGCACTGCCCCGCCGAACATCCCGGAGTGAACGGCGTGCTCGAGGACCTGGACCTCGATCGTCCCGTCGACCAGGCCGCGGAGGCTGGTGGTCAGGGCTGGGATGCCGACCTTCCAGTTACTGGAGTCCGCCACGACAATGACGTCGGCGCGCAGCAGTTCGCGGTGGGTGTCGAGGAAGGTGCGGAACGTCGGCGAGCCGGCCTCTTCCTCGCCTTCGAAGAAGAACGTCACCCCCAGGCCCAGTTCGTCGGCAAGCACGTCGGTGACGGCGGCATAGGCGGCAATGTGGGCCATGATGCCTGCTTTGTCATCGGCCGCGCCCCGCCCGTAAAGCCGGCCGTCACGTTCGACGGCGGTGAACGGTTCGGTCTCCCACAGCGCCAGGTCTCCGGTCGGCTGGACGTCGTGATGGGCGTACAGCAGGATCGTTGGCTTTCCCGCGGCCGCGGTCCGGCGCGCCACGACGGCCGGCCCGCCCGGGGTGCCGTCCTCTTTGTTGCACCGCAGGATCCGGACATCCTCGATTCCCGCAGCCCGCACCAGCTCGGCCACAGCCTCGGCGCTGCGGTCCAGCGGGGCAGGATCGAAGCTTGGCCAGGCGATTCCGGGGAGCTTAACAAGGTCCTTCAGGTGTCCAACTGTGGTGTCAAAGGACGCGTGTACGGCTCGGCGCAGGGCATCGACGTCGATCTCGCCGGATCCTGCGCTGAATTTTTGCGGGGTCCCCGCCGGTG
The DNA here is from genome assembly GCF_018613775.1 of Arthrobacter sp. ISL-69. NCBI lineage: Bacteria > Bacillati > Actinomycetota > Actinomycetes > Micrococcales > Micrococcaceae > Arthrobacter > Arthrobacter sp. ISL-69. The sequence continues at coordinate 136,470 of NZ_JAGGPO010000010.1, forward strand.
ATGAAGTCATGGCCAAAACCCTACCTGTGTCGGGGACCACAGGAAACACTCCGGATGCCTCCCGCCGGCTCCCCCGTTCCGTCGCCGGCGGGGCAGTGTGACGCAGGACTTTTCGCAGGCGGGTGCAAGGTATTCTGTAGGGGTGTTTGGACGTAAAAAGGAAGCGCCGGCGGCGCAGGACGTAGTTGACCAGCAGGCGGCCGAGGCTTTGGCCCGGCAGGATGCAGCCCTTGGCAAGGGCGCGCCCACGCCCAAGCGCAAGGCCCAGGAAGCGGCGCGGAAGCGTCCCCTGGTGCCGGAGGATCGGAAGGCCTCCAAAGCAGCAGAACGGGCGGCAGTCCAGGAACAGCGGATTAAGATGCGCCAGGCCTTGGACACCGGCGACGAGAAGTTCCTGCCCCTTCGGGACAAGGGTCCGCAGAAGCGCTACGCGCGCGACTATGTGGATGCCCGCTTCAGCCTGGGCGAGTATCTGATGTTCGGAGCCCTGGTGTTCGTCATCGTCTCGCTTCTGGTGCCGTCCACCAGCGAGTCAATGATCTATGTCCTGGGCGGGTTCTGGGTCATGTTCCTTGCTGTGTTCGTTGACGTGTTCATCCTGTCGCGGAAGCTCCGGAAGCGGCTGACCGAGAGGTTCGGCGAGGTGGAACGCGGCACCGTCTGGTACGGATCCATGCGCTCGCTCCAGTTCCGTAAGCTGCGGCTTCCCAAGCCGCTCGTAAAGCGCGGAGAATTCCCCGCCTGATACAGGCCGCAAAAGCCCCCGGCAGTCCGACTGCCGGGGGCTTTTCTGTCGTCTGGCGCCGTTCGCCGACGTTCGGGCTTAGCGCCGGACGGGGTGCTTGGCCAGTTGCCGGTTGATGCGCGCTGCCCAGAAGGGTCCTTCGTAGAGGAACGCCGTGTAGCCCTGCACCAGCGTGGCCCCGGCATCGAGCCTTTCCTGGACATCCTTGGCAGTCTCCACGCCGCCCACGGACACCAAGGTGAGTGAACCGCCGGTTGCTTCCCTGAGGCGGCGCAGGACTTGCAGGGACCGTTCCTTCAGGGGGGCGCCGGACAGGCCGCCGGCTCCGCAGTCCTGGATTTTTGCCGGGTCGGCGGTGAGCCACTCGCGGCCGATCGTCGTGTTCGTGGCGATGATTCCGTCCAGCATCAGGTCCAGGGCCAGCCGCGCGACGTCGTCGATGTCCTCGTCCGTCAGGTCCGGGGCGATCTTCACCAGCAGGGGGACGTGCCTTCCGGCGGCCTTGTCTGCCTCCTCCCCTACTGCCTTGAGCAGGGGCCGGAGGGTTTCCACGTTCTGAAGCAGGCGGAGCCCCGGCGTGTTGGGAGAACTGACGTTGACCACCAGATAGTCGGCTGCGGGCGCAAGGTTCCGGGCGCTGATGAGGTAATCGCCGACGGCGTCTTCGAGCTCCACCACCTTGCTCTTGCCGATGTTGACGCCAATCACCGGACGGACGGCAGAGTGCCGGCGCTGCAAGGCAGCCCTCGCGGACTTGAGCCGTGGGGCGACGGACGTGGCGCCGTCGTTGTTGAACCCCATCCGGTTGATGACTGCCTTGTCCTCGACGAGGCGGAACAGCCGGGGCTTTTCATTGCCAGGCTGGGCCTGTCCCGTGATGGTACCGACCTCCACATGGCCGAAGCCAAGCTCGGTCAGCGCCTCGATGCCGTGCCCCTCCTTGTCAAAGCCCGCGGCGAGGCCGAACGGCGAGGGGAACGTCAGGCCGAAAGCGGAGGTCTGCAGCGACGGCGCGGGGGCCGTGAACTTCGCCAGAACCTTGCCCGCCCCTGAGGTGTGGGCCAGCCTGATGGCCCGAAAGCCGATCTTGTGGGCGCGTTCGGCGTCCATCCATGAAAAGGCCAAGCGGAAGAAGGTGGGATATACGCGCATGACTCCAGTTTTCCGGTTCCGGCTGCGCAGACCAAACCGGCGCGCAGGTCCGGCCGCGGTGTGACGCATCCTGCAGGCACTGTGGTTGCTCGCTGCTGCCGCGTGCGTTGTCTAGGCTGGGCAGATGAAGTGGCACACAGATATCCTGGGGGATGATTTCGAAGCCTTGACCTACCAGGCGACGGGCGCCGACAGCGTGGAGCGCACGGCAACCCTGGTGCGGCACGTGCCAAAAGGCGGAACGGACCGTCAAGGTCAAGGCCACACGGTTCCCCGGCCGCTCCCCCGCCGGTCCATCCTGTTCCTGCACGGTTGGAGCGACTACTTCTTCAATGTGGAGCTGGCCGAGTTCTGGACAAACAAGGGCTTTGAGTTTTTTGCGCTGGACATGCACAATCACGGGCGGAGCCTGCAGCCTGATACCCACGGCGGCTTCGTGGCCGATCTCGATGACTATGACGCAGAGATCAGCAAGGCGATCGGACTCATCAGCTCCCTCTGGCCGGAGGAAGCCGGCAGGCCGTCGCTGACCCTGATGGGCCACTCGACCGGAGGGCTTGTCGCCGCCCTGTGGGTCAGCCGCCATCCGGGCGTTGCCGCCCAGCTGGTCCTTAACAGCCCGTGGCTCGAAATGCACGGCAGCTCGCTGGTCCGGCGGGCAGCCCGGTCAATGGTCGGCCCGCTGGCGCATTACCGGCCGGAAGCGGTGCTGCGCCTGCCGGAGCGCGGATTTTATTGGCGGAGCATCAGCAGCGAGGCTGAGGGAGAGTGGACGCTGGACGCCAAGTACCGGCCACCCATGGCTTTTCCCGTGCGGGCCGGTTGGCTTAGGGCCGTGCTGGCCGGGCATTCCAGGGTGGCCCGCGGGCTCCGGATCGACATCCCCATCCTGGTGCTCCTGTCCGGGGCCAGCGAAACCGGAATGTTCTGGACCGAAGCGATGCGCAGGACTGACGCCGTGCTGGATGTGAACACCATCGCCATCCGGGCCATGGCCCTGGGCCGGTCGGTCACGCTGGAACGGATCGACGGCGCACTCCACGACGTCTTCCTGTCTCCGGCCCACGTCCGGGCCGATGCCTACGCCCGGCTGAGCCGCTGGATCCGGGGATACATCCCGGACGATGGCGGCACGGAATGAACGGGGCCGTGCCGAACCCGCCGGCGTGGCGGCCTGACCAGCTCGGTGACGGGTTCGACCGCGCGGAGCTTCCGTTGGCCGACGATGACGAAGGCGCCGTGTGTGCCACGCTGGTGCGGTACGTGCCCGCCGCCCCGCCGGGTCCGCCGGCCTTCCTCGCCGCCCTGCGCAAGAACATGTTCCACAACCTGGAATGGCCGGGATCGGAAGCGCGGACACACAACGGATCCGCACGCCCCGTAGCCGTCCTCTACCTGCATGGCTGGGCGGACTACTTCCTGCAAGCAGAACTTGCAAAGCACGTCGGCGCACACGGGCTCCATTTCTATGCCCTCGACCTGCGGAAGTTTGGCCGCAGCCTGCGGAGCTGGCAGACACCCGGCTACACCACCGACCTGGGCGTCTATGACGAAGACATTGCGGCCGCGATGGCAGCGATTAGGGCGGACGTGGCACTGCGTACCGGTTTGGCTACGGACCCTGCCGTCCACATGCTGGCGCATTCACTGGGCGGGCTGATCGGTGCGCTCTGGGCCGACCGCCATCCCGGCGCCCTGGGGACACTCATCCTGAATGCTCCCTGGCTGGAGCTCCAGGGCAGCAGCCTGATACGGAACATCGCCATGCACCTCGTGGAGCCGTTCGCGCGCACGGATCCCAAGAGGCCCTTCCGTTTCCCGGAAATGCCGGGCTATTGGCAGAGCGTCAGCGACCAGGCGCACGGGGAATGGTTCCTTGATCCGCAGTGGCGCCCGACGGCGTCGTTCCCCGTCCGGGCCGGCTGGACCCGGGCAGTCCTTGCCGGACACTCCACCGTCGAACGGCGGCTGGACATCGGTGCGCCGGTCCTGGTGATGCTCTCGGACCGCACCAGGATCCAGGCCGAGTGGTCCGAGGAGCTGATGCGGGTGGACGCCGTGATTGACGTCGAGCAGACCGCCCGCCGCGCCCTGGGCCTCGGCCGGCGCACGGCCGTCTTCCGCTACCCGGGGGCCATCCACGACATCTTCCTCTCGCGCCGCGAGGTGCGGCAGGAAGCGTACCGCGACCTGGTCGCCTGGCTGCATTCCTATCCGGGCTGACCGCCTGCCGGTGCCGCGGCATCCACGGCACCGCCGTACCGGCGGTCACGCCGGGCATAGACTTCGACGGCGTCCCACAGGGTCCGGCGGTCGACGTCGGGCCAGAGCGTGTCCATAAAGACGAACTCCGCATAGGCGGACTGCCACAGCATGAAGTTGGAGAGCCGCTGCTCGCCGGAGCTCCGGAGGAAGAGGTCGACGTCGGGAAGGTCGGGTTCGTCCAGGTACTTCTGAATGGTCCGCTCCGTGATGGCACCCGGTTTGAGCCGGCCGGCCGCCACGTCTTCGGCAATCGCCGTGACCGCATCCGCGATTTCGGCGCGGCCGCCGTAATTAACACACATGGTCAACGTGCACGTGGTGTTGCCCCGGGTGTAATCCTCGGCCTCTTCCAGTTCCCGGATCACCGAGCCCCACAGCCTGGGCCGACGCCCCGACCAGCGGATGCGCACGCCCCACTCATCCAGCTGGTTCCGCTGGCGTCGTAGCACATCCTTGTTAAAACCCATCAGGAAGCGAACTTCCTCCGGGGACCGCCGCCAGTTCTCCGTGGAGAACGCGTACACGGTGACGTACTTGATGCCCAGTTCAATGGCGCCGGCAACAACGTCCAGGAGCGCCGGCTCACCGGCCTTGTGGCCCTCGATCCGGGGCAGCCCCCGCTGGTTGGCCCAGCGGCCGTTGCCGTCCATTACGATCGCCACATGCTGGGGAATGAACTCGTCGGGAATGGACGGCGGCACGGCCCCGGAACTGTGCCGGTACGGTGCGGTCACCGGCGTGGTCCGCTGCCGGACGGGAGTTTTCTTCTTTCCAAGGGCCACTGTCAGCTACGCTCCACATGTTTGAGGGATTTCAGCACACGTTCAAGATGCCATTGCAGGTAGCTGGCCACCAAACCGGCAGCTTCCCGCCGGTGGACTGCCACGGAGGCGTCCGCCGTCGTCCAGTCCCCTGTCAGCAGTGCCCCGAGAAGGAAGACTGTTTCGGCTGCGGGTGCGGGCGATCCCGGCGGACGGCAGTTGGCGCATACCATGCCGCCCAATGGCGCCGAAAACGCCGTGTGCGGTCCCGGCGCGCCGCAGCGGGCGCACGACGTGAAGCTTGGCGCCCACCCCCCGGTGGCCAGGGCACGCAGCAGATATGAATCAAGGATGAGTTCCGGGGTGTGCTCGCCCCTGCTCAGCGAAGCCAGAGCCCCTACCAGGAGGTTGTACTGCGCGGTGCCGGACTCGCCGTCCACGTCCGTCAGCTTCTCGGCTGTCTCGGTCATGGCGGCCGCAACCGTGTAGCGGCCGTAGTCCGCCGCGATGCTGCCCCCGTAGGCGCCCTTGGCTACGGCCTGGGTGACGATGTCCAGTGTCCGGCCCGAAATCAGCTGAAGGTCCGCCACCATAAAGGGTTCTAGCCGGGCGCCGAAGCGGCTGCTGGTGCGGCGCACGCCCTTGGCCACGGCACGGACCTGTCCGTGGTGTTTGGTGAGGAGCGTGATGATCCGGTCGGCTTCGCCCAGCTTATGGGTGCGCAGCACGACGGCATCATCCCGGTACGCGCGCGCAGAAAAAGAGGATTGTTGGGCCACAGTTAATCTTCGCACTGACCTTCCGGATAACGCGGCTGCTGCGCCCCCGGATTGAACGGGTGCGCAGCAGGTCAGCGGAACGGGTGATGGGTTTAGGCCTGCGCGTCCCGGACCGCGCGGTTGACGGCCGAAATGACGGCCTTCAGCGAGGACGTGGTGGTGTTGGAGTCGATGCCAACGCCCCACAGGACCCGCTCGCCGACTGCGCACTCAACGTACGCCGCGGCACGGGCGTTGCCGCCTTCCGAGAGAGCGTGCTCGCTGTAGTCCAGGACCCGGACATCCACGCCGTCCTGGCCCAGGATCGCCAGCAGCGCCGCGATCGGGCCGTTGCCGGAGCCGGTTCGGCGGACCTGGACGCCGTCCACGGTGACCGTCGCGTGCAACGTCATGGCGCCGTCGTCGTCCGTTTCCGTGCTGAACGATCCCAGCGAATAGCGGCCCCACTGGCCGTCCTCCTTGCTGGAGGGCAGGTACTCGTCCTGGAACGTCTGCCAGAGCTGGGCGCCGCTGACCTCGCCGCCCACGGTGTCCGTCCGCGTCTGGATCACGCCGGAGAACTCGATCTGCGCACGGCGCGGCAGGTCCAGGCTGTGCTCGTTCTTCAGCAGGTAGGCCACGCCGCCCTTGCCGGACTGCGAGTTGACCCGGATGACGGCTTCGTAGCTGCGGCCCAGGTCCTTGGGGTCCACCGGCAGGTACGGAACCTGCCAGGTGTAGTCGGCCACATCCTTGCCGGCGGCAGCGGCGTCCTTCTCGAGGGCTTCGAGGCCCTTCTTGATGGCGTCCTGGTGCGAGCCGGAGAACGCCGTGAAGACGAGGTCGCCGCCGTACGGCGAACGCTCCGCCACCGGCAGCTGGTTGCAGTACTCCACGGTGCGGCGGACGTCGTCGATATCGGAGAAGTCGATCATGGGATCGATACCCTGGACGAACATGTTCAGGCCCAGGGTGACCAGGTCCACGTTGCCGGTCCGCTCGCCGTTTCCGAACAGGCAGCCTTCAATCCGGTCCGCGCCGGCGAGGTAGCCCAGCTCCGCGGCGGCAACGCCGGTGCCGCGGTCATTGTGCGGGTGCAGGGAGAGGATGATGCCCTCGCGGGGGTGCAGGTGGCGGCTCATCCACTCGATGGAGTCGGCGTAGACATTGGGGGTGGCCATTTCGACCGTCGCCGGCAGGTTGATGATGACCTGGCTGTCGGCGGAGGCCTCGAAGACGTCAGCCACGGCGTTGCAGACGCGGACGGCGTATTCGAGTTCCGTTCCGGTGAAGGACTCCGGCGAGTACTCGTACGTGATGTGCGTGTCCGCCAGCGTTTCCTCGTACTTCTTGCACAGGCGGGCGCCCTGGAGCGCGATGTCCAGGATGCCGTCCTCGTCCTGGTTGAAGACGACGCGGCGCTGCAGGACCGATGTCGAGTTGTACAGGTGGACGATGGCCTGCTTGGCGCCGACCAGGGACTCGTAGGTCCGCTCGATCAGGTGCTCGCGGGCCTGCGTCAGCACCTGGATGGTGACGTCGTCCGGAATGTGGTTGCCCTCAATCAGCTGGCGGACGAAGTCGAAGTCAGTCTGCGAGGCGGACGGGAAACCGACCTCGATCTCCTTGTAACCCATGCGGACCAGCAGGTCGAACATCTTCATCTTGCGGGCCGGGCTCATGGGGTCGATCAGGGCCTGGTTGCCGTCCCTGAGGTCGACGGCGCACCAGCGCGGGGCCTTGGTGATGACTTTGTCCGGCCAGGTCCGGTCCGGCAGTTCAACGTTGATCTGGTCCTGGAACGGGACATAGCGGTGGACCGGCATTCCTGAGGGCTTCTGTGCGTTTCGCATTACAATCGGGGCCTTTTCTGTGGTTCCTGTTTGAAAGGTGGCCGGGCAACACTAACTCCGCGACGAGGATGGGCCTTGCGCTAGATCGCGTCTGAGGCCTCGCCGCGGCAGCTAAGAAGAAGCAGTTCTGCGCGCACCATTTCACAGTAACACGGGTGCGTAAGATGAAGGAGCAACACCTCCAGCAACGTCCACTATGCAGACGCTGCCACCGGTGCCAGCGCCGGAGGCAGCCCTCACCTGAAGGAGCACTTGTGCCAAACTCGGGGATCGACCTGTCCAATATCGACCACACCGTGCGGCCGCAGGATGACCTGTACCAGCACATCAACGGCGCGTGGCTGAAGAGCACGACCATCCCGGACGACCGCCCCCTGGAAGGCACCTTCACGGCCTTGCGGGACGGCTCCGAGCTGGCGGTCAGGGAAATCATCGAAGAAGCCGCAGGGCGCGGCGATGACGCCAGCGGCATCGAGCGCAAGGTCGGCGATCTCTACAGCAGCTTCATGGATGAAGCCACCGTGGAAGCGAAGGGCATGGACCCCATCCGGGAACGGCTTGCGGCAGTCTTCGCCACCGCCTCCGCCCGGGATGTCATCGAACTCGCCGGAAGGCTGTTCCGCTCCGACGTGTCCGGGCTTTTCTACATCTACCCGGCCCCCGACGCAGGCAACCCGGACCGGATCCTGCTGTACACCGGGCAGGGCGGCCTCGGCCTGCCGGACGAGTCGTACTACCGCGAAGAGAAGTTCGCCCCCATGGTCAAGGCCTACGGCGAACATGTGCGGACCATGCTCAGCCTCGCGGGGACTGCCGATCCCGACGGCGCCGCGGAGCGCGTGGTCGGGCTGGAGACGGCCCTGGCCGCCCACCACTGGGACAACGTCACACTGCGGGATCCGCAGAAAACGTACAACCTGAAATCCGCGGCAGAGGCCGTGGAGCTTTTCCCCCTGATGAACGCCTGGTTCGAGGCCGCCGGAATCACCCCGGAAAAACGCGAAGAGGTAGTAGTCAGCACCCCTGATTTCTTCGCCGGAGCTGCCGGTCTGCTCGAATCCGAACCGCTGGCAGCGTGGCAGGACTGGCTGGCCATGCGGGTTGTCAGCTCCGCAGCGCCTTACCTCTCCTCCGGATTCGTGGACGCGAACTTCGCCTTTTACGGCACCACCATCAGCGGAACGCCGCGCAACAAGGACCGGTGGAAGCGGGGAGTCGCCGTCGTCGAAGCCTCCCTGGGCGAGGCCGTCGGCCAGATCTACGTCTCCCGGCACTTTCCCGAAACGCACAAGGCGCACATGCAGACGCTGGTGGCCAACCTCATCGAGGCGTACCGGCAGAGCATCACCGGACTCGCCTGGATGGGCGAGGACACCAAGCTGGAGGCCCTGAAGAAACTCGACGCGTTCCGCGCCAAAATCGGCTACCCGGATGAGTGGATCGACTACTCCGCAGTGGAGATCGACCCCTCGGACCTCCTGGGGAACGTCGAGCGCGCCCACAATGCCGACGTCGACCGTCACCTCGACGAGGTCGGCAAGCCGGTTGACCGAAACAAGTGGCTGATGACGCCGCAGACGGTCAACGCGTATTACCACCCGCTGCTCAACGAGATCGTGTTCCCGGCGGCAATCCTCCAGGCGCCGTTCTTCACGGCGGATGCCGACGACGCCGTCAATTACGGCGGAATCGGCGCCGTGATCGGGCACGAGATCGGCCACGGCTTCGATGACCAGGGCTCGCAGTTCGACGGCGGGGGTACGCTCCGCAACTGGTGGACCGAGGATGACCGGACGGCATTTGAGGCACTGACGTCCAAGCTGGTGGCCCAGTTCGACGCATTGTCGCCCACCGCGGCGCCGGGCCACCATGTCAACGGCAAGCTCACGCTCGGCGAAAACATCGGCGACCTGGGCGGGCTCACCATTGCGTACAAGGCGTATCTGATCAGTCTGGACGGCGCCGAACCGCAGGTGCTGGACGGCCTGACCGGGCAGCAGCGGTTCTTTGCCTCCTGGGCGGCCGGCTGGCGGCAGGTGATCCGGAACGAGGAGGCCATCCGCAGGCTCGCTACGGACCCGCACTCCCCCAACGAGTTCCGCACCAACGCCATCGCCCGCAACCTGGATGCCTTCCACGAAGCATTCGGCGTCGCGGAGAACGACGGGATGTGGCTGACCGCCGAACAGCGCGTCAGCATCTGGTAGAGGCCGGCTGCGAATAAGGCCTGCGGGGCCGGCCAGGAAAAGTGGCCGGCCCCGCAGGCCTTCAGTTTTTGCCGACGCGCTAGCGGGTGATCAGCTCCGGGTTGGCCTGCTGGCACACAGTGTCCCCGGCCGTCTGGTTCACGATGTCGGTCGGGAGGGCCACGCCCATCTTGGTGCCGGACATGAAGTCCGTACCCAGGTAGACCTGAACGCCGCTAACGCCGGCCGCGGGAAGGACCTGCGTGGCCGGAATATCCATCAACGCCGCGACGTCCGCCGCCACGTCCTCAAAGCCTGGCCCGTAGTAGACCGCCGTCTTTTCGATCGGCTGCGCCACGAGTTCAGCCGCCTGGGTGAAGCCGCCGGCAATGATCGCCTGGGTGATTTCCTGGGCCCGTGCCGGAACGCCCGTTCCGTTTGCAACGGTCACTGGCTGCAGCGCCTTATCGTAGGCGGGCGGCGCGGTCTCCGCCGGTGTCGAAGGCGAGGGCGCGGGGGCTGACTCGCTCGGTTCGGCCGTGGGCGTCGGGGGTGCCGTCGGGTCGGTCAGGTCAATGTCCTTGCGCAGCGCGGCGAAGAGCTGGGATGCGGCCGGTTCGGCAACGGCCAGCCTGTTGGGGTCGGTGGGCGCCGGGGTGGTCGGCACGGCCGCAAACGCGACCTTGCTGATGTCGATGTTCTTTAGCCGGTTGCCGATGGTCAGCAGCGACGGAACCGACGCCAATCCATCGTCAACGGTGAGGTTCTGCGTCACGACGTCGGCAATTTTCAGCATCTTCTGGGGATCGGACAACGTGCCGTCATCCTTGATCTTCCGGGTCAGCGACGACAGGAAGCCCTGCTGCGCCTTGATGCGGCCCAGGTCGCCGCCGTCCGCGAAGGCATGCCTGGTCCTCAGGAATGCCAGCGCCTGTTCACCCTGCACCTGCGAATTCCCGGCGGGGAGGCGGAGCCTGGAGTCGGGGTCGTAAACCGCGTCGCTGATGCAGACTTCCACGCCGCCCACCGCGTTGGAGAGCTCCTTGACCGCGTTGAAATCCGCCATCATGAAGTGGTCGATTTCCAGTCCCGTAATTTTGTTCACCGTATCCACGGCACAGCCGATGCCGGCCTGCTTCATGGCTTCGTTGATCATCACACCGCTCTGGGCAGGGAACACCTGTTTGGTCTTCTGGTCGGTGCACTCCGGAATGTCCACCAGCAGGTCACGCGGGAAGCTGATCACGTTGACCCGCTTGTTATCCGCTGAGATGTCCATCATCATCATGACGTCCGACTGGCCATAGCCCGTGGAATCCTCAGAGGTGCCGTAGTCCGAGTTCTTGCCGTCGCGGGTATCCGAGCCGAGGATCAGGATCTGCATCCGGTCCTTGGAGTCGTTGACCGGCTCCTCCGTCCGGTTGCTTCCGGCCCCCAGCGGTGCCTTGCTGATGTTCATCTGGAAACGGACCACCCAGAAGGCGGCAAAGGCCAGGCCGCCCACCAGGACGAGGGCAAGGAGGGCAGTTGCCACCTTGAACCAGGCAGGCCGGCCGCGCATGGCGCCCAGGTGCCGGGCGGGGCCCATGGCCTTGTTATCCGAGTGCCGGGCGGCGGCGTCGGACACCGGCGAACCAGCGCCTTGTCCGGGTGTGTCTCGGCGTCGCACCACGTGGTGTTACCTTCCTCTAAAAAATGGGGTTCGGTCCATTTTAGTGGCCGAGACTGGGAGAATGCCCGATGCACCGGAACGGCAGCCCTGCAGGGCAGGCCGCCGGCGGTGGACCGGCGGGCTGCCGGGAACCGCCGTCGGTGCTAGAAACCGAGCTTTACCAGCTGCTTTGGATCCCGCTGCCAGTCCTTGGCTACCTTGACGTGCAGGTCGAGGTAGATCCTCGTTCCGAGCAGCGCTTCGATCCCTTTGCGGGCGGTGGTGCCGACCTCCCTCAGCCGGGCGCCGCCCTTGCCGATGATGATGGCTTTCTGGGACGGCCGCTCGACGTAGAGGTTCACCCGGACGTCAAGGAACGGGCTGTCTTCCGGCCGGCCCTCGCGGGGCACGATCTCCTCCACCACTACGGCCAGGGAGTGCGGAAGTTCGTCGCGGACGCCCTCAAGGGCGGCTTCACGGATGAGCTCGGCCACCATAACGGCTTCGGGCTCGTCCGTCAGGTGCCCGTCCGGGTACAGGGGCTGCGACGGCGGCATGTGGCTGATGAGGACATCCGCCACTGTGCCCACCTGGAAACCGTCCGTGGCGGACACCGGAACAATGTCCTTCCAACCGTCCTCGCCGAGGACTTCGCGGCCGAGGGCTGCTACCGCAAGCAGTTGCTCGGTGAGTGCCTGCCGGTCCACAAGGTCGGCCTTGGTGACGATGGCGATGATGGGCTTGTTACCGACGGCGGCCAACTGGGCGGCAATAAAACGGTCACCGGGGCCGATCTTTTCGTTGGCAGGCAGGCAGAAGCCGATGGCGTCCACTTCGGACAACGTGTCGGCAACAAGATCGTTAAGGCGTTTGCCGAGCAGCGTCCTGGGCCGGTGCAGGCCCGGGGTGTCGACCAGGATCAGTTGGGCGTCATCCCGGTGGACGATCCCCCTGATGGTGTGGCGCGTGGTCTGCGGCTTCGCCGACGTGATGGCCACTTTTTTGCCCACCAGGGCGTTCGTCAGTGTGGACTTTCCGGCGTTGGGCCTGCCCACGAGGATCGAAAATCCGGCACGGAAGCCGCCAAAGGCCTCGCCGCCGTCCGCTTTATTCTGCTTGCTCACGTGGAACTCCCTGTTGCGTTGTTTCGGCCTCGTCGAGTAGGTCTTCAAGGTCAGTTTCTTCTGGAACGGCGCCCTTTGCAACGGGCGCTGCGATGATATGGCTGACCCTGTTGCGGCGGCCTTCCAGGCGCTCCGCGCGCAACGAGACCCCGTGAACCTCAACGGTGCTCCCTACGATGGGAACCCTGCCGAGGGCTTTGGCCAGCAGGCCGCCAACGGTGTCCACTTCGTCGTCGTCGAGTTCCATATCAAAAAGCTCACCGAGGTCATCGATGCTCATCCGTGCACTGACGCGGTAGCTGCCGTCACCAAGGGCAACGGCCTCGGCGCTTTCCGTGTCGTATTCATCCACGATCTCGCCGACGATTTCCTCGATGAGGTCCTCGAGCGTGACCAGGCCCGCCGTTCCGCCGTATTCGTCGATCACGATGGCCACGTGCGTGGATTCCTTCTGCAGTTCGCGGAGCAGTTCACTGACCTGCTTGGACTCCGGCACGTAGCGGACTTCGCGGGCAAGTTCGTCCACAAGGGGCGGTTCCTCACCCGGGCCGAGGCTGTGCAGGGCCGCGGCAACATCCTTGAGGTACACGATGCCCAGGATCTGGTCCGTGTTGTCGCCGATGACGGGGATCCGGGAGTACCCCGACCGCAGGAAAAGGGACATGGCGCGGTGCAGGCTCGAACCGGCGTCAATGCTGAGGATGTCCGTCCGGGGCACCATCACGGCCCGGACCAGGGTGTCGCCGAAGTCGAACACCGACTGGATCAGTTCCGCCTCGTTGTCTTCGATCATGTCCGATTCCGTGGCGCGGTCCACCAGTTCGCGGAACTCCTCTTCACTGAAGGCAGCCTCATCGCCGCCGCCGGCGCCCGGAGCCACCACACTTCCCAGGGCGACAAGCCACCCCGGAATGGGGCCCAGCACCCAGCACAGGAAGCGGATGACCGGTGCGGTGAACCCGGCGACGCCGGATGCATGGGCGCGGCCCAGCTGCCGCGGTGAAACCCCCACAATCACGAAGCCCACCAGGGCCATGATGCCGGTGGCGGCAAGCCCGGCGAGCCACACACTGTCCAACAGGCTGTGCAGGAGGACGGCGACTGCCACTGCCGAGGCCATTTCGAACCAGATCCGCCAGAACCTCAGGGAACGCATGTGCGCCACGGGCTGGTCCAGAATACGTTTCAGTGCTTGGCCGTTGCCTCGGAGAATGGCTTCTTCGGCGTCGTGCCGGGGCAAAAAGTTAAAAGCGGACTCGGCCGCGGTCAGCAGGGCTGCGAAACTTAGGAAAACCAGCGCCATGCCAACAAGGATCAGTGGGGTCACTGAATCGTCTCAGACGGGGCTTCTTTACCGGTGAAGCCCTCAAGCAGTTCCCGCTGGAGGCCGAACATCTCTTCTTTTTCCTCGGGGTCGGCGTGGTCATAACCCAGCAGATGCAGAATTCCATGCGTGGTCAGCAGCAGCATCTCGTCCTGGGTGGAATGGCCGGCGTTCTTAGCCTGGACCTCAGCCACCTGCGGGCAGACGGCAATGTCGCCAAGCATGCCCTGGGGAGTCGGCTTGTCCGGTGTGCCCGGTGTCAGTTCGTCCATGGGAACAGACAGAACGTCCGTGGCTCCGGGTTCGTCCATCAGTTCAATGTGGAGCTTTTCCATGGCAGGTTCGTCCACCAGCAGGATGGACAGCTCGGCCTGGGGATGGATGTACAGGCGTTCGAAAACGAACCGGGCCAAGGCAACCAGCTGGGCTTCATCAACCTGGACGCCGGATTCGTTGTTTACTTCGATGCTCATGCGTGCTCTCCCCGCTTCTCCCGGGTCACGGAATGCTTCACCCGGTTCCTCTGTGCCTCGTCCCAAATGCCGTAGGCATTGACAATGTCGCCGACGAGCCGGTGGCGGACCACGTCCGAGGCATCCAGGACGCTGAAGTTCACGTCGTCGATGCCCTGAAGGATTTCCTCCACGATCCGGAGCCCTGAACGGGTGCCGAAGGGCAGGTCCACCTGGGTGACGTCCCCGGTGACCACCATTTTGGAGCCGAACCCGAGCCTCGTCAGGAACATCTTCATTTGTTCCGGCGTCGTGTTCTGGGCCTCATCGAGGATGATGAAGGCATCGTTAAGGGTGCGCCCGCGCATGTACGCCAGGGGGGCCACTTCGATGGTGCCTGCCGCCATCAGCCGGGGAATGGACTCGGGATCCATCATGTCGTGGAGGGCGTCGTAAAGCGGCCGCAGGTAGGGGTCGATCTTGTCACTGAGGGTCCCGGGCAGGAAGCCCAGCCGTTCGCCGGCCTCGACAGCGGGCCGGGTGAGGATAATGCGGCTGACTTCCTTCTGCTGCAGGGCCTGGACAGCTTTGGCCATGGCAAGGAAGGTCTTTCCGGTACCGGCGGGGCCGATTCCAAAGATCACTGTGTTGGCGTCGATCGCGTCCACGTAGTTCTTCTGGTTCAGCGTCTTCGGCCTGATCGTCTTGCCGCGGCTGGACAGGATGTTGTAGGTCAGCACCTCAACCGGGTTTTGGAGCGACTGGCTCCGGAGCAGGGTCGCAAGCTGTTGGAGGACTGCCGGCGTGATGACCGTTCCCCGGTCTACGAGCCCCCGCACTTCGTGGAGGAGGCGCATGATCCGGGGAACGTCCGCGGAGGGGCCGCTGATGGCCAGTTCGTTGCCGCGGACATGGAAGTCGACTGCCGGGAACTGTTCCTCAATGAAACGGAGGGCCTCGTCGTGGCTGCCCAGGGACTGAACCATCTGTTCGGAGTTGTCAAAAATGACCACCTCCGTCCGGACACCGGGAAGACTATGGGGAAATTCACCTGTGGTGCGCTCACCGGAGCTGAACCGGGGCCTTCCGTTTGTTGCTTCAGTCATGGTGCCGGCCTGCGGGCCTCTGGTCCCCTCCAGTTAGGAAATTTGTCGCTCTGCCTCATCAGTTCGCCTTCGCTGCGTCAGCGTCGGGCTCCGTGCCGGGCCGAGTCCTTCCATCTTACGCCAGTACACCGCGCGGGGACCGCGGACCAGTGCCGTCCGGCGTGCGGCCTGCAACCGTTTCGTTGCAGGTTCCCGTAATTAGGTATCAACTTCGTATCGGCCTCATATCGTTCCCGTTGCAGTTCGGCCGACCGTCCGTAAACGCCGCGGAGGGCCGGAGACTCCATGTAATGCTGGAATCCATTGCAGAGTGCGACACAAAAACGTTTACACGGACAGGGCGGAGGAACCCGGAAGCACCATGGAGATCTGGAATCCACGACGCCGGAACACAGCGGGAGGCAGTCGGGCACGTTCCGCAGCGCTCCTGTTTGTGCTGCCCGCCGCCATGGTGCTCTCCGGCTGTGTGGCCACTCCGCAGCCGCCCGAAACGACCGCGGCCAGCACGCCCCAGGCCATGACCGGGTCCGCCACGGCCGGCGTTCCCAGCACGAGTGCTCCGCTGGAGACCACGCAGGCTTCGAACAAGGCTCCTGTGTACTGGATCGGCCGCAGCAACGAAAACGTCTTCCTTTACCGTGAATTCCGGGAGGTCCCCGAGCAGGAAAACCCTGTCACGCGGGCGCTGCGTTCGATGATGTCGCAGAAGCCGCTGGATCCGGATTTCTTCACCCCGTGGCAGAACCCGAAGAAGCTTGCCACCTCAATCTCCGGCAAGAACGTGATCACGGTGGATGTCTCGCCGGATGCCTTCAACAGCAATCTCGACGAAGACATGGCAAAGCGGGCCATCCAGCAGCTGGTGTACACAGCGACGGCTGCCGGTGCGAGCTCGGGGCTAGTGGACTCCGGCCAGCAGATCCAGGTGGTGATCCTCGTCGACGGCCACACTGATTACCTCGCGTTCAACCACGTCAGGCTGGGTGCGCCTACTCCACGCGGCGCAGGCATGGTGGCGCCGGTCTGGATCATTGATCCACAGGAAGGTGTGGGCGTTGCTGACGGCAGCGTCAAAATCAGCGGACGAAGCACGCTCCCCGGGGCCAAGCTCCGGTGGAAGATCCTGAAGGTCGAAGGCAGCACCGACAAGGCGGCCTATCTGAGCGGAGACGTCACGGCCTCGGCCGAGGCGACGCAGTCCGGGCTCTTCTCCCTGAACGTCAACCTCGCACCGGGAAACTATGAAGTCCGCGTTTCCCAGATCGACCCCGGGACGCCCGACCGCGAAATGAACGTGGACACGCGCGGCTTCACGGTTGAGTAGCAGCTGAGCGTTTCAGGGCAACACGCCTGATTCAGCGGACGCCGTTACCAGCGTCCCAGGATATCGCTGGCGAGTACCGTGGCGGCCGGTCCCGCAGTGGAAGACCTGAGTACGTGGTGGCCCAGCAGCGCCGTCACCGCACCGGCGCTGCACAGCTTGGTGACCTCCCGCGGACTGATTCCGCCTTCCGGCCCGACGATGAGCAGGATTTCACGCGGCCCCGGACCGCCCGTCATGCTGTCGCCGTCGCGCCAGGACTCCAGAACCGCGCGGAGCGGCCGTACGGCATCCTCATGGAGGATGATGGCCAGGTCCGCCGCGGAGACGGCGGCCTGCAAACCTGCACCGTCGACGGCGGCACGGACCTCGGGAATCCAGGCCCGGCGCGCCTGTTTGGCCGCTGCAGTCACCACGGACTGCCACTTGGCATGCGCCTTGGCGGCCCGCTCACCTTTCCACCGGACGATGGAGCGTTCCGATTGCCACGGGATGACCGCATCGATTCCCAGTTCGGTGGCGGTCTCAGCGGCAAGTTCGTCGCGGTCGCCCTTGGCCAGCGCCTGAACCAGGACGAGGCGCAGGTCCGGGCGCTCTTCGGTTTCGAGCGCCGCGCACTCCACGGTCAGCTCGCCCTGGCCGACGGCGGCGACGGTCCCGGTCAGCCTTTTGCCGGCGCCGTCGGCTATGTCAACGGATTCCCCTACGGAAATCCGCTTGACGGTGACGGCATGCCGGGCTTCGGCGCCCTGAAGGACGTACTGCGACCCGGGAACCTGCTGGTCCAGTGCTCCTGGGGTTGCGAAAAAGACCGGGTTGCTCACCGCTACAGGTTACCGAACCGGTCCCGCAGCTTGGCGAACACACCGCCGCTGGCGGTGAGTTTCCCCTCGGTGTACTGCTCGCCCCGGAGTTTGGCCAGCTGCCGAAGGAGGTCTTCCTGTGCGGCATCAAGCTTGGCCGGGGTCTCGACCTGCAGGTGGACCTTCAAGTCGCCGCGGCCGTAGCCCCGGAGATGGGTGACGCCGAGCCCGCGCAGGGTGATGACCTCACCGGACTGGGTGCCCGCCTTGACGTCGATTTCCTGCTGTCCGTCGAACGTGTCCAGGCTGAGTTCGGTGCCCAGGGCTGCGGCGGTCATCGGGATGTGCAGGGTGGCGTGAAGGTCGTCGCCGTCACGCACGTAGGTGGCGTCATTGTTGACCCGGATCTCCACGTACAGGTCGCCGGAGGGGCCGCCGGCAGGCCCGGCTTCGCCCTGGCCGCCCAGCTGGATGCGGGTTCCGGTGGCTACGCCGGCAGGGACCTTGACCGTCAGCGAACGGCGGCTGCGGATGCGGCCCTGCCCGTTGCACTCGTTGCAGGGATCCTTGATGACGGTTCCGAAGCCTTCGCAGGAGCCGCAGGGGGCGGCCGTCATGACCTGGCCCAGGATGGAGCGGACCGCCCGCTGTACCTGGCCGCTGCCGCCGCAGATGTCGCAGCGCTCGGGGTGGGTTCCGGGCTGGCAGCAGGAACCCTCGCAGGTGGGGCACGTTACGGCAGTGTCGACCTCAAGCTTCTTGTTGACGCCGAAGACGGCGTCGCGAAGGTCGATGCGGACACTGATGAGGGCGTCCTGGCCGCGGCGGACGCGCGAAGCGGGCCCGGCTGAGCCGCCCGCTCCGAAGAACGTGTCGAAGATGTC
Organism: Arthrobacter sp. ISL-69; assembly: GCF_018613775.1. NCBI lineage: Bacteria > Bacillati > Actinomycetota > Actinomycetes > Micrococcales > Micrococcaceae > Arthrobacter > Arthrobacter sp. ISL-69. Next base: position 154,855 of record NZ_JAGGPO010000010.1, read on the forward strand.
CTGGAAGGCGAAGCCCTGGCCCGAGTAGCCGGCACCGCCGAAGCCGTTGTCCGTGCCGTTCTCGTTGCCGGTGGTGTCGTAGACACGGCGTTTCTGCGGGTCGGACAGCACTTCATAGGCGTGCGTGACAGCCTTGAAGCGGTCCGAGGCATCCTCGCCGGGGTTAACGTCCGGGTGCAGGGTTCGCGCAAGCTTTCGGTAGGCTTTCTTGATCTCTTCGCCCGTCGCTTCGGGTGAGACTCCAAGAACGTCGTAGTGGCTGCTCAAAGTTCGTATCTCTTCCTGGTTGTACTGCCTGTGATGCTGCTGCCGCACCCCGCAAGACGGGACACGGAGGCCTGGTTGGCTGATGAAGGACCGGTCAAGGTCCGAGGATCCTGGAAAGGTAGCGTGCCACGGCACGGACCGCGGCCATGGTGGTGGGATAGTCCATCCGGGTGGGGCCAAGGACGCCAACCTTGGCACTGGAGCCTGGGCCGTAGCCGGTAGCCACCACCGAGGCTTCGGCGAGTCCGTCGTACGGATTCTCGCGGCCGATGCTGACGGTGACGCCGCGGGGGTCCTCCGCCATTTCGCTGAGCAGGCGGAGCATGACCACCTGTTCTTCGAGTGCCTCGAGGACCGGGCCGATGCTCAGCGGGAAGTCAACATTGGATCGTGCGAGGTTGGCGGTTCCGGCCATGACCATCCGCTCCTCGCGGGTGCTGTTGGCCAGGGCGTCCAGGCCTCGCGCCAGCGCCTGGGCGGCATGCCGGCGTGACGGTTCACACGCGGCGACGACGGCGGGCAGCGCCTGCGGGAGAAGGCTCAGCGGTGTGCCGGAAAGGCTCTTCAGGAACCGTGTGCGAAGGCCGCCGAGGGCGTCATCGCCGAGGTCCTGCCCGACGTCTATGACCCGCTGTTCGACTTTTCCGGTGTCCGCAATCAGCACGATCAGGACCTGCCGCGGTGCCAGCAGCACGAACTCGATGTGCCGCACCATGGCACGGCTAAGGTGTGGATACTGCACCACGGCCACCTGGTTGGTCAGCTGCGACAGCAGCCGCACAGTGCGTTCCAGGACATCGTCCAGGTCGTCCGACCCTTCCAGCAGGGTCTGGATGGCCCGCCGTTCTGCCTGCGACAGCGGCTTGACCGCGGAGATCTGGTCAACGAAGAGCCGGTAGCCCTTGTCCGTGGGGATGCGGCCGGCGCTGGTATGCGGCGCCGTGATCAGGCCCTCGTCCTCCAACGCTGCCATGTCGTTGCGGATGGTGGCACTGGAGACACCCAGATGGTGCCTTTCCACCAGCGCCTTGGAGCCCACGGGTTCGCGGGAATGGACGTAGTCCTCCACGATGGCGCGCAGTACTTCAAGCTTGCGTGGTTCGCTCATTCTCCACCTCCGATCGGCTTTCCCGGGCCACGGCCCGGCATTGCGCCAGGCGCATATCCCGTCACTGGTTAGCACTCGTCATGTCTAAGTGCTAACCAGTCTAATATGAGTCGCCGCGTTGTTAGCATTGGTACCGCTCCGGGCGAAACTCCGGCGCGGAACCGGACGTGCAGATAAATGAAGGCACGGCCGCCCTGGTTCCCTCCTCCAAGTGCAAGGCAGTGTGTATCGGATGTCGTACCAGAACTGGGGCCCGCAGGACATCACGGCGCCCCGGAAATCCGAGCTTCCCGAAGTTCCGGTTGAACGTGGCATGGTGCTCGAAGACGTGCAGTCCGGCTGGGTGGGCGCTGTCACGAGGGTGGAGAAGTCGGGCGGCATGCATGTTGTGGCCCTGGAGGACCGGCGCGGCAAGTCGCGCACCTTCCGCCTCGGCTACGGGTTCCTCCTGGAGGGTCTGCCCATCCGGCTGATGCCGCCCGCTCCCCGCGCGCAGGCATCCCCTGCCGGATCCAACCGGACGGCCTCCGGGTCGGTGCGGGTGGCCGGCCAGCGCGCGCAGGTGGCCAAGGCAAGCCGCATCTGGGTGGAAGGCAAGCACGACGCCGAACTCGTGGAAAAGGTCTGGGGTGACGACCTCCGCGTGGAGGGCATCGTCGTCGAGCCTTTGCACGGCATCGACGACCTCACGGCGGCGGTTGCCGCGTTCCGGCCGGGACCCGGCCGGCGGCTGGGTGTGCTGGTGGACCACCTCGTTGCCAACTCTAAGGAGTCGCGGATCGCCGACGCCGTCATGGCGTCCCCCGGCGCCGCGGGCAACGTGCTGATCGTCGGCCACCCCTACGTGGATGTGTGGCAGGCGATCCGGCCCGCCGTGCTCGGCATTGACGCCTGGCCGGTTGTTCCGCGGGGCATCGACTGGAAAACCGGAATCCTGACGGCTTTCGGCTGGCCCCACGAGACAAAGGAAGACATTGGCCTGGGCTGGCAGAAGCTGCTGGGGGCCGTCCGCAGCTACGCAGACCTGGAACCGTCCCTGCTGGGCCGGGTGGAAGAGGTCATCGACTTCCTCACCGTGCCGTAAGGGGCTGTTGGACTCTCCGAATGCACCCCGGACCCAGTATTCTTGATACGGCGGTTGTTGCTGTTGTGGCAGCGTCCGCTTTCCGGGAACCACCGCACCACTGCAATCCGAAGGACGAAACCGTGGCAGAAGACGCACGTGAACAAAGGGACAACCAGGCCGGCCATGGCCAGCCCCAGTATCATGGTGTCCCCGCCAACGCACTGCCGCTGACGGCCAACGAGGACCGGCAGTGGGCAACGCTCGCCCACTTCGGCGGCATTCTTGGATGTATCCCGTCGCTGCTGATCTACCTGATCTTCAAGGAGCGCGGGCCGTTCACGGCGCAGGAGTCCAAGGAAGCACTGAATTTCACCCTGCCTCCCACCATCGCGGCGGTCCTCTGCAACATCCTCGTGATGCTTCCGGTCGTGGGAAACATCTTCGCGGTGCTGGCCACACTGATCTGGATCGCCGTGACCTGCTTCTCGGTCGCGGCCGGCATCCATGTAAACCGGGGCCAGCCGCACCGGTACGACTTCAACCTGCGCTGGATCAAGTAACCGGCTGAGGCCGGGCCGGACGGGGCGAAGCCGGTTCAGTCCGGGAGGATCCTTCTGACCACGGCGTCGGCGAGGAGCCTGCCCTTGAGGGTGAGGACGAGCCGGCCCTTGAACGCCAGGACGGGGTCTACCAGGCCATCGGCGATCAGCCCCGCGACGGCGTGCCGTCCCGACGTGCCCAGCCCGGCAACCTCGAGTCCGCTACTCAGCCTGGCCTCCAGCATGACCCGTTCAACGTTCCGGGTTTCGGCGTCGAGCGTTTCCCTGCCGGCTGCCGGCGACGCGCCGCCGGCGAGCCTACCCGCGTAGGCAGTGGGGTGCTTGACGTTCCACCAGCGGACGCCTCCGACGTGCGAATGCGCGCCGGGGCCGATCCCCCACCAGTCGTCCCCGCGCCAGTACGCCAGGTTGTGCCGGCAGGCCTGTTCCGGCGTGCGCGACCAGTTGCTTACCTCATACCAGCCGAGGCCGGCGGCGCTGATGATTTCGTCCGCGAGTTCGTACTTGTCGGCGTGGTCGTCGTCGTCAATTCCGGGAACTTCGCCGCGGCGGATCTGGGCGGCCAGCTTGGTGCCGTCCTCGACGATGAGCGCGTAGGCGCTGATGTGGTCCGGCCCGTAGGACAAGGCGGTTTCGAGTGAGTACCGCCAGTCCTCCAGGGACTCGCCCGGGGTGCCGTAGATCAGATCCAGGCTGACCGCGAGGCCGGCGTCCCGTGCCCACTGCACCACCTGCGGCACGCGGCTGGGCGTGTGGGTGCGGTCGAGTACCTTCAGCACATGCGGGACTGCGGACTGCATGCCGAAGGACACACGCCTGAAGCCTGCGTCAGCCAGCAGCTGGAGGGACTCCGGGGTGACTGAATCCGGGTTTGCTTCGGTGGTGACTTCGGCGCCGGGCTCCAGCCCCCATTCCGCAACAGCAGCGGTGAGGATGCGGGCCAGGTCCTCCGCGGGCAGCAGCGTGGGCGTGCCGCCGCCGAAAAAGACCGTGCCCAGCCGGCGGTCAGGCAGTCCGCTGGCCTGCAAGGCCTTGGCGGCAAACTCCACTTCGGCGATAGCCGTGGAGGCATAGGCGTCCTGGGACGCCCCGCCGCCGAGTTCCGTGGCAGTGTAGGTGTTGAAGTCGCAGTATCCGCAGCGGACGGCACAGAAGGGGATGTGGACGTACAGCCCGAATCCCCGCCCGGCAGCGCCGTCGGCGGCCTGCGCGGGAAGCAGGCCGTCCGACGGCGCGGGGTCGCCGAGTGGGAGAATGCTAGGCATTGCGGGGGCGTCCGGTGTTGCCGGCCACTGTCGTCACTACTTCTTGGCCTTGTCCTTGGACTCGTCGGTGGTCAGCGCGGCGATGAAGGCTTCCTGGGGAACCTCAACGCGGCCCACCATCTTCATGCGCTTCTTGCCTTCCTTCTGCTTTTCCAGAAGTTTGCGCTTACGGGAAATATCGCCGCCGTAGCATTTGGCCAGTACGTCCTTGCGGATGGCGCGGATGCTTTCGCGGGCGATGATCCGGGACCCGATGGCGGCCTGGATGGGAACCTCGAACTGCTGGCGAGGGATGAGCTCGCGCAGCTTGCCGGTCATCATCACACCGTAGGCGTAGGCCTTGTCCCGGTGGGTGATGGCGCTGAAGGCGTCCACCTGTTCGCCTTGGAGCATGATGTCAACCTTCACGAGGTCGGCAACCTGGTCGCCGTCCGCTTTCCAGTCAAGCGAGCCGTAGCCGCGGGTCTTGGACTTGAGGATGTCGAAGAAGTCGAAGACGATTTCAGCCAGCGGCAGGCGGTACCGGATTTCCACCCGGTCCTCGGACAGGTAGTCCATGCCGCCCATGATGCCACGGCGGCTCTGGCACAGTTCCATGATGGCTCCGACAAAGTCATTCGGCGCCAGGATGGTGGCGGACACCATCGGCTCCCGGACCTCAGCGACCTTGCCGGTGGGGTATTCACTGGGGTTGGTGACGTGGACAACCTTCTTGTCCTCCAGCGTCACCTCGTACTCGACGTTGGGTGCTGTGGAGATCAGGTCCAGGTTGTACTCGCGTTCGAGCCGTTCACGGGTGATTTCCAGGTGCAGAAGCCCCAAGAAGCCCACCCGGAAGCCGAAGCCCAGGGCGGCCGAGGTTTCCGGCTCGTAGATCAGGGCGGCGTCGTTGAGCATCAGCTTCTCCAACGCATCGCGGAGCACCGGATAGTCGGTGCCATCCAGCGGGTAGAGGCCGGAGAAGACCATCGGCTTGGCGTCGGCATAGCCGGGCAGCGACTGCGCGGCCGGCTTGGCCAGGTTGGTGACGGTGTCGCCCACCTTGGACTGGCGGACGTCCTTCACACCGGTGATCAGGTAACCCACTTCGCCGACGCCCAGGCCCTTCGAAGGCGTGGGTTCCGGGGAGCTCACGCCGATTTCGAGGAGTTCGTGCGTGGCGCGGGTCGACATCATCTGGATCCGCTCACGCGGGTGCAGCATGCCGTCAACAACGCGGACGTAGGTGACCACGCCGCGGTAGGTGTCGTACACGGAGTCGAAGATCATGGCACGGGCGGGGGCATTGGGATCGCCCACCGGGGCCGGCAGGTCGCGCACGATCTTGTCCAGGAGGACCTCGACGCCCGCGCCGGTCTTGCCGGAGACCCGCAGCACCTCGTCCGGGTCGCCGCCGATCAGGCTGGCGAGCTCAGCCGCGTACTTCTCGGGCTGGGCCGCGGGAAGGTCGATCTTGTTCAGGACCGGAATGATGGTGAGGTTGTTCTCCATCGCCAGGTACAGGTTGGCGAGGGTCTGGGCCTCGATGCCCTGGGCCGCGTCAACAAGCAGAACCGCGCCCTCGCAGGCGGCCAGCGAACGGGAGACCTCATAGGTGAAGTCGACGTGGCCGGGGGTGTCGATCATGTTCAGGGCGTAGCTGGTGCCGTCAACTTCCCAGGGCATGCGGACAGCCTGGGACTTGATGGTGATGCCGCGCTCACGTTCGATATCCATACGGTCCAGATACTGGGCCTTCATGTCGCGGGACTTAACGACGCCGGTGTACTGCAGCATGCGGTCGGCCAGAGTGGATTTACCGTGGTCAATGTGCGCAATGATGCAGAAGTTCCGGATGATGGCCGGCTCTGTTGCGGCGGGCACCGGGGCGGTGCGGGCCATGGGAGACACGCAGGGTCCTTACTGTTGGCATTTCGCGGCTGTGATCAGGAAGGCCGAAGCCATCGCGGGACCTGCCGCACGTGAACTTATAGTGTCCCACGTCCGGCCGCCAGTCGGTGCATTGTTTGCGTGCCCGGCCTGCGGCACCGCTCAGCGTCCGTCCCGGCAGTCGCAGTATCGTTGCAGCATGGCACTGAACCTACGCTCCCTCGGCAAGGCCGTACGCGCCGCAATTCGCTTCCTGGAAGGGCGCCCGGCCAAAGACCGTCCGGGCGGGCAACCGCACGTCCGCGCGCCGCGGGCCAGCGCTACGCCGCGCGGAGCTGCCGGCGGAATAAGCGGAAAGTATCCCGGCGACTTCAAGGGCGTCGCGAGCGTGAAGTACGCACCCTCCCCCAACGGCAAGCCGGAACCGGGTGAGGTGGTGTGGACCTGGGTCCCGTATGAGGAGGACCACTCCCAGGGCAAGGACCGGCCCGTGCTGCTAATCGGGAGCCGCGGGCGGTACCTGCTGGGACTCATGCTTACCAGCAAGGACCACGACCAGGACCGCCGAAATGACGACAGCTACGTGGACATCGGCACAGGCAGCTGGGATCGGCAGCGCCGGCCCAGCGAAGCGAAGTTGGACCGCATCCTCCAGATCAGCCCTGCTGACATCCGCAGGGAGGGCGCCGTCCTTGACCGGAAGCGCTTTGACAGTGTTTCGTCGGCACTCCGTGAGCTGCACGGCTGGAGCTGACGGAAACCCCTCCGGAAGACCACGGGAACAACCGGAGGACCAGCAGCAGTGCCGTGTGTCTGCTATCATTGACAGCTGTGTGTCCGTGCAGGTCGACGGCCACTGATGGTTGGCCGCCATAGGTATCCCCACGCCGCTCAGTCAATGGCCAATCTGAAAGCCCTCTAGACCATTTTCCGCTTTAAAAAGAGAGTTCACACGTGGCTAATATCAAGTCCCAGAAGAAGCGCATCCTCACCAACGAGAAGGCTCGCCTGCGTAACAACGCAGTCAAGTCCGAGCTGAAGACGGCCATCCGCGCCGTCAACACCGCCGTTGAGTCCACCGACAAGGATGCCGCTGCTGCTGCGCTGGTTGCTGCAGGCCGTAAGCTGGATAAGGCTGTCAGCAAGGGCGTTCTTCACAAGAACAACGCTGCAAACCGCAAGTCGGCGATCTCCAAGAAGGTCAACGCACTCTAAGGTTTTCCAGTTCAACTGAACTGATGATCGTGGCCGGCACCCCTCGGGGTGCCGGCCACATCCATTTAACGACTGCGTGCGCCTCTCGCGATGCGGCTCTGCACACTAGCCGCGGCGGACCGACGTTGCGATGACGGTGACGGCGTGCTCCACGGCGTACACGGGATCGCGGGAGAGGCCCTTGACCTGGGCGTCCGCCTCGGCCGTCACCTGGATGGAGCGGACCAGGCCCTCGGGCGTCCAGCGCCGGACGTCACGCTGCGCCTGTTCCACCAACCACGGCTGCATGCCGAGCTGCCGGGCGATCTGGGCCGAGGAGCCCTGCGCCCCGGCCACTTTGGCGACAGTCCGAAGTTTGGCGGCCAGCGCGGCCACTAGGGGCACGGGGTCCGCTCCCGTGGCGAGGGCGTGGCGAAGGGTGGAAAGTGCGAGTGGGCCGTTGCCGGCCAACGCGGCATCAGCGACTTTGAACGCCGTTGCCTCGATCCTGCCGCCGTAATACCGGTCCACCATGTCCGTATCCACGGCCGTGGCTGCGTCCGCGATGAGCTGGCTGCAGGCGGCAGCGAGTTCCGAAAGACTGGCGCCCACCGCATTGACCAGGGCGTGGACGGCCTCCGGCTCGATCCGTCGTGAGGCGGCCTTGAACTCCGCTGCAACGAACGCCGACTTGTCTGCGTCCTTTTTGAGGGGCTGGCAATCGACCACCGGCCAGCCGGCGGCTTTGATGGCATCAAGCAGCTTCTTGCCCCGGACCCCGCCGCCGTGACGGACCACCAGGACAGCGTCTGGTTCGGGGTTCGCCAGGTATTTGAGGGCGTCTGCCAGGAAAGCGTCATTCATTGCTTCCGCGGACTCGATTTCGATGAGCTTCGATTCCCCGAACAGGGAAGGGCTCACGTTCATGGCGAGCGACCCGGGTTCGTAGCTGCCGGCGTTGAGCCTGGTGATTTCCACATCCGGTTCGGCTGCGCGGACCTGTGACCTGACCCGGTCCATGGCACGGATGCCCAGGTATTCTTCGGGCCCACCGATGAGCACGACACGGGCGGGGGTCACATCGCGCCAGGTGGCCGTCGCTGACGTCGCCGGCTTGGATCGGGCTTTTTGCGCAGCGGCCACTCTTTGTTCCTCCCGGAAATTGGATTATTACCTCTAAGATTCCCACGGCGGCGGCGCTCATCCAAACCAGTAAACCGGGGCCAAAGCTCCAGCAGATCCACGGTCCGTCGATGCGCCGCCAGGACCAGTGCCCACACGGCCCGCGGGTGCAGAATGAGCCACATGGCAAGAATGGTGCAGGCGGACAGCACCACCATCGTCGCCGCGCCGAACGGTCCCTCCGGCCACGGCAGGGCCGCGCCGGGCAGGGCAGAGAAGAACCTGGCAACGCCCGCCACACCGGCGGCGCAGGCCCCCGCTACCGCCATAGGAACGATAGCTGCCCACGGGGCCAGGGGCACCAATGGGACGGCTGCGGTGCCGAGGATGGTTACCGGCGCCACGAGCGGCGCCGCCACCATGTTCGCCAGCAGCGCGAAGGACGAAAACTGGGGCTGCAGCAGGACAATCACCGGCCCGCAGAACAGCTGGGCCGAAAGGGGAACCGCGAGTCCGGCGGCCAGCCAGCGCGGAACGGCAGGCGGAAGCCACTCCATGATCCGCGGGCCGGCCACCACGATGCCCAGCGTTGCCAGCACGGACAGGAGGAAACTGAAGCTGGTCCCGAGTGCGGGATCCGCCATGAGCAGTCCAATCACCGCAAGCGAGAGGAAGCTGAGTCCGCGCCCGGTCCGGCCTCCGGACAGGGATACCAGCCCGATCGCCCCCATGAGCGCGGCCCGAAGGACGCTGGCGTCCGGGCCGACCATCAGCACGAACAGTGCCAGTCCCGCCAGTGCAGCCGCTGCAGCGGGCGCCCGGGGCAGGCGTAGAGATCGGGCAGCCAATAACAGTGCCCCCAGGATAAGGCTGCAGTTCGCGCCGCTGACTGCGGTCAGGTGGGTCATTCCGACTGTCTTCATGGCGGTTTGAAGCTGTTCATCCAGAAAGCCGGTGTCACCCGTCACCATTCCAGGCAACAGGCCCCTGGCATCTCCGCCGATCCAATCCGCGGCGGCGGCAAACCCGCCGCGCAGCGCGGCCGGCCCCTCCTGCCATCCCGAGGGGGCAACGATGGTGGTCGGGCCGGTACTGGCGGACAGGATTCCTGCCTGCGCTTGGCCGTCGTCGGGAGGCCTCAGCTTGCCGGTTGTCCGGATCCGCTGGCCGGGGACCACACGCTGCCAATCAGCACCGCCCATGATCAGCAACTGGGCCTCCCCGCGGATCAGGTTACCCCTGGCGATGATCGTAGACGCGGTGGCCGGGACTGCCCAGCGGTCCGCCCCGGCACGGCCAGGCGACTTGAGCTGTCGCGGCGGTCCCGCAATCTCCAGTTCAATCACGACGGCGGACCGCGAGGAGACTGCCTCGGCCACGGCCCCGCCGTGCTTCTGCGATGTGGCTACCGCTGAGTGGGAGGCGACGGCTGCCGCCAGCACGAGTGCAACGATGAGGGTGGTCAGGAAGCTCCGAGGCACAGGTCCTGCCCGTTTCCTGGACCGGCGGCGGATCGCGGCAAGCAGTACAGCCGCACCCAGGAGCAGGCCGCCTATCACCAGGCCCAGCGCCGGCAGCTGCAGCCATACGCCGGCGACCGCGGCGGCCCAGACGAGGAGGGCGGGCGGCGCCAGGCGCAGGTCGGTCCGGCGCCGCGGCCTGTCCCCGGTTCCGGTTCCGGTTCCGGTTCCGGCCGAAGCCTGCTTGCCCGCTGCCTGTGGCCTGGCCGCGGGGGCAGGAAGGAGGCGGGCCACCAGCAGCGCCTGCAGGCCTCTCGCCATGCGCGGCACAATACCGCGGACGCCCGTGGAGTGGACGTCCGGGTTGGTGCGCACACCGGACGGCGGTCCTGCAGGGGCCGGCGCCGGCACCTGAGGGCTATCCCGTACAGCCGAATCGACAAAGCGTTGCCACGGGCTGGGCCTGCCCATCTCAGGACACCCGCACGAGTGGCAGCAGCGTTTCCAGCATCTTGGGTCCAACACCGTCCACGGCGTCGAGTTCCTCAACTGTGCTGAACCGCCCGTGCTCTTTGCGCCAGTCGACAATCCGCTGGGCCAGGACCGGACCCACCCGCGGCAGTGCCCCCAGCTCCTCTGCCGTGGCGGAGTTCAAGTCGATCCTGGCGCCGGCCGCCGGTCCGCCGGAGGCTGCTTCGCCGGCTGAAGGACCGGCGGGCGGGACCCCGGCCGCCTCATCCACAACCTCGCCATGCGCTGGAACGTGGATCTTTTGGCCATCGATGAGGACAGCGGCCAGGTTCAGACGGTTCAGGTCCGCTTCCGCCGTGCTGCCCTCAGCCGCCGCGATGGCCTCGTGGACGCGGCTTCCCTGCGGCAGCTCGACCACGCCGGCCCTATTGACGGCGCCTGCGACATGCACCACGATTTTCGCGCCGCGTGTGCCGCCCGTGGCCGGGCCTCCGCCGGCCGGCCCACCGGGGCCTTCCACCGGAGCACCAGTGCCGTCGTCCCGCTGCGCGCTGCCTTCCGTGCTGCGGACGTCGCCCAGGGGAGTTACTTGGGGACTGCCGGCGGCAACGTCCCACCAGAACCAGCCCCCAAGGAGAAGACCCAGTATCCCCACCACTACGGCCACACGCACTCCGGTGCGCCACCTGAATCTCGAGGGTCCGTGCGCCGCGCCACCGGAAGGCGAGTCGACCTCGTCACGGGCCGGCTGCGCACCGCCGTCGTACCTAAACGGCTCCCCGCCCGCCGCCGCGTTGCCGTGCCCCAAAAGGCCCGGACCTGATACCGCACCGCCGGTCCCGTGCCCGCCGGTGCCATCACCGCCCCCGGCCGGTCCCAGCGAAGCAGTCAGGCGGCGCCTTGCACGGCTGGCCGCGGCAGGTTCTCCCGCTTCCGCGTTCCGGCGTGACATACCCCCACGCTAGGAGAACGGGCGTGGAACAGACAGCGCGAAGGAGCGTATGTGGATAGCGGGCTGGCGGCAAGGCCCCGCGGCAGGCTACTTCTGGTAAGTGATGTACGCCTCGTACTGGACCCGCCAGGCCTCCGGCGCCTTGGGATCCGGAACCGTCGTGGTCAGGAACTGGACGCTCGTCACCTGGCCCTTGAGATACTTCAACCAGTTGGTCACTTCTTCCGACACGTCCTTGTCGAACTGCGCAACGTGGTGGACCTGCATTGACATGGGAGCCTCCTTGCCCGGTGGAGAGACTGTACTACCAGCGCCGGGATTGAACCAGTGGTGGCTGGCGGCCGGCCCCTGCGGAACGGGTCAGCCGGAGCCGCCCACCGGATCCCTCGCCGGCGTGCTGCTCTCCCCCACGATGACGGCAAGCACTCCCAGTCCCGCGTGTGCCGCGAGCACCGCAGGGAGCGAACTGATCTGCGCCGGCGGTGCCTCGGGGAGCGAGGCGGCCAGACGGCCAGCGAGTTCCGCGGCTTCGGCCGGGTTGCCGAAGTGGTGGACCGCCAGCCGGGCCTGGCCCGAAGGCCGCGCCGCGGCGTCCGCGACCACGATTTCCTCGAGGCGTGCCACCGCCCGCGCCGCCGACCTGACTTTTTCCAGCGGGACGATCTTCCCGTCGTCCACGGCAAGGATCGGCTTGATGGCAAACACAGTTCCCCACAGGGAAGCCGCTGCTCCGATCCGGCCGCCGCGGCGCAGCTGCTCGAGGCTGGGAACGTAGAAATACACTTTGGTGCGGGCCAGCCGCTCCTCGGCAAAAGCGCGCACTTCCGCTGCCGGGCGTCCGTCCGCGGCGGCCACTACCGCGCTCTGCACCGCCATGCCCAGCGCCATGCCCACGGTTTTCGAATCAACCACTTCCACGGGGATGCCGACACGGGATGCCGCGAGCCTGGCGGAGTCGGCAGTGCCGGACAGCGCTCCGGAGATATGCACGGAGACCACGGCTTCGTAGCCGTGGCGCAGCGCCGCCAGATAGGCCTGCTCGAACTGGCCGGGCGACGGCCGTGATGTCTTGACCGGCCTCCCGGTGGCCAACGCCACCGCGATCGTGTCGGTGATGTCGTCTTCGCCTTCGCCGTAGATCTCCTCCCCCACCATCACGGGCATGGGAACCACGGTCAGCCGCCCGTCGGCGGTGAAGTCCCTGACCCAGTCGGCGGGAAGTGCGGCTGCGGAGTCGGTAACCACCGCGGTGCGTACGACGGCGCCCGTCACCACTGCTTCCGGAGCAGCTCCCTGCCGGGTGGCCTGCCGTAGGCGGACCAGCCGCTCCCTCAGCCACGGCCAGCCGGCCGGCTCCCGGTCGTTCACGGCATCCCCCTGCTGTTCCGGTTAAACATCATGGCCGGCCGCCGGCAGTACCGGCGGCCGGTGCCCCGGCTAGGCCGGGACGATGTTGACCAGTTTAGGGGCACGCACGATGACCGTGCGGATACCGCGCCCGTCAAGGGCGCGCTGCACATTCTCGGACGCGAGTGCCAGTTCCCGCAGCTCGTCCTCGCCGATCCCGGGAGAGACCTCGAGGCGGTCGCGGACCTTGCCTTGGACCTGGACCACTGCAGTCACCGTCTCCTGCACCAGGAGCGCTTCGTCATGCCCGGGCCAGCCGGCGTTGGCCACCGACGCGGGGTGCCCCAGCACGTTCCACATGTCCTCGGCCGTGTAGGGCGCGAAGAGGCTCAGGATGACGGCCACGGCTTCGGCTGCTTCACGGACGGCGGGATCCGACCCGCCGGCCCCGGAGGCTGCATCGATGGTTTTGCGGGTTGCGTTGACCAGCTCCATCAGCTTGGCCACCACCACGTTGAACTTGTTGCTGTCCAGCAGCGCGGCGGCGTCCACGATGGTCCGGTGCGTGACTGAGCGCAGCGCCCGGTCTCCCAGGGCGGCGTCCGTTCCGGGCGCGCTGGTGACGTCCTGCGCCAGCCGCCACGCACGGGCCAGGAACTTCGCGGAGCCCGACGGCGAAACATCCGCCCAGTCGACGTCGTCCTCCGGCGGGGAAGCGAAGATCATGGTCAGGCGCACGGCGTCCACACCGAACTTGTCCAGCTGCTCGCCGAGGTCAACACCGTTGCCCAGCGACTTGCTCATGGCCTTGCCCCCGTTGAGGACCTGGCCCTGGTTGAGCAGGGCGCTGAACGGCTCGTCGGCGTCGATCATGCCCAGGTCGTGGATGACCTTGGTGAAGAACCGTGCGTACAGCAGGTGCAGGATGGCGTGCTCCACGCCGCCCACATACTGCCCCACCGGCATCCAGTCGTTGATCTTCTCGGGGTCGAACGGGCCGCCGGTGTACTGCGGGGAGACGAAGCGCAGGAAGTACCAGGACGAGTCAACGAAGGTGTCCATGGTGTCGGTGTCCCGCTTGGCGGGGCCGTGGCAGTTGGGGCACTCAACGTTGACCCACGCCTCGGCGGCAGCCAGCGGCGAGGTGCCCTTCGGGGACAGGTCTTCGCCGCGCAGGTCAGCCGGCAGCCTGACAGGCAGCTGCTCGTCCGGGACGGGAACTTCACCGCAGGCCGGGCAGTGGATGATGGGGATCGGGGTTCCCCAGAACCGCTGGCGGCTGAGCAGCCAGTCGCGCAGCCGGAAGTTGACGAACTTTTCGCCCGTGCCCTGCTTCTCCAGGATTTCGATCGCGGCCGGGATGGCTTCCGCCTTGGGCAGTCCGTCGAGCACGCCGGAGTTGATCAGGGTGCCCTCGCCCGCCGTGGCCGTTCCGGTCACAGCGGGGTCGTCTTCTCCCGTGTCCAGCACAGCGCGGACGGGCAGGTCGAAGGTCTTGGCGAAGTCGAGGTCGCGCTGGTCGTGGGCAGGGACGGCCATGATGGCGCCTGTGCCGTAGTCCGCCAGCACGTAGTCCGCCGCCCAGACCGGGAGCTTCTCGCCGTTCAGGGGGTTGACTGCGTACCGGCCGGTGAAGACGCCCGTCTTCTCCCGTTCAGTGGACTGGCGTTCGATTTCGGAGAGCGCCTTAACCTGTTCGCGGTAGGCGTCCAAGGCTGCCGCGTGCTCGTCCGTGACCAGCTCCACTGCCAGCGGCGCGTCAGCAGCCACCACGAAGAAGGTGGCGCCGTACAGGGTGTCCGGCCGCGTGGTGAAGACGGTGACGTCCTTGGCGGGCCGGCTGCCGTCGGCCTCGATGACGAAGTTGACGTGGGCGCCTTCGGACCGGCCGATCCAGTTCTTCTGCATGGCCAGGACGCGCTCGGGCCAGTGGCCGCGCAGTTCGTCCATGTCATCCAGCAGGCGGTCGGCGTATTCGGTGATCTTGAAGTACCACTGGTTCAGGGACTTCTTGGTCACGGGCGTGCCGCAGCGTTCGCACGCACCGTTGACTACCTGTTCGTTGGCCAGCACGGTCTGGTCCTTGGGGCACCAGTTGACCGGGGAATCCTTGCGGTACGCCAGCCCGCGCTCGTAGAAGCGCTTGAACAGCCACTGCGTCCAGCGGTAGTACTCCGGGTCCGAAGTGTGCACGCGCCGTGACCAGTCAGCCGAGATGGCGTAGCGCTTGAAGGACGCCGCCTGGGTCTCGATGTTGGCGTACGTCCACTCGCTGGGGTGCGCGTTGCGCTTGATGGCGGCGTTCTCCGCAGGCAGGCCGAAGGAGTCCCAGCCGATCGGGTGCAGGACGTCGTAGCCCTTCTGGCGCAGGTACCGCGCGACGACGTCGCCCATGGCAAACGCCTCCGCGTGGCCCATGTGCAGGTCGCCTGAAGGGTAGGGGAACATGTCGAGGACATAGCGGCGCTCGCGCGAGCCGTCGTCGACGGGGGTGAACACCTTGAGGTCTTCCCACACCTGCGGCCATTTGGCCTCCATCGCGGCGAAGCTGTAGGTGCCCTCCTCCGGGCCGTCCGTCGCGACTGTTGCTGTTCCGGTCTCTGTCTCCGGCTGAACGCTCACTGCTGCCCTCTTCTGTTCTGTACCGCTTTTCGTACGGCCCTGGCGTCCTGTCCCGCCCAGGCCCCCTGATCCCCTGCTTGCGGCCGGGAGATAACCCCAGACACACAAAAGCCCCTCGACATGGAGGGGCGGCCGCTCGGCAATCCGTATTTGGTCGGGATACCGGGCGGCTAGCTAAGCAGAAGGATCGCACGCATAGAACTACTTTAGCGCACCCGCACGTTCACCTAAACGTAAGTCGCCACGAGCGGCTGAATAGCTGACGGATGAGTTGATGGCAGCCGCGCCTCGCCCGGGTGTGGTGGGCACCGCGAAGCGGGCGGGGCAGGTGCGGCTGCCATCAACGACAGGTCAGACTACTTCACGTCCTCGTCGACCCAGTCCATGGCCTTCGTGACAGCCTTCTTCCAGAGGCGCATCTGGCGGTCCCGCTCATCCTGTTCCATCTGCGGTTCCCAGCGCTTGTCCTCGGACCAGTTGGCCGAGCATTCCCCCAGGTCCTTCCAGAACCCGACGGCCAGGCCGGCAGCATAGGCCGCACCCAAAGCGGTGGTCTCCACAACCTTGGGCCGGATCACAGGCACGCCCAGGATGTCCGCCTGGAACTGCATCAGCGCGTCATTGGCAACCATGCCGCCGTCGACCTTCAACTCCGTCAACGGAACTCCGGAGTCCGCGTTGACGGCGTCGAGGACCTCACGGGTCTGGAAAGCGGTGGCTTCCAGCGCCGCGCGGGCAATGTGGTTCTTGTTCACGAAGCGGGTCAGGCCCACAATCGCGCCGCGGGCGTCCGAACGCCAGTACGGTGCGAACAGTCCGGAGAAC
Organism: Arthrobacter sp. ISL-69; assembly: GCF_018613775.1. Classification (NCBI taxonomy): domain Bacteria; kingdom Bacillati; phylum Actinomycetota; class Actinomycetes; order Micrococcales; family Micrococcaceae; genus Arthrobacter; species Arthrobacter sp. ISL-69. The sequence goes on from NZ_JAGGPO010000010.1 coordinate 170,983, forward strand.
GCCGGCACGATGTAGACGCCGCCGTTGTCCTTGACCGAGGCGGCGAGCGTCTCCACCTCCGGGGCGCTGCTGATCAGGCCGAGGTTGTCCCGCAGCCACTGGATGAGGGATCCCGTGACGGCGATCGAGCCCTCCAGCGCGTAGTGCGGGGCGGCGTCCCCCAGCTTGTAGCCCACCGTGGTGAGGAGCCCGTTCTTGGAGTGGACGATTTCCTCGCCGGTGTTGAAGATCAGGAAGCAGCCCGTTCCGTACGTGTTCTTGGCTTCGCCGGCCTCAAACGCCGCCTGGCCGAACGTCGCTGCCTGCTGGTCGCCGAGTATGCCGGCAACCGGCACTTCCCGGAGCAACTGGGAGGTGTGGACGGTGCCGTAGACCTCGGAGGAGGACTTGATGGCGGGCATCATCGAAGCAGGGACGCCGAAGGCATCCAGGATCTCCTGGTCCCAGGACAGCGTTTCGAGGTCCATGAACATGGTCCTGGAGGCGTTGGTGACGTCGGTGACGTGCACTCCGCCGTCCACTCCGCCGGTGAGGTTCCACAGCACCCAGCAGTCCGTGTTGCCAAAGACCAGGTCGCCGGCCTCGGCCTTGGCCCGCGCGCCCTCCACGTTGTCCAGGATCCACTTGATCTTCGTGCCGGAGAAGTACGTGGCCAGCGGCAGGCCCACCTTCTGCTTGAAGCGTTCCGGGCCGCCGTCCTTCGCCAGTTCATCCACAATGTCCTGGGTCCGGGTGTCCTGCCAGACGATGGCGTTGTAGACAGCCTTGCCCGTGGTCTTGTCCCACACGACGGCGGTTTCGCGCTGGTTGGTGATGCCGACGGCGGCAATGTCGTGCCGGGTCAGGTTCGCCTTGGACAGGGCCGAGGCGATGACCTCGCGGGTGTTGTCCCAGATTTCGGCGGGGTCGTGCTCCACCCAGCCGGCCTGCGGGAAAATCTGCTCGTGTTCCATCTGGCCGGAGGAGACAATGCTGCCGCTGTGGTCGAAGACGATGGCGCGCGTGCTGGTGGTGCCCTGGTCGATGGCGATTACGTACTGGTTCATGTTGACGTCCTTGTCTGTTGTGTGAAGGGCTTGGTCAGTGTGTTGGTGCGGGGCGGGGATCAGGAAGCTGCCGTGACGATGATCGGCACTACTGCCGCGACGACGCCGGCCAGGGTACCGCCAACAAGCGGCCCGACAACCGGGATCCAGGAGTAGCTCCAGTCGCTGGAACCCTTGCCCTTGATGGGGAGCAGCGCGTGCGCGATGCGGGGGCCAAGGTCACGGGCGGGGTTGATGGCGTATCCGGTGGGACCGCCGAGGGATACGCCGATGCCGACAACCAGCAGGGCCACTGCCAGCGGGCCGAGGCCGGAAGGGGTGCCGCCGAACGTCAGGATGACGAAGACGAGCACGAACGTGCCGATGATCTCGGTGATCAGGTTCCACGGGGTGGAACGGATGGCCGGGCCGGTGGAGAACACGGCGAGCTTGCTGGCGGGCTCCGGTTCGGCGTCAAAGTGCTGCTTGTGGGCAAGCCACATGACTACTGCGCCCAGGAATGCGCCCAGGAGTTCACCGCCGAAGTATGTCAGCGTGGAGGCGAAGTCGACACTGACGCCGGGAGCATACTCCGCTTTTCCGTTGATCAGCAGGCCCAGGGTTACGGCGGGGTTCAGGTGCGCGCCGGACCGGGCGGCGACATAGACGCCGGCGAAGACTGCGATGCCCCACCCCCATGTGACCATTAGGAATCCGCCGTTGTTGCCCTTGGTGCCCTTGAGCGCGACGTTTGCCACCACGCCGCAACCCAACAAGGTCAGCATCCCGGTTCCGAATACTTCGGAAAGAAAAACAATTCCAAGAGACATCTTTGACTCCTCTATTTTCTGTTGTCAGCCCTTCGCGAGTTTGAAGGGCTGTTGGGCCGGCAATGTTGTTGAAATGCCGGCCGGCTGCTGCGCCGGCTGCTGCTCCAGCGGAACCGCGCAGCCCTTGCGCCCGGGCATCACTGCCCGGGCACGCAAGCCTGCTAAGCGACCAGGCTGTGGACCTGGACGCCGTGGAAGCGTTCAAGCACCTCCTGGGCATTGTGGATTTCGGCGGCACGGGTCGCGACGTCCCAGTCCAGCGGACCAGCGAGGACGTCGGCCACCTCGTTGAGGAGTTCGCCCGTCACCAGGCCGCGGAAGGCCAAGGAAGTGCGCCGGATCAGCACGTCAATAAGGTGTCCCACCTGTTCGTGCCGGGCCATGAATTCCACTTCGCGGACACTGAGTTCCCGGGTGGAGTGCAGGAGCCGGTCCGGGCCGGCGTCGAGGAAGCGCAGGACCTCTTCGGCGCGGGTTCCATAGCGGGTCAGCAATCCGGAAATTCGGTCGGCATCGCGGCCTGCGGACATATGGGCCTTGATCCACTGCTGAACACCGGCCTGCGTGTCCGGGAAGCCGGCACCGCCGCCGATGGCGAGTTTCGCCGTCGAGATTTTGCGTTCCATCCCCAGCTCCCTGAGCACGTCATTCGTCAGGTGTTCGGCCAGCGCACGGAACGTGGTCCACTTACCGCCGACAAGGCTGAGTACGACGGCGCCGCTGCCGCCCGCGGCCGCTTCCTGCCCGCCGGCCCAGCGTTCGATCCGGTAGTCCCTGCTGACGAAGCCAGGCTGGGTGGCATCGTGTTTGGGCAGAGGACGGACACCGGAAAAGGTGTAGACAATCTGGTCCCGGTCCACGCTGACGTCCGGGAACACGTGGCCGATCAGGTCGAAGAAGTAGTCGATCTCAGCGTCGGTGCACACGGCGTCCTCGGCCATGTCAGCATCGACGTCGGTGGTTCCCACGAGGACGCGGTCGCCCATCGGGTAGATGAGGACGATCCGCCCGTCGGTGTGTTCGAAGAAGATCTCACGGCCGTTGCAGGCTTCGAGGAGTTCGGGGTGGTCCAGCACGATGTGCGAGCCCTTGGTGCCGCCCATAAAGGTGGACGCTGCGCCCATGGCCCCGTTGGTCAGGTCGACCCAGGCACCTGTGGTGTTGACGATGACGTCAGCCGTGAAGTCGAAGACCCCGCCGCTGAGTTCATCGCGCAACTGGACTGTGCTGCCGCCGGTGGAGCCGGTACGGGTCCCGGCCGCTCCACCCATGGAGACGAGCGAAAGGTAGTTGCTGGCCCGCGCATCGCTGGGGCCGGCCGTGCCCGCCTTCTCTCCGTCCTGCAGCACATCCAGGGTGAGCCGCTCCGGGTTGTGGACCGAGGCATCGAAGTAGGTGGCCGCGTACTTGATGCCCGGGTGCAGCCGCGGCAGCTCGGCCAGGGCGCGCTTCCGGCCGCGGAACTGGTGGCGCGGAACGGTGCCGCCGTCGCGAGAGAAGAAGTCGTACATGCTCAGGCCGAGCTTGATGAGGAAGGCTCCGCGTTCCTTCGGTTTGCCCTGCTGCTTGTGGGTCAGGAACCGCAGCGGCGCCGAGAGTACTCCGGAGAAGGTGCTGAAGATGGGGATGGTGGTCTGGAGCGGCTTGACGTAGTGGGGTGCGATGCGCAGGAGCCTGTTGCGTTCGACGACGGACTCCTGGACCAGCCGGAACTCACCGTTTTCCAGGTACCGGATTCCGCCGTGGATCATGTGCGACGATGCACCGCTGGCTCCTTGGCAGTAGTCGCCCCGTTCGACGAGCGCGACGTCCACACCCTGCAGTGCCAGATCGCGGAATGTACCTACTCCGTTGATCCCGCCGCCGATGATCAGGACTTGGGCGCGGGGACGCCGGCGCAGGCTTTGCACTGATGTCCGCGGGATGCTGGTGGCCGGATGGCCGGATGAATCCTTGGTTCCCAAAACTGCTCCTTTGGGGTTTGGTCCTGTGCGGCGCGCCTCACAGCGCGGCGCCGTTCACCACTATTGTTTGGAGTAATGGAAAATGGAGTCAAGCACTATGCACAAACGTGCAGGATGGGACCGGAATGCCTCGCTCACGCCACTCAGAAGCCCTCAGAGCTGCACAACTGTATTACCTGCAGGACCTCACGATGGACGCCATAGCCAGGGAACTCCGGACCTCCAGATCCACGGTTTCACGGCTACTTTCGGCTGCCCGGGAGACCGGGCTGGTCCAGATCCAGATCCGCAATCCGCTCGACACCGGGCCGGAACTGGAGCACATGATCCGTGCCCAATATCGGGTGGATGTCCACGTCGTTCCGGTCGTCGACACCCTGAATGAGGCGGAGACACTTGACAGAGTGGCCATGCAGGCTGCACGAACCATCGGACCGCTGGTTGACTCAAACGCCATCATCGGCGTCGCCTGGGGATCCACGCTCAGCGCCGTCAGCCGGCACCTCACCCGCAAGATCACCCATGACAGCGTGATCGTCCAGCTCAACGGCGCCGGCAACATGCAGACCACCGGCATCACCTACGCGAGTGACATCATGCGCAGGTTCGGCAGCGCCTATGGCGCACGCGTTGAACAGTTTCCGGTTCCGGCCTTCTTCGACCACGCCGCCACCAAAACAGCCATGTGGAATGAGCGCAGCGTCCAGCGCATCCTTGAGCTCCAGTCACGCATGAGCATCGCCATCTTCGGCGTCGGTTCGGTGGACGCCGACTACCCCAGCCACGTCTATGCCGGCGGCTACCTCGACGAGAGCGACCTGAACATTTTGGCCACCTCGGACGTGGTGGGTGACGTCGCGACCGTGTTTTTCCGCGGCGACGGGTCATCCGACGGCATCACGCTGAACGAAAGGTCCACCGGTCCCGCGCTGGCTCAGCTGCGGCAGGTCCGGCGCCGCATCTGCGTCGTCTCGGGGGCCTCAAAGATCAAAGGACTGCGCGGCGCGCTCGCCGCCGGGCTGGCCACGGACCTGATCCTCGATGAAGCCATGGCGCGGCGCCTGGTCAGCTTTGACGGACTGTCCTGACGCCTCCGACGACCGCCCGACGGCCTGTCCCCGGGAGCGCGCGGCGCCGAGTCGGTAGAGTCAGTGCTATGAAAACCTCGCCGCGGCTAAGCCTCAACAACGGTGTGCTGATCGACCAGCTGGGCTTCGGGCTCTACAAGGTCCCCTCGGCCGACGCGGCCGGGCTGGTGACCATGGCCCTCGAAGCCGGCTACCGGCACTTCGACACCGCGTCCATGTATGGAAATGAAACCGGAGTAGGCAAGGCCATTGGCGCGCTGTCCGGGTTCGCGGGCAGCGGTGCCGGCGGAGGCTCCGGCGAGGCATCCCCGTCCCTCTCCCGCGAGGACCTGTTTGTCACCACGAAGGTGTGGAACGACGACCATGGCTACGACGCCACGATGCGCGCCTTCGACACGTCCATGTCCAACCTGGGCATGGAGTACGTCGACATGTACCTCATCCACTGGCCATGCGCCGGCCGCGGACTCTTCACCGAAAGCTACCGGGCCATGGAAACCCTTTACCGCGAGGGCAGGATCCGGGCGATCGGCGTGTCCAACTTCCAGCCCGCCCACCTGGAGCGCCTGCTCGAGACCGCTGAAGTGGTCCCCGCCGTGAACCAGATAGAACTCCACCCTTGGCTCCAGCAGGACGAACTCCGCCGGCTGCACGACCGGCTTGGCATCCGCACCGAGGCGTGGAGCCCGCTGGGCCGGGGCCAGGTGCTTGAGGACCCGGTGGTTCTGGAGCTCGCAGCGGCGCACCGCCGGACCGCGGCGCAGATCATCCTGAGATGGCACCTGCAACTGGGGAACGTAGTGATCCCGAAAGCCAGCTCCTACGTCCGGATCCGGGAGAACCTGAACGTCTTCGGGTTCACCCTGGACGCCGCAGACATGGCCGCCCTTGCCGGCCTGGAACGCGGCCACCGCACAGGCTCCCACCCGGACAACGTCAACTAGGATTCGAAACCATGGAACAAGTGGACACGGGACCGGCACAGGCCCCGCCCCTCTTCAGCGGGCAACTCGACGCCAGGACGCGGGCCGGCAGCGTGGACCTGCAGGGCAGCAATGTCGACTACTGGGTGTACGAGCCTGTGCGGGTGACTCCCGAAACCAGGACCATCCTGGTGATCCACGGCTTCCGCGGCGACCACCACGGCCTGCTCAGGATTGCGGACCAGCTGCCCGAAATGCGCCTCATCATGCCCGACCTCCCGGGCTTCGGCAGCTCGGATGCCTTTGCTGACGGTGAGCACAGCGTGATGCGGTACGGACAGTTCATCAGCGACTTCATGGCTGCCCTTGGCCTTGGGCCGGAAACGGTGCTGCTGGGACACTCCTTCGGATCGATCATTGCCAGCCATTTCGTGGCGGCCAACCCCCGTGCCGTGTTCCCCCTTGTCCTCATCAACCCGATCGCAGCACCGGCCCTCGAGGGCCCCAAGGGCATCATGACCAAACTGGCCGTCCTCTACTACGAGGCCTCCGCCAGGCTCCCCCGCGCCCTGGGGCTGTTCCTGCTGCGCAGCCGGCTCATCGTCAGGGTCATGAGCGTGGCAATGGCAAAGACCCGGGACAAGCAGCTCCTGCGGTTCATCCACGGGCAGCACAACGCCTATTTCTCCGCCTTCGCCAACCGGGACAGCCTGCTTGAATCCTTCAAGGCATCCGTCGGCAGCAACGTCTCCGAGGTTGCCCGGGACCTCACCCTGCCGGTGCTTCTGGTGGCCGGGGAAAAGGACGAAATCGCGATGCTCCCGGACCAGCACAAACTGGCGGCGCTCCTGCCTGACGGCACCCTCCATGTCATTCCCGGCGTCGGCCACCTCATCCACTACGAGACGCCCGAACCGGCCGCCGGCTTCATCAGACGCTTCCTGAAGGACCATCCCGCGTGAAAATCATTATCGATGCCCGCTTCACCCGCCTGGACCACCACGACGGCATCAGCAGGTACGGCGCCAGCCTGATCGCGGCCACGGCCAGGATTGCGGACGTCTCGATGCTCATTAGCGACCCCCGGCAGCTTGCCTTGCTGCCGGACGTCCCCTACACGCTGATCAACAGCCCGCTCTCCCCCGCAGAACTGTTTGTGGCTGCCAAGGTCAACAAGCTCGGCGCCGACGTGGTGGTGTGCCCGATGCAGACGATGGGGACGCTTGGCCGGAAATACGGCCTGGTCCTGACCCTTCACGACCTGATCTACTACGAGCACCCCGCGCCGCCAGGATTCCTGCCGGGTCCCGTCCGGGTGCTGTGGCGCCTCTACCACAAGGCCTACTGGCCGCAACGGATGCTCCTGAACCGGGCCGACGTGGTGGCCACGATCAGCCACACCACTGAGGCGCTGATCGCGAAACACAGCCTCACCAAACGGCCCGTCCGGATTGTGGGCAACGCACCGCAGCACGGCCACACGCCCCGCGATCCCGGGGCGGGCGCGGACAAAACCCTTCTCTACATGGGTTCCTTCATGCCGTACAAGAACGTCGAAACCATGGTCCGGGGAATGGCCGAACTGCCGGACATGACTCTTCACCTCCTCAGTCGCATCACTCCGCAGCGCAGGGCGGAGCTCGAGGCCCTGGTCCCGGACGGCGCCAACATCGTCTTCCACAACGGCGTGACGGACGCGGAGTACGAGGAGCTGCTGGCCCGGACTACCGCGTTGATCAGCCTGTCCCGCGCGGAGGGCTACGGCCTGCCCCTCGTGGAGGCGATGTCCCACGGCACGCCCGTCATCGCCAGCGACATTCCGATTTTCCGCGAAGTGGGCCATAACGCCGTGAGCTATGTCCATCCGGATTCCCCGTCGGAGTTCGCCGAGGCCGTCCGGCGGCTGGAGCAGCCGGACGTGTGGAAGGCGCAGTCACGGCGTTCCGTGGAACGCGCGGCGGAATTCAGCTGGGCGCACTCCGCACGGCAACTGGTCCAGCTGGCCGAAGAGGCTGCCCGGATCAACAGGCGCTAAGGCCAGCCCCGCGGGCGCACGTCAGTTGGGCGCACGTCAGTTGGTGCACGTCGCTAGAGCACATCCACGCCGTCGAGCCTCAGCTGCACGGGATCATCGCTGCGCCTGGCCGCTGCGGCTGCCTTGACGGCCCTCATCACCCGGGTGGCTTCGGCCGCCCGGGCATACGGAATGAACAGCAGGGTCCGGACGTCCTCGCCGGACTCCCGCTGGCCGGGACGTGCGTCCGACAGCAGCAACGGCGCCGGACCCGCTGTGCGCAGGGAAATGTCCTGCCTGGCCAGCTGCTTTTCAATCGCCTCGGTAAAGTGCCCGACGGCGGTCCGGCCGCCGGTCACGGAGGCAATCCGGACTGCCGGTGGCAAGTGGAGCTCTTGGCGCAGGGAGAGTTCGCGGCGTGCATATCCCCCGGCGTCCCAGCGAAGCAGTGCGCCGACCCCCGCCGTGTCATCGGCGGTGATGACAACAAGGCCGCCCTCGCGGGCAGGTTTTACCAGCGCCGCGGCGTTGAACCAGCGCCGGACGGCGTCCTCCCCCGCGCGGAGGTTTTCACGACGCAGCAAGGAGTCCCCGTCCAACAGCAGTGCGGCGGCATACCCGCCGGCTGCTACGGGCTCCGCTCCCACGGTGGCCACCACGAGGGCCTTGGTGTCCGGGACTGTGGCCTTGACGTGGTCCCCGGACGAGGTGATGACCGGCTTGCCGGGGAAGGCCCGGCCCAGTTCTTCCGCGGTCCGCAGCACGCCGGTGGCGGAGCGGCGCAGCCGCGGGCTGCTGCAGTGGCTGCAGCGCCAGGCCGGCGCGGGAGCGGAACACCAGCGGCATTGGGGCACGGCTGAACTGCCGGCGGCGCCGGCAACAGCGAGCGGTCCGCTGCAGGCGGTGCAACGGGCCGGTTCCCGGCAGGAATCGCAGACCAGCGACGGCGCATAGCCGGAACGGGCCACCTGGACCAGGACGGGGCCGCGTTCCAGGCCCTCCTTGGCGGCGCGCCAGGCCGCACCGGGCAGCCTGGCGATCCGGGCGAGGGGGTCGCGTTCCTGTTCAAAGCTGTCCGCCGTGTTCAGGACCCGGGGCACCGTCCGGCGCACCTCCGGCCGGTCGGCCTCGACCGCCCGGGCCCAGCCGGCATCCACCAGCCGCTGCAGTTCAGTGCTGCGGGTGTGTGCGGCCATCAGGCAGGCAGCACCTTCCTGTTCGGCCCGCAGGAGGAGGACTTCCCGGGTGTGCGCATAGGGCGACCGCTGCTCGATGTGGAGGTCGTCGCCGTCGTCCCAGCACACCGCCAGGCCAAGGTTGTGCACGGGGGCATACGCTGCCGAGCGGGTGCCGACGGCAACCCCGGCAGTGCCGGCGAGGATCCGAAGGTAGCTGCGGTAGCGGGGTGTCGGGCCGTCGTCAGCGGTGAGCCGGGCAATGTCCTCCCGTGGCAGCAGGGCGGCCAGGGCCTCCTCCACCCGGTCCAGGTCGCGGTAATCCGGAACCACCACCACTGCGCCGCGGCCCGAGGCGCGGACGGCCGCCACGGCTTCGGCAATAAGCGCGGGCCAGCCGGCGGGGCCGAAGCCCTGGAGTGCGCTCAGGACCGCACGCGGCGACTCTCCGGCCCCAAGATGCTGGAGGAACGCAGCACCGTTGACGTAGCGGGCCCAGGGTACTGCTGTGGCGGGAACGCGGCCCCCAGCCGGTTCCCGTTCCCCGGCTGCGGCCTCCGCTGCGGCGGCAGGCGGGCCTGCGGAGAGCGTTCCTTCCGCGGCCAGTTCCTTCTCCAGTTTGGCGACCCGCGGCGGAATGGCCACACGCAGCACGTCACTCAGCGTGCCGGCGTAGCGTGCGGCGACTTTGCCTGCGAGTTCGGCCAGTTCCGGCGTGAGCACCTGAACGGCCGACACCACCTTATGGAGCGGTACGAGGGTGTGCCCGGCGTCGGATTCAGCGAGCCGGTCCAGGATGAAGCCGCTAAGTTCCTGGCCGTTGAACTTGACCTTGACGCGGACGCCCGGCTGCGCGGCGTCGTCAAGCGAAGCCGGCACGCTGTAGTCGAACGGGCGGTCCAGGTGGGGCAGCGAAGACTCGATGAGAACCCGGGCAACCGGCAGCAAGTGTGCGAGGGCGGGTCCGCCGGGAGATTGCGGGCGGCCCGCCGGGAATCCCTGGAGCAGTGACAGCTGGAGCGGTTCTTCGGTGGCGGAACCATCGCCGGGAAACGAAGCCACGGGACCAACCTCCATTCAGCATCCTGCCAGTAGTGGTGCCGGCGGTTCAGGGGCAGCAGCTCGGGCGCCATCAGCCGGAAAGCACTGTAGCAGGGCCGCCCGGTCGGGGGCCCTGCTACAGCCAAACACATGGCACCGACAATTATTTCCAGCGACGTACGCCTTCGTGGCTTGCCGGCATTTGGGTTTGCGGACGGGCGGTGTTTCTCAGGCGTTGAAGAAGGCCTTGAGCTCGTCCACCCGGTCCAGCCGCTCCCAGGTGAAGTCGGGATCGTCGCGGCCGAAGTGTCCGTGCGCCGCGGTCTTGGCGTAGATGGGCCGCTTAAGGTCCAGCGCGTCGATGATGGCCCGGGGACGCAGGTCGAAGATCTCCGCAATCGCCTGGCTGATGCGATCGGGATCCACTGTTTCCGTGCCGAAGGTTTCAACGTAGGTGCCCACGGGCCGTGCCTGGCCGATGGCGTAGGCGATCTGGATCTCGGCCCGCTTGGCGAGTCCCGCGGCAACCACGTTCTTGGCCACCCAGCGCATCGCGTAAGCCGCGGAGCGGTCAACCTTGGACGGGTCCTTGCCGGAGAAGGCACCGCCGCCGTGGCGAGCCATGCCGCCGTAGGTGTCCACGATGATCTTGCGTCCGGTCAGCCCGGCGTCGCCGACGGGGCCGCCGATCACGAACGCACCGGCCGGGTTGAGGATGTTGCGTGTGCGGGAGATGTCCAGGTTGGCTGCCGCCAGGACGGGATCGATCACGTGCGTGGCGAGGTCAGCGCGCAACTGCTCAAGGCTGGCGCCTTCCGCGTGCTGGCTGGAGATCACGATGGTTTCGACGGAAACGGGCCTGTCGCCGTCGTAGCCGATCGTGGCCTGGGTCTTGCCGTCCGGGCGGAGGTAGGATAGCTCGCCGTTCTTGCGGACTTCAGTGAGGCGTTCGGAAAGACGGTGCGCAATCCAGATCGGGACGGGCATGTATGACGGCGTCTCGTCGCTGGCGTAGCCGAACATGAGGCCCTGGTCGCCGGCTCCCTGGAGATCGTAATCGTCTTCCTGGCGTCCTTCGCGGGCCTCCAGGGAATTGAACACACCGCCGGCGATGTCGTTGGACTGCTGGCCGATGGATACGGAGACGCCGCAGCGGGCACCGTCGAACCCGTTCGCCGAGGAGTCGTAGCCGATCCCAAGGATGGTTTCGCGCACGATCTGCGGGATCTCAACGTAAGCGTCGGTGGTGACTTCGCCCGCTACGTGCACCAGCCCGGTGGTGGCCAGGGTCTCGACTGCCACGCGGGACTCGGGGTCCTTCGCCAGCAAGGCATCCAGGATCGCATCGCTGATCTGGTCGCAGATCTTGTCCGGATGGCCTTCAGTCACGGACTCCGACGTGAAAAGACGAAGGGACGGCGGCGTCGCGCCGTGGGATGCGGGAATGTGCAGCGGTAAAGTCACTCAACTACCTTACTGGTTGGGATTCGGTCAGGCCTCAGCATGTGTCCCCCTGCTAAGGAGGCCTTGCACACGCCGGCCGTTCAGGATCGTGGAAAAACGCGGCTCAGCTCGGAGCTGATGCGGTCAATGACGGCGGCCGCGACTTCATCCTTCGAACCGGACGCTGCCTGTGGTTCGGAGCCGGAGCGGGAAAGGATGACCACGGAGTTGTGGTCCTGCCCGAACACCAGGCCCTCACCGACATGGTTGACCACCAGCAGGTCGCACCCCTTCCGACGCAGCTTGGCCTCGGCGTAGGCGAGCACGTCGCCGTGGGCGTCGCCGGTTTCGGCTGCGAACCCCACGATCAGCTGCCCCGGCCTGTTCGCTGCCCGGACCTCCACGAGCTCCTGCAGGATGTCCGGGTTGCGCAGCAGGCTGATGACCGGATCGGCTGTGTCGTCCCGCTTCTTGATCTTGGTGTCCGAAACCTCGGCGGGACGGAAGTCCGCCACCGCGGCGGCCATGACCACGACGTCGGAGTCGGCGGCCGCGCGCAGCGCAGCTTCGCGGAGCTGCACCGCTGTTTCCACCCGGACCACCTCGACGCCGGCGGGAACCGGTACTTCCATGTGGGCGGCGATCAGCCGGACGCTGGCGCCCGCGTTGCGGGCGGCCACGGCCAGGGCAACGCCCTGCTTCCCGGACGAGCGGTTGCCGAGGAACCGGACCGGGTCCAGCGGCTCACGCGTGCCGCCTGCACTGATGGTGACTGTCCGGCCGGCCAGCGGCAGCTCCGCGGGGACACCGCCGTCCTGCATCAGGGCAAGGGCAGCTTCGAAAATGGCCTCCGGCTCGGGCAGCCGGCCGGGACCTGAGTCGGAACCGGTGAGCCGTCCGCTGGCGGGTTCGAGGACCGCCACGCCACGGTTCCGCAGCGTCTCCACGTTGGCCTGGGTCGCGGCGTGGAGCCACATTTCGGTGTGCATGGCCGGAGCCATCAGCACGGGACCGCTGGCCATCAGCAGCGTGTTGGTCAGGAGGTCGTCGGCGTGGCCGCCGGCGGCCCGTGCCAGGAGGTCAGCGGTGGCCGGAGCCACGACGATGAGGTCCGCCTCGTGGCCCAGGCGTACGTGGTTGACCGAGGGGACGTCATCAAAGACGCTGTTGCTGACCGGGTTTCCGGACAGTGCTTCCCAGGTCGCCACTCCGACGAAGCGGTTGGCCGCCTCGGTGGGAATCACCGTGACGTTATGGCCGGCTTCAGTAAAAAGCCGGAGGAGCGATGCCACCTTGTAGGCGGCAATCCCTCCCCCGACTCCGAGGACTATGCGCACGTGACCTCCGTCAACAGGCAGTCTGTAGTCTGATGAGATCTGGGCTGAAGAGTTCTACTCTGCAGGTTCGATCGGCGTCGAAACGAGCTTGCCTTCGTTGATCTCGCGCAGGGCGATGGAAAGCGACTTCTCGTTCAGCTTGGTGTCGACCAGCGGGCCCACGTATTCGAACAGGCCCTCGTGCAGCTGGGCGTAGTATGCGTTAATCTGACGTGCACGCTTGGCACCGAAGATCACCAGGCCGTACTTGGAATCAGCTGCCTTCAGCAGTTCGTCGATCGGCGGGTTGATGATGCCTTCAAGGTTCGTGGACACGAATTCTCCAAATTCTAGCGGGCCGATCCGACCCGGCTGCTAATGCGGGTGCGGGGTCAGCCCCATGAGTGAAACAAGTTCGTCCGCTGCGCGTCGAACGTCATCATTGATGACTGTGTGATCGAACTCCGGCTCAGCGGCAAGTTCTAGTTTAGCGGTTTCCAGTCTCTGCTGCTGTTCCTCGGCCGTTTCCGTGCCGCGGCCCACCAGGCGGCGGACCATTTCCTCCCAGCTGGGAGGGGCAAGGAAGACGAACTGGGCCTGCGGAACGGCCTGCTTGACCTGGCGCGCGCCCTGCAGATCGATCTCCAGCAGCACTGACCGGCCATCGGCAATGGCTGCGTCCACGGTGCTGCGGAGCGTGCCGTAGCGGTTGCGGCCATGGACCACGGCCCACTCCAGCAGCTCCCCGCCAGCCACGAGCGCGTCGAATTCGTCGGCCGACTTGAAGAAGTAGTGCACCCCGTCCTGCTCCCCCGGGCGCGGCGGACGCGTGGTGGCTGAGACGGAAAGCCAGACTTCGGGGTAGTTGTCCCGGATGTAGGTGGACACGGTGCCTTTGCCAACAGCCGTCGGGCCGGCGAGGACTGTCAGTCCCGGTTTCTTGCTCACATATTCCTTTGTGCGGTATTCGGATGGACCTGTTTCTCGTTCATAAAATCTACCAGCGCCCGGCGCTGGTGAATGCCGAGCCCCCGCAGCCTGCGGGACGCGGCAATGCCCAGCTCATCCATGATGGCGGCCGCCCTGACGCGGCCAATGCCGGGCAGGGCCTCGAGCATCTCGGAGACCTTCATTCGTGCCAGGGCGGAATCGCCGTCGCCGGAAATGATGAGATCAGCCACCGAGAGAGATCCCGACTTCAGCTGTTCCTTGGCCTCCGCCCGGGCTGCCCGTGCCACTGCCGCTTTGCCCAGGGCTTCCGCGCGTTCCTGCTCCGTCAAGGGCCGTAAGCTCACTTCCGTCACCCCCGAATCGTCAGTCGGATCCAAGGCATCGGCCGTTGGATTCCCCCTGAACCTACCCTTTGCCTGTCGCAGAAATCAATGGCGACGAAATCAACGGATCAGCTGGTCAGCAGCGGTTCCAAGGTACGCAGTGCAGCCTCGCGGAGCCCGCCGACGGCGGGACCGGCTGAGAGGATGTCCCTGCTTGAGGTTCCAAGAACCTGCGAGTAGGCGGCACCGAACGTTGCCCTCAGGTCAGCGGCCGTGGCGCCCTGTGCACCGAGCCCGGGTGCGAGGATGATTCCCCGCACGGCCTCCAGGTCAAGCTGCAGGTCCTGCAGCGCCCCGCCCACGGTGGCGCCCACAACGAGGCCGACCGAGCCGAAGGTTCCCGCATACCGGCGGTTCTCCACAGCTGCCGCCTCGGTGATCCTGCGGGCCACCGAATCAGCGCCGCCCACGTGCTGGACGGAGGCGCCTTCCGGGTTGGACGTCAGGGCCAGGACGAACACGCCGCGGCCGTAGTCCGCCGCAAGGTCCAGCGCGGGGCGCAGGGACTCGAAGCCAAGATACGGGCTCAAGGTGACCGAATCCGCTGCCAGGGACGAGCCGTCCCGGAGCCAGGCATCGGCGTAGGCGGCCATGGTGGAGCCGATGTCACCGCGTTTGGCGTCCGCGATGGTCAGCACGCCGGCATCAGCGGCGGCTGCGAGGGTACGTTCCAGCACCGCCATACCCGCAGAACCGTGCCGTTCGTACAAGGCCACCTGCGGCTTCACGGCGGCAGCGAGCGAACCCACTGCCTCCACGACGGTGAGCGAGAAGCGCTCCAGGCCGGCGGCGTCGTCGTTCAGTCCCCATGCCTTCAGGAGCGCGGGGTGCGGATCGATCCCGACGCATAGCGGACCGCGGTCCGCCATGGCCTGGCCGAGCCGGGAGCCGAAGGACTCCCGGCCGGCCGTTGCTGCAGCTTCCGGCTCAGGCATGCTGCGCTGCTGCTTCCTGGGCGGCCCTGTTTTGCGAGGCCACCAACGCAGCGGCGTGCTCCTGCAGGCTGGTCACGGACCATTCGTAGGTGCGCAGCGCTTCGATGGCCTGGACCGCGGCATTGAACTCAGCCACCGTGGTGATGCACGGGATGCCGATCGAGGTGGCCGCGGCGCGCAGCTCGTAGCCGTCGATGCGGGCTTCGCCGCCGGAGGGCGTGTTGAAGACCATGTCGATCTCGCCGGCGATGATGAGGTCGGCGATGGTGCCTTCGCCTTCGGCGCTGCTGCCCTCGGCGACCTTCCGGACCGGGGTGGCCTGGATGCCGTTGCGGCGCAGGACGTCGGCGGTGCCGCCGGTGGAGACGATCTCGAAACCGAGGTCGGAGAGGCGCTTCACACCCATGATCACCGAGCGCTTGTCCCGGTTGGCCACGGAAACGAAGATCTTGCCTTCGGTGGGCAGCGCGTTGTTGGCGGCCGCCTGGCTCTTGGCGAACGCCGTGTCGAAGTGCTTGTCGATGCCCATGACCTCGCCGGTGGAGCGCATTTCCGGGCCGAGGAGCGAGTCCACAACCTTGCCCTCCGGGGTGCGGAAGCGGCTGAACGGCAGCACGGCTTCCTTGACCGAGACGGGGGCGTCGAACGGCAGGGTGGAGCCGTCACCGGTTTCCGGCAGCATTTTGTAGGCGCTGCGGAGCTGGTTGATGGTCACGCCGGTGCCGATCAGGGCAGCCGCCTTGGCCATCTGGACGCCCGTGGCCTTGGAGACGAAGGGCACGGTGCGGGAAGCCCGTGGGTTGGCTTCGAGGACGTACAGGACGTCGGAGGCCAGTGCGAACTGGATGTTGATCAGGCCACGGACGCCCACGCCTTCGGCGATGGCCAGGGTGGCCGTCCGTA
Source organism: Arthrobacter sp. ISL-69 (assembly GCF_018613775.1). Taxonomy (NCBI): domain Bacteria; kingdom Bacillati; phylum Actinomycetota; class Actinomycetes; order Micrococcales; family Micrococcaceae; genus Arthrobacter; species Arthrobacter sp. ISL-69. The sequence goes on from NZ_JAGGPO010000010.1 coordinate 186,974, forward strand.
CGCGCTCGATCACGTTGTTGCCGAGCGTGATCGGAGGCAGCACGCACGCGGAGTCGCCGGAGTGGATGCCGGCCTCTTCGATGTGCTCCATGATGCCGCCGAGGTACATCTCGGTTCCGTCGTAGAGGGCGTCGACGTCGATCTCGACGGCGTCCTCCAGGAACCGGTCGATCAGCACCGGGTGTTCGGTGGTGATTTCCGTCGCGTTGGCGATGTAGCGGGAGAGGTTGGGCTCGTCGTAGACGATCTCCATGCCGCGTCCGCCCAGCACGTAGGACGGCCGCACCAGTACCGGGTAGCCGATTTCGTCGGCGATCTTCTTGGCGTCCTCGAAGGACACTGCTGTGCCGTTCTTGGGCGAGATTAGCCCGGCTTCGTCCAGCACGCGCGAGAACGCGCCGCGGTGTTCGGCGAGGTCGATCGCTTCCGGTGACGTGCCAAGGATCGGCACGCCTGCGTCGGCGAGCTGCTGCGCGAGCTTGAGCGGGGTCTGGCCGCCGAGCTGGACGAACACGCCCATGACGCCGCCGGTGCGCTCCTCCGCCGCGATAACTTCGAGCACGTCCTCCAGGGTCAGCGGCTCGAAGTAGAGGCGCGTGGAGACGTCGTAGTCGGTGGAGACGGTTTCCGGGTTGCAGTTGACCATGACGGTCTCGTAGCCGGCCTTGCGGAGGGCCATCGATGCGTGCACGCAGGAGTAGTCGAACTCGATGCCCTGGCCGATGCGGTTCGGGCCGGAACCCAGGATGATGATGGACGGCTTGGCGTGCAGCGCCACCTCGTCCTCTTCGTCATAGGACGAGTAGTGGTACGGGGTGTAGGCGGCGAACTCCGCAGCGCAGGTGTCCACGGTCTTGTAGACCGGACGGATGCCCAGGGCCTGGCGGACGCCGCGGACCACGGCTTCCTGGTTGTTGGTGAGAGCGCCGATCTGCTCGTCGGAGAAGCCGTGGCGCTTGGCGCGCTGCAGCATTTCCTGGGTCAGGGCGGTGGACTTGCGGATCTCCTGCGAGATCTCGTTGAGCAGCTGGAGCTGGTCCAGGTACCACGGGTCGATCTTAGTGGCCTCGAAGAGCTGCTCCACCGTGGCGCCGCCGAGGAGGGCGCGCTGCACCTGGTGCAGGCGTTCGGTGGTGGGCCGCTTGGACTTTTCGATCAGTTCGGCAACTTCCCATTCGGGAACGTGGCTGAAGTCCAGCTGCGAGCCCTTCTGTTCCAGGGAGCGCAGCGCCTTCTGGAGTGCCTCGGTGAAGTTGCGGCCCATGGCCATGGCCTCGCCGACGGACTTCATGGTGGTGGTCAGGGTGGGGTCCGCGGCCGGGAACTTCTCGAAGGCAAAGCGCGGAACCTTGACCACGACGTAGTCCAGGGTCGGCTCGAAGGACGCCGGGGTCTTCTGCGTGATGTCGTTCGGGATCTCATCCAGCGTGTAGCCGAGGGAGAGCTTGGTGGCGATCTTGGCGATGGCGAAGCCGGTGGCCTTGGAAGCAAGCGCCGAGGACCGGGAGACGCGGGGGTTCATCTCGATGACGACGACGCGTCCGGTGTCCGGTTCGACGGCGAACTGGATGTTGCAGCCGCCGGTGTCCACGCCCACTTCGCGGATGACCGCGATGGAGATGTCGCGCAGGCGCTGGTATTCGCGGTCCGTCAAGGTCAGGGCGGGGGCCACCGTGATGGAGTCGCCGGTGTGCACGCCCACGGGGTCGAAGTTCTCGATGGAACAGACAACAACCACGTTGTCGTTCTTGTCCCGCATCATCTCAAGCTCGTATTCCTTCCAGCCGAGGATGCTCTCTTCGAGCAGCACCTCGCTGGTGGGGCTGTACTGCAGGCCCTGGCCGACGATCCGGCGGAGGTCGCCCTCATCGTAGGCGAGGCCGGAGCCGAGGCCGCCCATGGTGAAGGAGGGCCGCACGACCATGGGGTAGCCCAGGTCTTCGGCTGCGGCGAGGGCCTCGTCAATGGTGTGGATGATGTGGCTGCGGGCGGACTCCGCGCCGCAGCGTTCCACGACGCCCTTGAACTTTTCGCGGTCTTCGCCGAGTTCGATCGCTGCGATGTTCGCGCCGATCAGTTCCACGTTGTACTTTTCCAGCACGCCGTTCTTGTCGAGCGCGATGGCGGTGTTGAGGGCCGTCTGGCCGCCCAGGGTGGGCAGGAGCGCGTCGGGGCGTTCCTTGGCGATGATCTTCTCCACCACCTCGGGGGTGATGGGCTCAACGTAGGTGGCATCGGCGAACTCGGGGTCCGTCATGATGGTGGCCGGGTTGGAGTTGACCAGGATAACGCGCAGGCCTTCCTCCTTGAGGACGCGGAGAGCCTGGGTGCCGGAGTAGTCGAACTCGGCAGCCTGGCCGATCACGATGGGGCCGGAACCGATGACCAGGACGCTCTTAAGGTCAGTTCTCTTGGGCATTACTTCTTGTCCTCAGTCTTGGAATCGGTGGAAGGCTTAGGGTTGGCGTCAGCCGTGGGAGACTTGGCCGCCTTTTTCGTGTCCGCCATCAGCTCGATGAAGCGGTCGAAAAGGTAGGCGGCGTCGTGCGGTCCGGAGGCGGCTTCCGGGTGGTACTGCACCGAGAAGGCCGGGATGTCCAGGCAGGAGAGGCCTTCCACGACATCGTCGTTGAGGCTGACGTGGCTGACTTCGACGCGGCCGTAACGCTCCTCGGGAGCCTGGGTGGCGCCGTCGAGCGGGGCGTCCACGGCGAAGCCGTGGTTCTGCGAGGTGATTTCCACCTTGCCGGTGCGGCGGTCCATCACGGGCTGGTTGATGCCGCGGTGACCGTAGCGGAGCTTGTAGGTGCCGAAGCCCAGGGCGCGGCCCAGGATCTGGTTGCCGAAGCAGATGCCGAAGTACGGCAGCTTCTCGTCCAGCACCGAGCGGAGCAGCTTGACCTGGTTGTCGGCCGTGGCGGGGTCACCCGGTCCGTTGGACATAAAGAAGCCGTCCGGGTTGACTGCCTGGACGTCCGCCAGGGTGGCCGTCGCGGGCAGGACGTGGACGCGGACGCCGCGTTCGGCGAAGCGGATGGGGGTCATCCGCTTGATGCCGAGGTCGATCGCGGCGATGCTGAACAGCGGCTCGCCGTCCCAGCCCCAGTCCTTGGGCTCCACGATGTAGGACTCGTCCACGCTGACTTCCTCGGCGAGGCGGGCACCTTCCATCGGCGCGCTGGCCAGTACCGTGTCCACCAGTTCCTTGTCGGTGGCCCGGGCAGCCTCGCCGGAGAAGATCCCGGCGCGCATGGTCTTGTGTTCGCGCAGGTGGCGGGTGATGGCACGGGTGTCTACGCCCTGGATGCCAACGATGCCCTGTTCCACGAGTTCGGAGTCAAGGGACCGTTCCGAACGCCAGTTGGAGGGCCGGCGCGCGGCGTCGCGGACAATGTAGCCGGCCACCCAGATGCGGCGGGACTCGGCGTCGTCGGCGTTCACTCCGGTGTTGCCGATGTGCGGTGCCGTCTGGACCACCAGCTGGCGGGCGTAGGAGGGGTCGGTGATGGTCTCCTGGTAGCCGGTCATGCCGGTGGCGAAGACGGCCTCGCCCAGGGCGGTTCCGGTGGCGCCGTAGCTGCGGCCCCGAAAGATGCGGCCATCCTCGAGCACCAGCACCGCGGGCGTGGAAATTTCCGTTTCAGGTGCGGTACCTGCGTTTGCTGTTACTTCTGTCTCTGTCACGTTGTTACTTTCCACTATCGGCATCTGCCTGAGGGGCTGCGGAGATCAATTCTTGAAAGGCTTCGAGGAGGGCCGGCTTGTCGTCTGCGCGTCGGGACCGGAAACCGGTGTCCAGTTCGCGGTTTCCCAGTGTCCAGCTGACCACCAGGAGTCCGTCTTTTTCGACGAATTTCCCGGCCATGCCGCTGTCCTGGCGGACTCCGGTGAGTTTCGCTGCCGGGATGAAGACAGGCGCCGCGCCGGAACGTTCGAACAGCACGCCTTCCGGGTGGACGGTGAGTTCAGCGTTGGTGCGGATGCCGAGGCCCTGGACGGCGATGCGGTCCAACCAGTCGCCGGCCGTGGTGGTGGCGACGTACTGGCCCTCTGCTGCGGCCAGCGGCAGGCCCAGTTCCGCGGGAACGGCGGGCAACTGTTCGACGTCGGACTGGCGCCGCAGGCGGTTCCTCCAGCCGGTGCCCAGCATCACGAACAGGACGCCGATGACCGCCACTGTGGCGAATCCGGCAACTACCTTATCCATCAGTACCCGCCGGCCGGGGCGGCAGCAGGCGCATCGGCCGGGTACCTGTACGGAGTGTTGAGGTGTCCGTCGAGGACCGTGGGGTGGCCCTTGAAGAAGGTCGCCACGACCTTGCCCGGGAGTTCCCTGCCGGCGAACGGAGAGTTACGGCCCATGGTTGCCATCTTAGAAGGGTCCACGGTCCAGCGCGCAGCCGGATCCACCAGTGTGACGTTGGCGGGTTCGCCTGCCTCCAGCGGACGTCCCTGGTCCGCCACCCCGCCGATCGCGGCGGGAACGGTGGACGTGACGCGGGCGAAGTCCTCCCAGCCCATGAGGCCGGTTTCGATCATGCTGTCCTGGACGACGGACAGGGCCGTTTCGAGCCCGGTCATGCCCATGGCCGCCTGCGCCCATTCGCATTCCTTGTGTTCGCTGGGGTGCGGGGCGTGGTCCGTGCCGACGACGTCAATGGTGCCGTCGGCCAGGGCGGCACGCAGCGCCTGGACGTCGGCGTCCGTGCGCAGCGGCGGGTTGACCTTGTAGACGGGGTCGTAGCTGCGGACCAGTTCGTCGGTGAGCAGCAGGTGGTGCGGCGTCACTTCGGCGGTGACATTGATCCCCCGCGCTTTGGCCCAGCGGATGATTTCCACTGACCCTGCCGTGGAGACGTGGCAGACGTGGAGCCTGGAGCCGACGTGCTGGGCCAGCAGGACGTCCCGGGCGATGATGCTTTCCTCGGCCACGGCCGGCCAGCCAGTCAGGCCCAGCACAGCCGAGACGTCGCCTTCGTTCATCTGGGCGCCGGCGGTGAGCCGGGGTTCCTGCGCGTGCTGGGCCACGACGCCGTCGAACGCCTTCACATATTCCAGCGCACGGCGCATGATCACGGGGTCGTGGACGCAGATGCCGTCATCGGAGAAGACGCGGACCTTGGCGCGGGAGTCGGCCATGGCGCCCAGCTCGGCCAGCTGCTCGCCGGCGAGGCCCACGGTCACGGCGCCAACGGGGCGTACGTCCACCCAGCCTGCGGCGCGTCCCAGGGTGTGGACCTGTTCCACCACGCCGGCGGTGTCAGCCACGGGATTGCTGTTGGCCATGGCGTGCACGGCCGTGTATCCGCCAAGCGCGGCGGCGCGCGTGCCGGTTTCCACTGTTTCGGCGTCTTCCCGTCCGGGCTCGCGGAGGTGGGTGTGGATGTCCACCATGCCGGGCAGCGCTACCAGGCCGGCGGCCTCGATGACGGTGGCGCCGTCTGCTGCCAGGCCCTTGCCCCGTTCGGCGATGATGCCGTCGCGGATCAGGAGGTCTTCGGCCGCTCCGCCGAGGATGGCTGCGCCGCGGATGAGGTAGGCCCCGGTGTTGGCTGCGTCCTGTTGTTCGTGTGCCATCAGTGGCTCTCCTTGGTGGAATAGGCGGCGTTGGAATAGGCGGCGGTCGGGGTTGCGGCTGGTTCGCGGGTGTCCCCGGAAAGAAGCAGGTACAGTGCGGCCATCCGGACGGACACGCCGTTCCGCACCTGTGCCAGGACGGTGGACCGGGGTGAGTCCGCGGCCGCCGAGGAAATTTCGAGCCCGCGGTTCATGGGGCCCGGGTGCATGATGATGGTGTCCTTCTGGCCCAGCTCGTCCAGGGCGCGGAGGCGGTTGTCGTCGAAGCCCCAGCGGCGGGAGTATTCGCGGGTCGTGGGGAAGAAGGATGCGTTCATCCGTTCGCCCTGGACGCGCAGCATCATGACGGCGTCGACGCCCTTAGCCAGGGTCTCGTCCATGTCGTAGCTGACGCTGCAGGGCCATTGTCCGACGCCGATGGGCAGCAGGGTGGGCGGCGCCACCAGCGTTACCTCCGCGCCGAGGGTGCGGAGCAGCCAGACATTCGAGCGCGCCACTCGGGAATGCAGGACGTCGCCGGCGATGGCGACCCGCATGCCTTTCAGGTCCGCCCCGGCGGACGGTGTCCCGTTGAGCCGGGCCCAGTGCCGGCGCATGGTGAAGGCGTCCAGGAGCGCCTGGGTGGGGTGTTCGTGGGTGCCGTCACCGGCGTTGATGACGGCGGCGTCGATCCAGTCCGTGGCTGCCAGCCGGTGCGGCGCACCGGAGGCCCAGTGGCGGATGACGACGGCGTCGGCGCCCATCGCGGCCAGCGTCTGCGCCGTGTCCTTGAGGGACTCGCCCTTGGAGACGGAGGATCCCTTGGCGGCGAAGTTGATGACGTCCGCTGACAGCCGCTTGGCGGCCGCTTCAAAGGAGATTCGGGTGCGGGTGGAATCCTCGAAGAACAGGTTCACGACCGTGCGTCCGCGCAGGGCGGGGAGCTTTTTGACTTCACGGTCCCCCACTGCCGCCATTTCCTCGGCGGTGTCGAGGATGCGGATGGCGTTGCCCAGGCTGAGGTCCTCGGTGGAAAGCAGGTGTTTCATGCGCCTGCCTCAATGACCACTTCGTTGACCGGAGCTCCGTCAACGGAGTCGGTCTCTTCGAGCCGGACCCTGACCTTTTCGGAGGACGAGGTGGGGAGGTTCTTGCCGACGTGGTCGGCGCGGATGGGCAGTTCGCGGTGGCCGCGGTCGATCATGACGGCGAGCCGGACGATGCGCGGGCGGCCGAGGTCCACGATGGCATCGAGCGCCGCGCGGATGGTCCTGCCGGAGTAGAGGACGTCATCGATCAAAACGACGACCTTGTTGTCGATGCCGGTACGCGGCAGCTGCGTGGGATACGGGGGCCGCGTGGGCTGGTGCGAGAGGTCGTCCCGGAACATGGTGACGTCAAGCTGGCCAACGATGGCGGCGGCGTCCACGGTGGGATCGGCGGCGGCGATTTTCTTGGCCAGACGGACGGCCAGCGGGTAACCGCGGCGCGGAATGCCGAGCAGCACCAGATCCTGGGAACCCTTGTTGGCCTCGAGGATCTCATGGGCGATACGAGTGAGTGCACGGTCAATGTCCGCAGAGTTGAGCACAACCCTGGCCGGAACCGGTGCTTCTGTGACTGAAGTCAACGCTCGTCTCCCCTTTCCCCGCCTCACGGGACGGAATTAAAAAAGGAACATTTGCTCTTCAAAATTACCACACGCAGCATCCCGGCCCGGCTGCCCGCCCGGGGCATCGAAGGCGTTTAACATCACACCCCTGGGGCCGGTGAGGACCCGCCGTTTCAGCAGGAGTGCCGCCTTGGAAGCGGCGGCGCCGGGGACATAGGCTCAGTCCCATGACATCGAACGAGCCCTGGCCGCAGCACGATCCCCCTGGCGGCCACCGCTACGGGCACCAGACCCCGTGGCCTGGGCAGCCCCTGCCCCGGCAGGCCAATCCCACATGGATGGGCCAGGTCCGGCCCGATCACTACCGTGCGGCACCCGCCAACACCTTTGCACCCGCCGCCCACACGGCCATGCCGGCCGCAGTCGCAGGCAGCCGGCCGGGTGCGGGGGTCATGGGACTCGTAGTCGGCGGGGGCTTCCTTGCCTTCGCCAGCCTCTTCCTGGTCCTCCCCTACCTGGTGGGCAACACGGGAATCACTGGATTCGTGATCGGTTTCATCGCGTCCCTGATTCCGCTCAGCGCCGTGTTGCTGGCCGTCTACGTCATCGACCGCTGGGAGCCCGAGCCCAAGCGCCTGATGCTGTTTGCCTTCCTCTGGGGCGCCGCCGTCTCCATTTCCGTCACGCTGCTGATCCAGCCGTTCTTTGCACTGGCGGCGGCACCACCTGTCGGCATGGACTACCGGACCTTTGCCGTGACCGTGCAGGCCCCGGTGGTGGAGGAATTCGCCAAGTCCCTGGGCCTGCTGCTGCTCCTGGTCTTCGCGCGGAAGCACTTTGACGGTCCCGTGGACGGCGTGGTGTTCGCTTTCACCATTGCCGGCGGCTTCGCCTTCACGGAAAACATCCTGTACTTCGGCCGGGCCATCGCCGAATCCAGCACGCCGGGCGCCGACCTGGCGATGGTGTTCTTCCTGCGGGGCGTGATGTCCCCGTTTGCACACGCTATTTTCACCGGAACCACGGGGCTCATCCTCGGTTTGGCGGCCCGTCGCTGGCACACGGGAATGTCCGTTGTGGCGTTCTTCGTCGGCCTCGCGCCGGCGATGTTCCTGCACAGCATGTGGAACAGCATGGGCCAGGACTTCCTGGTCCAGTACATCGTGGTGCAGGTGCCCATCTTCGTTCTGGCCGTCGTCGTAATTGTGCTGTTACGCGTGGCGGAATCCCGGCTGACGCGGCAGCGGCTCCAGGAATATGCCGCCGCCGGCTGGTTCACGCCGCCGGAAGTGGAGATGCTGTCAACGGCCGGCGGCCGCCGGTCCGCGGTGCGCTGGGCAAAGCAGTTCGGCCGGGGGCCGCAGATGAAGTCATTCCTCCGCTCGGCCACCCAGCTTGCCTTCATCCGGCAGCGGATCCTCAGCGGCCGGGACGTTCCTGGCCACCAGTTCGACGAGCACCGCCAGCTGGCGGAAATCGTGGCCCGTCGGGACGCCGTGCTGCGCTGATGCGTGGCAGATGCAGGAAAGGGCCGGCGCCCGCCGTGAGGCGGGCGCCGGCCCTTTCAATGCTTCGCACCTGCTGCGACTAAGCCAGCAGCGACGGCTTCAGCTGCTGGAGCCGGCCCAGCAGGCCGTTGATGAACGACGGCGACTCGTCCGTCGACAGCATCTTGGCCAGGGCGACGGCCTCGCTGACCGCCACGCCGTCGGGAACGTCGTCGTTGTAGAGCAGTTCCCACGTGCCTATGCGCAGGATGATGCGGTCCACCGAAGGCATGCGTTCCAGTGTCCAGCCCTGCGAGTAAGTCTCCAGGAATTCGTCGATGGCAACCTGGTGGGACACCACGCCTTCGACAATTTCGAGGGTGTAGGGGTTGACGATCTGGTCGGTTTTTTCGCGGCGGGACCGCAGCACATCAAAAGCCGAGAGGGAGCGCTGCTCCGCCTCGAAGAGAACATCCAGGGCCCGATTACGGGCCTTACCGCGGGCGCTCACTAGTCGTTGACCCGGCCGAGGTAGCTGCCATCGCGGGTGTCGACCTTGACCTTGGTGTTGTTCTCAACGAACAGCGGCACTTGGATCTCGTAGCCGGTTTCCAGCGTTGCCGGCTTGGTGCCGGCCGAGGAGCGGTCGCCCTGCAGGCCCGGCTCGGTGTAGGTGATCTCGAGCACGACGCTCGGCGGGAGTTCGATGTACAGCGGGGTGCCTTCGTGGATGGCGATGTTGACCATCTGGTTTTCCAGCATGAAGTTGGTGGCGTCGCCTACCGTGGCGCCGGAGACGGTGATCTGGTCGAAGTCCTGGGTGTCCATGAACACGAAGTCAGCGCCGTCCTGGTACAGGTACTGGTAGTCTCGGCGGTCAACCGTGGCAGTCTCAATCTTGAGGCCGGCGTTGAAGGTCTTGTCGACCACTTTGCCGGACATGACGTTGCGCATCTTGGTGCGGACGAAAGCGCCGCCCTTGCCCGGCTTGACGTGCTGGAACTCGATGATGTTCCAGAGCTGGCCCTCAAGCTTCAGCACGGTTCCGTTCTTGATGTCGTTTGTGGTTGCCACTGATATCCTCTGGTTTCTATCTGACTGCTTCTAGCTGCCAGCCGGTTATGTCAGGCAGGCACGCCAAAAGGCCGCCAGCGAGTATTTGTCAAAAATCCAAGAACCATTCTACCGGTAATGGCGGCGGGCTCGCGCGGCGGCCGCTAGGACGCCATTTCCAGGACGTTCCGTGCCCGCTGCAGCGCAACGGTGGAAGAGTAGATCAGCGCGGCGTCCGCAGCCCCTGCGACCCTCAGGTCCAGGGCTTTCGCGAACTCGTCAACGGCGGCCGCGGTGTTGCCGCCGGCGTAGTACGCCCGGCCCAGGTGCTGGTGCGCCAGGGCCTCCAGCTCGGTTCCCTGGACTTCGCCCAGGAGCTGGCGGAAAAGGTCGACTGCCCGGTCAAAGCGCTTGGACACCCGCAGGACCTCGGCTTCGAAGGCGCGGAGCCGGAACGACTCGGGATCGCTGTAGCGTGCCTCGGCCAGGAGCTCCGCTGCGTCGGCGGCGTGGCCTTCCACCAGGAGGACCATGATGCGGTCCGCCGGATCGGAGGATGCCTGGAGCGCGGAGCTGCATGCTTCTTCGTTGACGATTCCCGGCATCAGGGTGTCCGGGTTGATCTTGATTCCCGGGAAGCCCGCGTCCGGCCACTCACTTGTGCCGCCCATGGAATCCATCATGACGTCGCTCCTCATCAAGAGGCAATCTCCTGGTAAGCGGCGAACAGCAGGGACGTGTCCGGGACGTCCAGGATCCCCGGCCGCGCAATGCCGTCGAGCACCACGAAACGCAGCAGGTCGCCGCGGGACTTCTTGTCCCGGCGCATGCCGTCGAGGAGTCCCTGCCAGCGGTCCCGGCGGTAGGTGATCGGCAGCCCGAGGGTTTCCAGGATGGTGCGGTGACGGTCGGCGTCGGCGTCGCTGAGACGCCCCACGCTGCGGGCGAGTTCCGCGGCGAACATCATCCCTACGGACACCGCAGCGCCGTGGCGCCAGGAGTAGCGTTCCACCAGCTCGATCGCGTGACCCAGGGTGTGCCCGTAGTTGAGGATTTCGCGCCGGCCGGTTTCCATGAGGTCCTCGGACACCACTTCGGCCTTGACCGCGATGGCGCGTTCGATCAGTTCCCGCAGGGCCGCGGACTGCGGATCGGTGACCGCGGAAGGATCCTTCTCCACGAGGTCCAGGATTGCGGGATCGGCGATGAACCCGCACTTGATGACCTCTGCCATCCCCGAAATGAGTTCGTTCCTGGGCAGCGTGCCCAGCGTGTCCAGGTCGGCGAGCACGGCAGCCGGCGGGTGGAAGGCGCCCACGAGGTTTTTGCCTTCGGCCGTGTTGATGCCGGTCTTGCCGCCGACGGATGCGTCCACCATGCCGAGCAGGCTGGTAGGCATGTGGATGACCTTGACCCCGCGAAGCCACGTCGCGGCGACAAACCCGGCGAGGTCCGTGACAGCCCCGCCGCCGACTGCCACGACGGCGTCGGACCGGGTGAAGTCGTTCTGTCCCAGGACCTGCCAGCAGAACGCGGCAACCTGGATGTGCTTGCCTTCCTCGGCGTCCGGGATTTCGGCGGTCAGCGCTGTAAAGCCGGCCGAGGCCAGTTCATCGCGCACGGTATCGCCGGTGAGCCGCAGGGCACGCGGGTGGATGACCAGGACGCGTTTGACGCGCTCCCCCAGCAGCTCCGGAAGGCGTTCGAGCAGGCCGCGGCCCACAACGACGTCGTAGTTGTCAGCGGCAGACTTGCCGGTGACTTTGATGACGGTTGATTCGCTACTCACTTTTCAACTTCCTTTGTGGCGGCCACTGGCTCCGCCGCCGCGGTCTGTGCCGCCGCGTACTCACGCAGCGCTTCTTCCAGCCGATGTCCGAGGTCCGCAACGGATCCGTTGCGGACATCGAAAACGAGATCGGCAAGCCGTTCGTACACGGGTTGCCGGGTGGCAAACAATGCGCGCCAGCGGCCCATGGCATCCCCCGCGAGGAGCGGACGGCCCGAATTCCGGGCGATGCGTTCGGACACCGTCTCGGCGTCGCACTCCAGGTAGACCACCGTGCAGCGGCCCAGCAGCTGCTGGGTGCCGGAGTCAAGGACCGCCCCGCCGCCCAGCGAAATGACAGTGCTGGCGTGCTGGGCGTCCTCGATCACTCGGGCCACGGTCCGGGCCTCAATCTCCCGGAACGCAGTCTCGCCGCGGGCGGCGAAGATGTCCGCAATGGTGCCGTGGGTTTCCACAATCACGATGTCGGTATCGACAAACGCCGCCCCCAGCTGCTGCGCGAGCTGGTGCCCGATTGCCGACTTGCCCACGGCCATGGGCCCGATCAGCGCGATGGGCCGCCGTGGCGCTGCGCCGTTCCTGCTGCTGACCGGCACTACTGGCCGATCGAGTCCAGGGACGCCGGAATGTTGTCCAGGTAACCCTTGATGTTGCGGGCCGTCTCCGCGACGGAATCACCGCCGAACTTCTCTGCCACAGCCTCGGCGAGCACCAGCGCCACCATGGCCTCGGCCACGACGCCCGCGGCCGGGACGGCACAGACGTCCGAGCGCTGGTGGTGGGCCTTGGCGGCCTCCCCGGTACTCACATCGATGGTCTTCAGGGCGCGGGGAACGGTGGCAATGGGCTTCATGGCTGCACGGACGCGCAGGACATCGCCAATGCTCATGCCGCCTTCGATGCCGCCGGCCCGGTTGCTGGTGCGGATGATCCGGCCGTCGGAATCCTTGACGATTTCGTCGTGGGCGGCGGAGCCGCGGCGGGAGGCCGTGAGGAAGCCGTCGCCAACCTCCACACCCTTAATCGCCTGGATACCCATCAGGGCAGCGGCAAGGCGGGAGTCCAGGCGGCGGTCCCAGTGAACGTAGCTGCCGAGCCCGGGCGGAAGGCCGTAGGCGAGGACCTCCACCACACCGCCGAGGGTTTCGCCTTCCTTGTGGGCGGCGTCAACCTCGGCCACCATGGCGTCCGAGGTTTCCCGGTCGAAGCAGCGGAGGGGATCTGCGTCAAGGGCTATCACGTTGGCCGGCACGGGCAGCGGGCGTCCCTCGGGCACGGAGACGCTCGCGATGGAAACTGTGTGGCTGACAAGTTCGATGCCCAGCTGCTTGAGGTACTGGGACGCCACGGTGCCCAGGGCGACACGGGTGGCGGTTTCGCGGGCGCTGGCACGCTCCAGCACCGGGCGGGCCTCGTCGAAGCCGTACTTCTGCATTCCCGTGAAGTCGGCGTGGCCGGGACGGGGCCGCGTCAGCGGTGCGTTGCGCGCCTGGTCGGCGAGGATGTCGGGGTCCACGGGATCTGCAGCCATGATCTGCTCCCACTTGGGCCATTCGGTGTTTCCCACCTGGATGGCCACGGGGCCTCCCTGGGTGAGGCCGTGGCGCACGCCGCCGAGGACGGTCACCACGTCCTGCTCGAACTTCATCCGGGCTCCGCGGCCGTAGCCGAGGCGCCGACGGGCTAGGGCATCGGCGATCTGGCTGCTGGTGAGTTCAACACCGGCAGGCACGCCTTCAATTATTCCGACCAGTGCCGGACCATGGGATTCACCGGCAGTCAACCAACGCAACATACAATCCATCCTGCCACGTAGGGCGGTTAGAACACTCGTCGGGGTGCCCCGACTGCGTCACACATCACATCTATGACATCGGCCGTGACGTCGTCGCCGAGGCCGCTGAAAAACCGGACCTGCTCCACCGCTTGGTACAGCAGCATCTCCAGCCCGGGCACCACAGCACCGCCGCCGTCCTGCCAGACGGAGGCAATCCGGCTGGGCCAGGGATCGTAGGCGACGTCCAGCAGCACTCCTGGCGTCGCGGCGCGGAGGCCGGCGAGCTCATCCGCCAGGGCATCGGCCCCGCGGGGCGGCAGGGTGGAAATTACGACGTCGGCAGCCGCCATTGCGGCGGCGGCGCCGGACAGCGGGAGGACGCGGATCGGGAGTCCGACGCCGTCGGACGCCGCGCGGGCCTCGGCAGCACGTTCAACGTCGCGCACGAAGACGTCAGCCGACGGCGCCCCCAGATCCTTCAGGGCCGCGATCGCTGCGGCGGACGTTCCGCCGCCGCCAAGGATCACGGCGGTCGGTGCGGCCACCACGCCGGCATGCCGCACGGCGTTGACGATGCCCGCGACGTCGGTGTTGTAGCCGATCCGGCGGACGGACGTCCCGTCAGCTTCGAACGCCACGGTGTTGACGACTCCGAGGATGCCGGCCACCCCGCGGACCTCGTCAACCTCCAAAACCATGGCGGTCTTGAGCGGCATGGTGACGGACAGTCCCCGCCACCCGGGCTCGCCGCGGACTGTCTCCATGAACGCCGGCAGGTCCGGAACGGTCACATCGATGGCGGTGTAGTCGATGTCCACACCCAGCCGGGCGTAGGCTGCGCGGTGAAGGGCCGGGGACTTCGAATGGCTGATCGGATGCCCAAGAACGGCAGCCCGGAAGGTCACGTGCAACGTCCTGCGTTTGCGGCGCACCAGGCGTTGTACTGCTCCACGTAAACGTTGTGCTCAGCCAGCGTCTTGGAGAACTTCGTTTCCTTGGTATCCAGGTTGATGGTCACCCAGTACATGTACTCGTTGGCCGTCGGCTTGGCAGCCGCATCGATGGCGTTCTTGCCCGGTGATCCGATGGGTCCCACCGGAAGGCCCTGATTGGCGTATGTGTTGTACGGGTTCGACTTGTCGGCCTTCTGGTCCTCGTCGATGTGGAAGCTCTTGATGCCCAGACCGTAGGTCACTGTGGCATCGGACTGGATCAGGCCGGCGGTCTCGGTGTTGTTCGGCTTGAGCCGGTTGTAGATCGCCCCGGCGACGTCGCCGTACTCGGCCTGCCCGCCTTCGGCCTGGACGATGCTGGCGACCGTCACGACGTCGTACTGCTTCTCCGGATCGGTGACGCCCTGCGCCTTGAGCTCGTCAACGGTGGCGGTGACCAGGGTCTGGAGGATCTCCTTCGCCGGTGTTCCCAGAGGGAAGCGGTGCTCACCGGGAGCCAGGTAGCCTTCAAGGTTTTTGGCCTTCGCCGGGAGCCCGAACTGGGCGGGGGCGTCGCTGAGCGCTTTGAGTTGGGTAACGGGAATGCCTGATCCCTCGGATATGGACTGCAGCGACTCGCCGATCCGCAGCCCTGCGCTCAGGGCGAAGTACATCACTTTGCCTTCACCCTTGCCCAGCAGGACGGCGACGGCATCGGAGTTCTTCATCTCCTGTCGGAACTGGAACTCGCCCGGCGCAATAGTGCCGCCGGATGCGGTGAGCTCGTGCAGGAACGTGTCCGGGTTGGCAATGACCTTCTGATCCGCGAGCTTGGTGGCAACAGACCTGGTGCCTTCGCCGGGCGCAACGGACACGTTCACTTGCCCGGTGCCGGGGCCGGGGTAATCGGCAATGGTGTCTCCGCCCAGCAGCGGCTTCAGGAACTGGGCCCCCACCACCAGCGCGGTGACGAACACCGCGAGCGTCAGCAGCAGCGCGAGCCAGCGGCGCCGGCGGCGGACCTTCTTGGACTTGGCCGGGACCACTGCCACCGAGGAGCCTGCGCCCATCAGCGGGTGCCCCGGCTCGTCAAAGTGATGGTCGGGATGGTCTCCCGCGTCATAGGCGTCGGCGTCATCGTAGACATGGTGCGCCTCGTCCTCGTGGTGGTCCGCATAGTGGTGCTGACCGGGCTCCGCCGCATGGTCGCCGTGTGGATCGTAGGCGTGGGGGTGGTAGACCTCGGGTGCTTCAGGGTGCAACAGCGCCTGGTGCACCGGTTCCTCGTGGTGGACGGGTTCCTCGTGCACGGGTTCCTCGTGATGGACCGGTTCCTCGTGGCGCACGGGCACTTCGTGCTGCTGGACCGTGGGCGGAGCGTCGGGCATCTCGGGGGCTGCCTCATGCACTGACGGCGGTGCGGGCGGCACGCGGGGTGCTTCCGCGGGCACATCGGCGGACTGCGGGTCGGTGAGGCCCGTCGGGCCGGCAGCGCCGGCGCGAAACTGCGGCGAGTGGCCGGTTTCAAATGCCTGCGGTGGGACGACGTCATGGCCTTCGGTCGCCAGGGACTTCTCCCTGGCCCGAATTTCCTTGCGCGTCAGCTGACGTCCGGAGTCACTGAATTCGTCACCTGAGGACTCGCCGCTGTTGACCGGGCTCACTGTAGCCTTCCATCGTCTGAAGATTGCACGTCGTTTCCGGAGACAGCCTGCTCAGCGCCTTCCGCTGCGGCGTCCCCGGAAAGCCCCGGCTGGGAAACCGCGAACACGCGGCTTCCAACATCCGTTCCCCTGGCTTTTTGCATATCGATTGCGTGCTGGAGAATTCCCGCAGCGGCAACCTGATCCACTACCTTACGGTGATTCCGGCTGCTCATGCCAGCTTCGTGCAGGTTGCGGTGCGCTGTCACTGTGCTCAAGCGTTCATCAATCAGCTGCACCGGAATGGCCGAGCCACGGCTCTCCAGCGCGGCCACCAGCAAATGCGCGTAGTCCGTCGCCATCCGGGCCGAAGCGCGCTCTTCGCCCTTGAGCGTGCGCGGCAGGCCAACGAAGATCTGGACGGCGCCAAGCTCGCCGGCCAGGGCCGCCAGCACACGCACGTCCGTGTTCTTCTTGGCGTTCCGCTCCAGCGTTTTCAAGGGTGTGGCCAGGATGCCGTCGCGGTCGCAGACCGCGACGCCCACGCGGACGGTGCCCACGTCCACCCCCAGTTTGATGCCCTGGGGGTAGACGCCGGGTGCAGCAGATTGATTCACAGTTCGGTTATCGCCTCGTGATGGCGTCCACGACGGCGGTGAGCGCCGCCGGTACCTTCGTGGCGTCCGTGCCGCCGCCCTGGGCTACGTCGTCCTTGCCGCCGCCGCCGCCGCCGAGGATTCCGGCCGCCAGACGGACCAGGGCACCGGCCTTGACGCCCGCTGTGCGGGCTGCCTCGTTGGTGGCGACCAGGATCACGGGGCGGTCGTTGCTCACACCGGCAACCGCCACGGCGGCCGCCTCGGAGCCGAGACGGGTGCGCAGGTCGAGTGCGAGTCCGCGGAGGTCGTCAGCGCCGCTGACCTGTCCGGCGTCGTGCGCAATGACCTTGACCCCGGCGGCATCCTTGGCGGTGCCGACCAGCTGTGCTGCGGCTGCGGTCAGCTGCTCCTTGCGCAGGCGCTCCAGTTCCTTTTCAACGGTCTTGAGCTTGGTGAGGGTGGTGGCGATGCGGTCTGCAAGCAGGCCTGACGGCACCTTGAGCATTTCGGTGAGCTCCGTGACGAGCGCACGTTCGGCAGCGAGGTGCCGGAATGCCTCCATGCCCACAAAGGCCTCCACGCGGCGGTTTCCGGAACCCACGGACTGGTCGCCCAGCAGGGACAGGCTGCCGATGAGCGAGGTGTTGGCCACATGGGTGCCGCCGCAAAGCTCGCGGGACCATGCGCCGTCGATCTCCACGACCCGGACTTCGTTGCCGTAGTTCTCGCCGAAGAGCGCCATGGCGCCGAGCGCCTTGGCCTCGGCAAGTGCCATGACCTTGGTATCCACCTGGAAGTTGTTCCGGATGGCGATGTTGGAGACTTCCTCGATCTCGGAGCGCGTTGCGGCGCTGAGGCCCTCGCCCCAGGCAAAGTCGAAGCGCAGGTAGCCCGCTTTGTTGTACGAGCCGCGCTGCAGGGCCTCCGGGCCGAGGATCTGGTGCAGGGCAGCATGCACGATGTGCGTCCCGGTGTGGGCCTGCTCCGCCGAGTGGCGCCGCTCGCGGTCCACGGCGGCCTGCACGAGGGAGTCAGCACCGATTTCGCCCTCGCGGACAATTGCCTTGTGCACGCTCAGGCCCTTGACGGGCCGCTGGACGTCCAGGACCTCGACGACGAATCCGTCGCCCGTGATGAGTCCGGTATCGGCTGCCTGGCCGCCGGCCTCGGCATAGAACGGGGTCTCGGCGAGCACGAGCTCGATCTCCTCGCCCGTAGACGCCTGGGAAACCTTGCGGCCGCCGGCAAGGATGCCGCGGACCTTGGATTCGCCGGCAAGCTCGGTGTAGCCGGTGAAAACGGTCTCGCCCTCGGCCAGCAGCTCCTGGAAGGCACTGAGGTCCGCGTGCGAACCCTTCTTGCCCTTGGCGTCGGCCTGGGCGCGCTGGCGCTGCTCCAGCATGAGCTTCCGGAATTCGGGCTCGTCAACCTTAAGGCCGGCTTCTTCCGCCATTTCCAGTGTCAGGTCGATCGGGAAACCGTAGGTGTCGTGCAGGGCAAAAGCGTCGGCGCCGGACAGCGGCTGGCCGGCTGCCTTGGAATCCTTGACCGCGTCCTCGAGGCGGGCCGTGCCGGATGCGATGGTCCGCAGGAAGGCCTTCTCCTCGGCGTAGGCGATGGGGCTGATGCGGTCGAAGTCGGTCTCGACCACCGGGTAGACGCCCTTCATCGCGTCGCGGGATGCCGGGAGGAGGTCGGGCAGGCAGGCCTTTTCGACGCCGAGGAGCCGCATGGAGCGCACGGCACGGCGGATCAGGCGGCGCAGCACGTAGCCGCGGCCTTCGTTGGAGGGGGTCACGCCGTCGGCGATCAGCATCAGCGCGGACCGGATGTGGTCGGCCACCACCCGCATCCGGACGTCGTCCGTGTGGTGCGGATCGTCGGCGGACTCGGCGGAGGTGTACTCCCGGCCGGACAGTGCCGCGGCCTTGTCGATCACGGGGCGGACCTGGTCGGTCTCGTACATGTTCTCGACGTCCTGCAGGATCATTGCGAGGCGTTCCATGCCGAGGCCGGTGTCGATGTTCTTCTTGGGCAGTTCGCCGGTGATGTCGAAGTCCACCTTGGAGCGGACGTTGTCGATCTGGTACTGCATGAACACGAGGTTCCAGATTTCGACGTAGCGGTTCTCGTCGGCGATCGGTCCTCCCTCGACGCCGTACGACGGGCCGCGGTCGTAGTAGATCTCGGAGCAGGGGCCGGCCGGGCCGGGCTGGCCGGTGGACCAGTAGTTGTCTGCCTTGCCCATCCGCTGGATCCGTTCGGCGGGCATGCCCGTGTTGGTGAGCCAGAGCTGCTCGGCCTCGTCGTCCTCTTCATAGACGGTGACCCAGAGCTTCTCGGGCGGCAGGCCGTAGCCGCCGTCGTCAACTCCCGTGGTGAGCAGTTCCCAGGCGAACTTGATGGCGTCTTCCTTGAAGTAGTCGCCGAAGGAGAAGTTGCCGCACATCTGGAAGAAGGTGCCGTGGCGTGCCGTCTTGCCGACTTCCTCGATGTCGCCGGTCCGGATGCACTTCTGCACGCTGGTGGCGCGGTTGTAAGGCGCCTCTTCGCGGGCCGTCAGGTACGGAATGAACGGCACCATGCCGGCCACCGTGAACAGCAGGGAGGGGTCGCTGGAGACCAGGGATGCGGAGGGCACCGCCGTGTGTCCCTTGCTGACAAAAAAGTCGATCCAGCGCTTGGTGATCTCCTGCGACTTCATAACCTGGTTACTTACCCTTCTTGGTGTACTGCGTGTAGTTCTGATGCGTATGGGTCAGATGCGTGAGGTCACGCAAACGCGTGGCTGCCTGGGCATCTGCGGTGGCGTCTGCCGGGGCTGCCAGTTTAATTCTCCCCCACTGGGGGCGGTGCGATGTCCGCGCCCGGACACCGGACTGGCTGCTGGCTGGTCCTGGTGGAGGGAGCTAGCGCCGCGCCACGTCCTGGCTGTCGATGCCCAGGGCCGTCCGCAGCTCGGTTTCGCGCTCCTGCATTCCGTCCCGCACGGCGTCCGCGAAATCGTAGATGCCGTCAGCCAGGCGGCCCACCGCCCGGTTCAGGCCTTCGGGCCCAAGGGTGGACTGCGCCTCGGTGATTTTGCGGAACGCGATGACGCCGATGGCGACGCCGATTCCCATCCAGAGAATTCTTTTCATTGAGTGCTCTCCGTCTGGATTAGCGGCTGCGGCGGCCGGTGGCGGGTTTCTTGCGGGCTGACAGGGCGGAGCGGACACCGTAGCTGAAGGCTGCCACCTTTATCAGCGGGGATCCCACCGTCGCGGCCACGAGTGACGAGAGCGCGGAGATGTTGGCTGAGGCGTCCGAGACGTTGGACGAGATGCCGTCAACCTTTTTCAGCTGCTGGTTGGTGGTGGAAACCGTGGCCGTGACTTCGTCCATGAGTGGCGTGGCGCCGTCGCTGATTGCGCGGATGGACGTCCGGACTTCGTCAAAAACCCGTCCGAGCTTCAGGATCGGCACGGCGAGGATCAGCACGAGGAGCGCAAACACCCCTGCCGCGATCAGGCCGGCAATATCGCCACCAGACATAGACGTTCATCTCCTTGTGATTCCGTGGACTGCTGCGGGTTCCGCGGCGGCATCATGGCCGCTGTCGCGGAAGTCCCCCCAGTACCTTACATACAAAGAAGCCCGCGGCGCTTGCCACGGGCTTCTTTGTATACGCTGCTGGTATTTAGCGTGCGTAGAATTCGACGACGAGCTGCTCTTCGCAGGTTACGGGAACCTCGGAGCGCTTCGGGCGACGAACCAGGCGTGCCTGCAGGGCGTCAAGCTTGACGTCTAGGTAGGCCGGAACCTGGGGCAGGACGTCGCGGTGTGCGCCGGCCGCTGCAACCTGGAACGGAGGCATGGTTTCGCTGCGGCTGTGAACGTGGACCAGCTGGCCCTCGCCGACGCGGAAGGACGGGCGGTCAACGCGGATGCCGTCAACCAGGATGTGGCGGTGCACAACCAGCTGGCGGGCCTGGGCGATGGTGCGGGCGAAGCCGGCACGCAGCACGAGGGCGTCGAGACGCATTTCGAGCAGTTCGATCAGGTTTTCACCGGTCAGGCCCTTGGTGCGGCGTGCTTCTTCGAAGGCACGGGTCATCTGGGCTTCGCGGATGCCGTACTGGGCGCGCAGACGCTGCTTTTCGCGCAGACGTACGGCGTAGTCGGAGTCCTGCTTCTTGCGGGCACGGCCATGCTCACCGGGGCCGTACGGGCGGCGCTCCATGTACTTGGCGGCCTTGGGGGTCAGAGCAATGCCGAGTGCACGCGAAAGGCGTGCGGTACGGCGAGCACGAGTGTTGTTAGCCACTTGTGTCCTTCCAATATCTGCGGTGTGTCAGTGTTACTGGCCTCCACGATGGAGAGCATCGGCCAACCGCTGCCTTTTGCTACTGGGCACAGGGCATAACCACACCACAGCATGAAATGCTGAAAATCAGTGGATTGTGCGTCCGTGCCTTGCCAGACAACGAACAATCCTACCACGATGAGGCCTGCGGCCTGATCGGCCGGAGCCAGGTCAGGGCGCTACGGTCAGGCCACTGTCAGATGCAGGCGCAGTCAGATCCGGGCATGGACACCGCGGCTGGACGGCCGGCCAAAGGAGGCGGTGCCCAGGAACTCCACGGCAACGAACGGCTCCGATCCCACCACCCACTCATCGTGGCCGGGCGGAAGCGTGTAGGTGTCGTTGGCGTGGATCGTGGAACGGACGCCGTCGGCGGTTTCCACTTCCAAGACACCGGAGACACAGAATCCGAGATGGTTGTGCTGGCAGAAGTCCGTCTTCTCGAAGGGCTTGCTGCTCTCCGACCACCGCCAGCCCGGATTGAGAATCAGACGGGCCACCGAGTAGTCGTTGACGGTGACAAGATCAAACTCAGCCTTGTCGGGGCAACGCTTCTTGTCCGGGATGTCAAAGGATTTTACGGACAGTGCTGTGACGAAATTTACGGACATAGGACACTACCTGGGAACTGGGAAGAGGGCGCATGGGGGTGGTGCCGGGCTTGTGTTGTGCCAGCCCCGACCTGGGGCCTGAGTGTCCGAACAACCGGCATTTTTGCTGATGTCCCCCCTCAAGGCACGCACGTTCAACAGATCCATGCTGACGTAATTCAACGTTAGCCCTCCGCCGCCGGAAGTCAACGGGTAACGCCCGGGAGCGTTCGGACGGGGCCGGTCAGCCGCCGCGGATGATCTTCCGCAGCCGCTCCAGCCGGGTGGAAATCTCGCGTTCGGCACCATTGGCGGTTGGCTGGTAGTAGTCCCGGCCCACCAGGTCATCCGGCGGATATTGCTGCGTGGCAACGGCATGCGGGGCATCGTGCGCGTACTTGTAGCCCTGCCCGTGCCCGAGCTGTTTGGATCCCGGGTAGTGGGCGTCCCGCAGGTGGGCGGGGATGCCGTTGCCCAGGCCGGCCCGGACGTCTGCGGTGGCTTTGTTGATGCCCATGTACGCGGCGTTGGACTTCGGGGCCGTTGCCAGGTGGACCACGGCTTCAGCCAGCACGATGCGACCTTCGGGCATGCCGATCAGCTGCACGGCCTGGGCAGCGGCAACGGCGGTCTGCAAGGCCGTGGGGTCGGCCATGCCAACATCCTCCGCGGCCGAAATCACAATGCGGCGGGCGATGAACCGGGCGTCCTCCCCCGCTTCCAGCATGCGCGCCAGGTAATGCAGCGCGGCATCGACGTCGGAGCCCCGAATGGATTTGATGAAGGCGCTGGCTACGTCGTAGTGCTGGTCACCTGCCCGGTCGTACCTGACGGCTGCAACATCGAGGGCGCGTTCGGTGTGCCGCAGTTCCACGGTGACGGGGCCGTCGTCGGCGTCGTCGGCATCACCGAAAGCCACGCCCGCCGCCGCTTCCAGCGCCGTGAGAGCGCGGCGCGCGTCGCCGCCGGACAACCGGACCAGGTGGGCCAGCGCTTCATCGCTGAGCTCCACTTTCCCGTTCAGCCCGCGGGCATCGGTCACTGCCCGCTGGACCAGCCCCTCAACGTCCGCATCCGTCAGCGGGCGGAGCGTCAGCAGGAGCGACCGGGACAGCAGCGGCGAGACGACGGAAAAGGACGGATTCTCCGTTGTGGCGGCGACCAGCACCACCCAGCGGTTTTCGACGCCGGGCAGCAGCGCGTCCTGCTGGGCCTTGTTGAACCGGTGGATCTCGTCGAGGAAAAGGACAGTGGTGGTTTTGTAGAGGTCCCTCGCGGTGAGCGCTTCGTCCATGACGCGCCGCACGTCCTTCACGCCCGCGGTGATGGCGGAGAGCTCCACGAACTTCCGGCCGGGGCCCTTGGCGATCACATGGGCCAGCGTGGTCTTGCCGGTTCCCGGCGGACCCCACAGGATGAGCGACGTCGGTCCGGCCGGTCCGGCGGAGTCGGCCCCGGCGCCGGCCGCCAGCTGCCGCAACGGGGACCCCTGTCCCAGCAGGTGTTGCTGGCCCACTACGTCATCGAGGGTCCGGGGCCGCATCCGGACCGCCAGGGGGCTCCGGGGCCGCGTCCGGCCGGCGTCCGGCCCGGAAACCGCCGAACCGGACGGCGCCGCTGTCCCGCCGTCGTCGTCGTTATCCGGCCCTTGGCCAAAGAGATCATCCACATAGATAGGCTACTTCTTGTTCAATGACCGCACAGACAACGGAGACCACGCGATGCCCACCCCAGAGTCCCGAGTGGCGTTTGTCTCCGGCGCCCGGCTGCCGGGGTGGGTGGAGCGCTTCGCCGCAAGCCACGGCACCCTCACGGAGGAAGAGCCCGACGGCGGCCTCCGCCTCGCCGCGGACGACGGCGCCGTGGCGCTGCTGCAGGCCCCTTGGCCGGCGGACGGCCGGCCCGGGACAGGAACCGACGCGGTGTCGCGGCTCGCGTCGCTGGCGGCGCAGTCCCGCACGCTCGGGTTGGTGCTTGTCCGCCGCGGCGGCTATTCCGTGGCGGTGGTCCGTGACGGCGCCGCCCTGGCATCCAAGACGGGCACCCGCCACGTGCAGTCCAGGACTGCGGCCGGCGGCTGGTCCCAGCAGCGCTTCGCCCGGCGGCGCGCCAACCAGGCGGATGCCCTCGTGGAGGCGGTCGCGGAGCACGCCGGCCGGATCTTCGGCGGCCACCGGATCGAATACCTGGCGCTTGGCGGCGACCGCACGCTGGCGGAGCAGGTCCTCGCCGAACCCGTGCTGAAACACTACGCGGCACTGACCCGGCTTTCGTTCCTGGACGTCCCGGATCCCCGTGCCTCCGTGCTCAAGCGGGCGGCCGCAGACCTGTGTTCGGTGCGCATCCTGGTGACCGACCCGCCGGCCTAGGCTTGCGGGCCCGTTACTCCTCGGGAGCCAAAGTGACGGTGGCTCCGTTGAGGTTCTGGCTGAAGCCCAGCTGGCAGGAGAGCCTGGAGCCGCACTCCCGGTAGCCCTCCGCCTCGACGAGCAGTTCCAGTTCATCCTCGCTGCGCTCCCCCAGGGTGTCGAAGACCTCCTTATCGAGGAAGACGTGGCAGGTGGCGCAGGAGGCAGTGCCGCCGCAGGAGGCGAGGACCGGAAGGTCGTTGTCACGCAGGGCCTCCATCAGGGTCTGGTCCGGTTCCCATTCGAGCTTGTGGGTGGAGCCCTCGCGGTCGACGACGGTGAGTTTGTTGTTGCTCATGGCGGTTCCTTAGATTCGGGCCGCTGCAAGGGCAGCGTCAGCGGGAGTGGGGTCGGCGGGAGTGGGGTCGTTGAGAATGGCGTTGGTAAGGGGGATGCCGGGATCGGCTGCCAGCGTCGGGTCGATTCGCGTCCCTTGGGCAATCAGTTTCCTGGCCGGCCGGAAGTCGGCGAGGTTCGCGATGGTGTCGGCGGCGGCGAGCCGGCCGTCGCGGAGATAGACCACCGAGAACTTGCCGGTAGCGGGGTCGCCGCGCACGATGACGTCGTCGTCGGGGTGGCGCACCCCGGCAGTCTGCAGCCGGACCCCGTGCTGGACGGTCCAGAACCAGGGGATTTCCGGAGCTGCGGCGTCCTGGCCGGTGATGTGGGCGGCAACCCTGTCGGCCTGCGCCAGCGCGTTTTGGATGCATTCCAGTCGCTGGCTGGCGCCGTCAGTCGGGCTGGTGAACCGGGTGACGTCACCGGCGGCGTAGACCGCGGGGTCGGAAGTCCGGCCGTCCCCGTCCACCAGGATGCCGTCCCGGCACTCGAGCCCGGCGTCTGCGGCCAGCTCCTGGTTGGGCATCACCCCGATCCCGGCCAGTACGACGTCGGCGTGGAAGACGGTGCCGTCCGCCGTGATTACACGCTCCGCCCGTCCGTCTCCTTCAATCGCTGTCACGGCGGCGCCAAAGACGAACCGGACGCCGTGCTGTCCGTGGAGCCGTTCGAAGTGGCGCGAGACCGGGGCGGAGGTCACGCGGCTCATCACACGGTCCTGGAACTCCAGCACCGTGACCTGGCAATCCCGGGCGGCCGCCGCGGCCGCTACTTCCAGTCCGATGTACCCGGCGCCGATGATGGCGACGCGGGTTCCCCGGACCAGCAGGCGCTTGAGTTCGAGGGCGTCGGCCCGTGTTCTCAGGGACTGGACGCCGGGAAGACCCGCGCCGGGTACCGTGAGGGGCCGCGCCCGCGACCCTGTAGCGATGACGAGCCTGTGGTAAGCGGGCTGGCTGCCGTTGGACAGCAGGACCCTGCGGTTCTGCCGGTCGATGGAGTCCGCGGTGACGCCTGGCAGCCGGTCGATGCCCTTGTCCTGGTAGAACTTCTCCTTGCGCAGGACGGCAGACTCATCCGGCGCGCCGTCCTTGAGGAGTTCCTTGGAAAGCGGCGGACGTTCGTAGGGCGTCTCCTTCTCCGCGTCGAGCAGCAGAATGCCGCCTTCCCAGCCCCGGGCACGGAGTCCCGCGGCGACGGCAACGCCGGCGTGTCCGGCACCCACGATGATCACCGGAGGAGTGGCTCCGATCTTCGGTTCCTGTTTCATCGGCTCACGCATTGGCCTGCTCCAGGTTCACGTGGAGGTGCTCCGGTCCCGAGTTCGTCAGGTTGTTTCCACGCACGTATTCGATCGGCTTCCTGGGATCGACAGCGAGGGATCCCAGCTTTTCGGCGAGGAGCTTCACGGTGACCAGGACCTCAAGCCGCGCGAGGGGAGCCCCCAGGCAGCTGTGGACGCCGTGGCCGAACCCGAGGTGGCCCTCGGTGTTGCGGTCGATGTCGAAACGCTCACCGTCGGGATACTTGCTGCTGTCCCGGTTCGCGGCGGCGGGCAGGAGGCGCACGATGGCGCCGGCCGGAATCGTCACCCCGGCGACCTCCACTGCCTCCTTGGTGATCCGGCTGGCCCGCTGCACCGTGCCGCGGTAGCGGGCCAGCTCCTCGACAAACAGGTTCGCATCGTCCGGGTTCCGGCGGATCCGGTCCAGCAAGTTAGGCTGTTCGCTGAAAACGCGGAAGGCGTTGGCCAGCAGGATGGTGGTGGTGTCGTGACCGGCGACAAAGACGAAGGCGCAGAGTTCCTTGGCTTCCTTCTCGCTGAGCAGGCCGTCCTTCCACATCCGGGCGATATGGCCGCCGACCGAGTCGCTCTCCTCCCGGTAGAGGCGCTCCATGGTGTCCTTCAGGTAGGCGAAGAACTCGAAGGTGCTCTGCTCGTCGGTGCCGGTGCCCTGGGCGTTGCGGGCGAGCCGGCCGAAATAGCTGAAGGTTTCGTCGGACCAGAATTTCATCTTGTCGAAGTCCTCGGCGGGCACGTCGAGCAGGGCGCTGATGGTGGACATGCTGAGCGGGATGGCGTAGTCGTCCACGGCGTCGCCGCCGCCGGCGGTTAGCATCGGGGCCAGGTACTTTTCGGCGTTTTCGCGGACCCGGTCCTCGAAGCGGGCGATCGCCTTCGGGATGAAGGCCTGGGCCACGACCTGGCGCAGCCGGGTGTGGTTGGGGGCGTCAAAGAGGGTGAGGAAGGTCAGCGGGACCGGGTCCACAACCTGGGAGGAGAAGACCTTGGGGGCCCGCATTGCCTTGCGTACATCGTCATAGCGGGAAATGAACCACACATCCGATACGGGTGAATGTGCACGGAGCACAGGGGCGTTCTCCCGCATCCACTCATAGTGGGCGTAGGGATCACCCTGCGTCCCGTCGTCGACGACCTTGAACGGAGCCATGCCCTCGGGCCAGCTCAGGTCGTGGGAATACGGGGGCAGTTCCGGGGCCTCGGCGGTCCGCGGATCGGCGGCAGGTGCTGCTGAAAACTCTGTCGTGGCAGGAGACATCATTGTCCTTTTGTCGAAGTTGGAGAACGTGATCCACGTCTCACACAACCATGCCTACCGATCCCACGCCCGCCCCATAGGACTTCCGTTCATCGGTTGTGAAAGTCTGCGCAGCAGCATTCGACGCCGGCACTGCAAGGAAAACGGTTAGCGCCCGGGCGCCTGGGCAGCCTTTAGCGCCCGGGAAATCCCGTGGGCGGCCGTCAGTAGCGCAGGGACGGTCAGCGGAACGGCGGCTTCCCGTCGCGGCACGATGGCATTGAGCGCTGCAGCGACAGTGTTGTCCGGGCCAAAGACGGGCACGGCGATGCCGGTCCACTCCAGGACGCCAATACCTGGCGGTGCCACGTAGCCGCGCTGCCTGATGTCGGCCAGTTGCTTCCGGATGAGGGCCGGGTCGGTATTGGTCTCGGCGGTCACCGCCTCCAGTGGTCGTGACAGCACCTCGTCCTGGAAGGCAGGCGGGGAGAAAGCCAGCAGCACGAGGCCGGACGAGGCGGCGTGAATCGGCATCCTCTGGGCAATGTGGGCCGCATCCAGGCTGGACTCAGGCGCGGACAGGCGCTCCACGTAGAGCACCGTCCCGTGGTCCAGCACGGCCAGCGTGGTGTGTTGGTGCACGGCCGCCTGGACATCGCCCATAAAAGGCAGCGCCAGCTCTTGGAGAGTCAGCGCACGCGAGCCCCGTGCGGCCAGCTCCCACATCCGCATCCCGGAGCGCAGGCTCCCATCCGGCAGCCGCTCGATCAGGCCGTGAACGACCAGATCGTCCACGAGACGGTGGGTGGTTGTCAGGGGAAGGCCTGCGCGGTGGGCGAGGCCCGAGAGCGTCATGGTGGGCAGGTTCCGGTCGAATGCACTCATGAGCCGCACGACGCGGCTGATCACCGATTCTCCGGATGGTGAGTTGGCCATGAACGTCCCGGCCCTGCGCCCTAGCCGGCTTCCACAGTGGCGGCGCGTTCCACGCCCCTGCTAGCTGCGAGCTTGGCGATGTCGCGGCCCGCCCGGTAGCCGAACACGAGGGCAGGCCCAATGTGCGAGCCGTAGCCCGGGTAGCCGCCGCCGAAAACGCTCACCGCGGCTGCGCCAACGGCAAGGAGGCCCGGAATGGCCGTTCCTTCGGCGGTGACAGCTTCGGACCGTTCGTTGACGCCGACTCCGGCGAAGGTGCCCAGGTCGCCCATCTGGATCTTCGCGGCGTAATACGGGCCCTTGCCGACCGGGGCGAGGTTCGGATTCGGCTTGTGTTCAAGGTCGCCCCGGAAGTGGTTGTACAGCGTGGAGCCGCGGCCAAATGCCGGATCCTCACCGCGCTCCGCTGCCGGGTTGAATTCAGCCACGGTCGCTGTGAGGCCCTCGGGATCGATTCCGAGCTTTCCGGCCAGTTCCGCCAGGGTGTCCGCCTTGACCAGGTATCCGGTTTTGTAGAAATAGCCGCGGGGCATCGGCCAGGGCTTTGCGTAGCCAATGCCATATTTGTGCATCGTCTTCGCGTCTCCGATCACGTACCCGTAGGTTTTGTCCTCGTCCTTGTTGTGACCGATCATAGCCCCGCCAAAGTCGTGGTAGCTGAGGGCCTCGTTTCCGAAGCGCTTGCCGTGACGGTCGACGGCGATCAGGCCAGGCAGGCCGATGGCCCGCAGGTGCGGAAAGAGCCTCTGCTGGCCGTTGAGGTACTTGAACACCGTCACCGGCGCCCAGGAACCCACGCTGAAAACGGAATCGTCGATGTGCCCGCCGGCACTCAGCGCCAAAGTCGCGGCGTCCCCGCCGTGGCCAACGGTCGGTGTGTAGTGGTCGTCGCCGTCGGCGTCGTGTGGGAAGTACTGCTGCCGAAGTTCCTTGTTGCCGGAAAAGCCGCCGGCGGCGAGGATGACCCCCATGCGAGCTGTCACAGTGGCGGCGTGCTCGCCGCCGAGTACTGCGCCTGTGATGGTTCCGGCGTCGTCCCGGGTCAGCGAAAGCGCGGGTGAGGAGTTCCACAGCCGCACGCCCAGGTCGTCGGCGCTCTTGACCATGCGGGTCATCAGGGCGTTGCCGTTGGAGCGCAGGACGGGACGCTTGTAGCGGGCGGCGTCGGCCCACGTGCGGAGCAGCTTCTTCGCCACATAAACGAAGGATTTCACCGACTGGTTAACGTGGAAAAACTCATTGATGTCGGGTCCCACCTGGGGCATGTAGCCGAACACAGTGTAGGAACTCATGTAGGGCTGCATCAGGAGACGCTTGTCCCCAAGCACGCGCGCATCAACGTCCTGCGGCAGGATGGCCCGGCCGGACAGTTTCGCGCCTGGCAGGTCCATCTGGTAGTCGGGGGACTTTTCCGGGTAGGTGAACTTCACCTCGGTTTCGTTCTCAAAAAAGGAAATCGCCTCAGGGACGGTGTCCAGGAAATCCCGGACGCCCGCTTCGTTGAACGTCTCCGGGGCAAGGCTTTTCAGGTACGTCTCGGCGTCCTCCCGGGTGTCCCCCTGCGCCACGCCCTGCTTGTTGCCGGGGACCCATGCCCAGCCAGCCGAAATCGCCGTCGTTCCGCCGAAGTACTGTTCCTTCTCCGCAACAACCACGGTCAAACCCTGCGAAGCGGCTTTCAGCGCCGCGGCCATCCCGGCCACACCGGAGCCGATAATGAGGACATCACAGATTGTCGTGCTCATGGTTGGTGCGTTGCTCATTGTTCTTGTCCTGTTCATGGTTACTGCTCCGTTCAGTCGGCTGCCCGCATCCTCGCGGCAGCCGGGTGCAAGGCTAAAGCCCCAGTAGAGCCGGTGGCACCGGCACCCGGGAGGAGGATTACCATTGAGCGGGAATCCTGAGGAGGAAGCGTGGCCAATTCCGCATCGGGCGAGTCGATCATCGGCCGCTTCGTTAAGATCGTGAGCGCGTTCGATGACCGGCACACCTCCATGAGCGTCGCCGAACTGGGGCGCCGGACAGGACTGCCCGTGACCACGACCTACCGGCTTGTCAACGATCTGCTGCTCGAACGGCTCCTCGAACGCGAACCCGGCGGTGATATCCACATCGGCACCCGGATGTGGGAACTTGTTTCCCGCGGATCCAAGATGCTGGGACTGCGGGAGGCTGCCCTGCCGTTCATGGAGGACGTCCAGGCAGTAGTGCAGCACTCCACCACCCTGGGCATCCTTGATTCGGACGAGGTCCTGTACATCGAGCGGCTGGGCTCCGACAAGACCATCGTCGACATCACCAAGATCGCCGGCAGGCTGCCGGTGCACGCAACGTCCTCGGGCCTGGTTCTGCTGGCACATTCCCCCGCCGCCTATCAGGACAGCTTCCTGGCCCGGCCCCTGACGAAGTTCACCGAAACCACCCTGACCGATCCAGCTTTGCTTCGCCGCCATCTGGCCGAGATCAGGCAGCGCGGGTTCGCTGCCATGCCGGGCGTGATCGTGCCCGAATCCAGCGGCATCGCCGTCCCCGTCTTTGGGACCGACAACACCGTCCGCGCCGCCCTCAGCGTGGTGGTGCCGCGCAACGAGGAGAACGCGGCCGCCCGGGTCCCCGTCCTGCTGGCCGCCGCCCGGGGTATTTCCAGGGCACTCGGCTGGCGGGGCGAGCTGAAGGGCACTCTGAGGCAGAGTCACTGATCAGAGTCTGAATGTTGGCTTTACCGTTCATCGGCAATCGTGTGGTTCCGGTCACAGCTCCCCTGCCACTCTGGCTAGGACGCAGCGAAGAGGCTGCAGGAGCACGAGGAGCACCCCATGAATCCCACACCGAACAGAGTGGCCGGAAAGACCGCCATCGTCACCGGAGGCCGCGGCGACCTGGGCAGCGCCACCGCCGCCCTCCTGGCTGAGCACGGCGCGGTCGTTGCCAGCCTGGACGTTGCCGGCATCCCGGCCGCCGCGGCCCACGCAAACATCAGTGAATACGACGTCGACGTCACGAGCGAGGACAGCGTCGCCGATGCCATCCGCCGGGTCCGCGACGACCTGGGCGCGCCGGACATCCTGGTCAACGCCGCCGGAATCATCGGCCCCGCCGGCGCCTCCCACACCGCCTCCGTCACGGACTTCGACCTGATCTTCAACGTCAACGTCAAGGGCGTCTGGCTGATGACCAAGCACGTGGTTCCCGGCATGATCGAAAAGGGGGCCGGCAGCATCGTCAACTTCTCCTCCATCCACGGTCTGACCGGAGGCAGGAATGTGCCGCTCTACCACGCCACCAAGGGCGCCGTCCGGCTCCTGAGCAAGTCGGACGCTGCGGCCTACGGAAGTTACGGCATCCGGGTGAACTCCATCCACCCCGGATCGATGAACACCCGGATGAGCCGCCGCTCGGCCGAACAGTCCGACATCGGCGCCGAGGCCTACTACCAGCAGCTGGTCGGCTCCAACCCGCTGCCCCGCCAGGGCCAGCCGGACGAGATCGCCTACGGCGTGCTGTACCTGGCGTCCGACGAATCGCGCTTCACCACGGGCTCCGAGCTCGTGATCGACGGCGGCTACACGGCTGTCTGACGCCACACCCCAACTGCAGCTGCGACCATCTTCCTCTTGAAAGGCAACACCCCATGAAATTCGTCAACGGCGCCCCCGCGGACACTTACGACGTCGTCGTCGTCGGTTCCGGTGCGGGCGCGCTCACAGCGGCGGCCACTGCCGCCCGTGCCGGCAAGTCCGTCGTCGTCCTGGAGAAGAGCGGCCTGCTGGGCGGGACCTCCGCCGTGTCCGGCGGCATGCTCTGGGTGGCGGACAACCACCACGCCCGGAAGGCCGGGATCACCGATTCCAAGGAGGCAGCCGCCGAGTATGTGCGCGCCGTAGCCCGCGGGCGCGGCCGTGGGGAACTCCTGGACGCAGCCCTGACCTTCGGGGACCGGATGCTCCGCTTCGTGGAGGAGGAATGCGGGGTCCGCTTTATCTTCCTCGACAACTTCCCGGACTACCGGCAGGACCTGCCCGGCGCTCTGGAGGGCGGCAGGACGGTGGAGCCAGAGCTGTTCAACAGCACCGAAGCCCTGGGCGATCTCAAGGTACACGTGCGCAGCGACGGCCGGGCGCCGTTCACCATGCAGGAATACGAAGAGTGGGGCGCCTTCACCAAGTTCCCGTGGGACGAACTGGCCGGCCGCCAGGAGGAAGGCCTGGTGGCCAAAGGCCAGGCTCTCGTCTCCATGCTGCTGGCCAGCCTGGTCCGCGATGGTGCTGCCCTGGCCACCGGGGCAAGGGGGCACCGGCTGCTGACGGACAGCGGCCGGGTGACCGGCGTCGAACTGGAATCCGGCGAAACCTTCCGGGCAAACGACGGTGTGGTGCTGGCCACCGGCGGCTTCGAGTGGGACAAGGCACTGGCCGACTCCATGCTCGCGTCCCGGCTGTACACGATGTGCTCGCCGCCCTCGAACACCGGCGACGGGCTGCGGATGTCGCAGCGCATCGGCGGCCAGACCCGCGGCACCCGCGAAGCCTGGTGGGCGCCGATGTCCGTCACCGGTGACACACGCGACGGGCAGCCCGTGGGCACCCTGCTCCGCTTCGAACGCCAGGGCCCGGGCTCGATCATGGTGAACCGCCATGGCCGCCGGTTCGCCAACGAGTCGCAGAACTACAACGACCTGGCCCGATGCCTGCAGTCCTGGGACTCGGCCGCGAACCGGACGCTCAACACGCCGGCACACGTAGTGGTGGACCACGCCTACCTGGAGCGCTACGGCATCCTGGCGCACCGCGCCGGCAAGCCCACGCCGGACTACCTGATCGAGGCGGCAACCCTCGAGGAACTGGCCGCAAAAATCAACGTTCCGGCAGAAAACCTCACTGCGACCGTGGCCCGGTTCAACGCCTTCGCCGTCAAGGGCGAGGATCCGGACTTCGGCCGCGGCGAGAGCGCTTACGACAAGTACTGGGGCGACGACGACAACCCGTGGCCGAACCCCTCGCTCGGCCCACTCCGGTCCGGACCGTTCTACGCCCTGGAGGTGGTCAACGGCGCCTTCGGCACCAACGGCGGCGTGGCAACCGACGGGCTGGCCAGGGTGCTCGACGTCGACAACCAGCCCATCCCGGGCCTGTTCGCCGCCGGCAACACCACGGAAAATGCCTACGCCGCAGGCTACCCGGGCGCCGGGGCCACCCTTGGACCGATCATGACCATGGGCTACCTCGCCGGACGCACCATCGCCGGCCTGTCACCGGAGTACCGCTCCGCGGAACAGCCCGCCGAACAGGCTGGGCCCACCGTGGAACTGGTGGGTGCCTGAGATGATCCGCCACACCGTGCTCTTCAAGTTCAAGCCGGGCTTCCCGCCCGCCGACAAACAGGCCTGGATCAACGGCCTCAACAACATGACCGGCAAGATCCCCGGCATGCTCAGCCTCAGCCACGGCGCGGATGTCCTCAACACCGAGCGTTCCTTCGACTACGCCATTGTGGCCGACTTCGAAACGGTCGAGGACATAGCGGTGTACAACACGCACCCGCTCCACGAGCCGCTGAAGGCGTACTCGTTCCCCAACAGCCAGCAGGTCCTTTCGGTGGACTTCCACCTCGGGGAGACCCCTGCGGCCACCACTAAGACAACGCAGTCTTAAGGAGATCCCCATGCAGTCTGCATCCACAACTCAGCCCGCAACGCAGTCGGCCGCGCAGTCGGCCCCACGGAAAACGCCGGGCAAGGCAGCCCTGGCATCCTTCCTCGGCAGCACGCTGGAGTACTACGACTTCTTCATCTACGGAACCGCCGCAGCCCTCGTGTTCCCGCACCTGTTCTTCCCTTCCGCCGACCCTGCCATCGGCCTGATCGGCGCCTTTGCCACCTTCGGCGTCGCCTACGTAGCGCGGCCGGTCGGAGGCCTGGTGATGGGCCACTTCGGCGACAAACTGGGCCGGAAGAAGATCCTGCTGCTGACCCTGGGCATCATGGGCCTGGCATCGCTGGGCATCGGGTTCCTGCCCACCTACGAGCAGGTCGGCGTCTGGGCGCCGATCCTCCTGGTGGCCGGGCGGCTCGCGCAGGGCTTCTCCGCCGGCGCGGAATCGGCCGGCGCCTCCACCCTCACCCTGGAACACTCGCCCGAAGGCAAACGCGGCTTCTTCACCAGCTTCGTGATGACGGGATATGCCTCCGGCATGGTTCTGGCCACCCTCGTGTTCATTCCGGTCACGGCCCTGCCGCAGGAAGCGATGATGAGCTGGGGCTGGCGCATCCCGTTCTGGCTCTCCATCGTGGTCCTGGCCATCGCCTACTGGGTGCGGACGCACCTGGACGAAACACCGGTCT
This sequence comes from Arthrobacter sp. ISL-69, assembly GCF_018613775.1. NCBI lineage: Bacteria > Bacillati > Actinomycetota > Actinomycetes > Micrococcales > Micrococcaceae > Arthrobacter > Arthrobacter sp. ISL-69. Next base: position 220,920 of record NZ_JAGGPO010000010.1, read on the forward strand.
TCGAAGAGGCCCAGGAGCACCAGCAGGTCGCCCCGATGCCGCTCAAGGAAGTACTCAGGTTCCAGGGCGCCGATGTGCTGCGCGTTGTGGGCATGTCGATCATGTCCGTCATGCAGACCATCTTCACGGTCTTCGGACTGGCGTACGCCACCTCCACCGCAGGCTTTGACCGCGCTTCCATCCTGACCGTCAATGCAGTAGCCATCGGGCTGTCGATGTTCGCCATGCCGCTGGCCGCGAAGCTCTCGGACCGGGTCGGACGGCGCCCCCTGCTGCTGACCGCCGCAATCGGCTGCTCGATCACCATCTTCCTGTACTTCCTTGCACTGTCCTCCGGCAACATCGTCCTGGTCTTCCTGGCCGCTTTCCTCAATATGACGGTGCTGTACTCGGGCTTCAACGGCATCTGGCCCTCGTTCTTCGCCGAACAGTTCGCCGCCCCGGTTCGCTACACCGGCATGGCGATGGGAAACCAACTGGGACTCGTCCTTGCCGGCTTCGCCCCGATGATCGCCGGGATGCTCCTGACCCCGGGCGTCATCGGCTGGGTTCCCGTGGCTGTCTTCGGGACGGTGTGCATGCTCGTCGCAGCAGCCTCGGTGTACTACTCCCGGGAGACGTACAGGACGCCGATCGAGGAACTGGGTGCTCCTTACCTCACCGGTACCGCCCGCCGCCGGGAGCTGCAAAACCTGTGACTCCGACCGACAGCCCGAAAGGAACCATCATGCCGCTGGAGGCAACCCCAGCAGCCGCGACAACCGTTGACGGCGGCGAGTTGGCCGCCTCCCCGTGGGTCGGACTGCACTACGCCACCGAAAGCTACGCGACCGAACGAACCTAGCAGCCGGTGAGGTGCCGCTTCGGCCGCTCCTGCCGGTAAAGGTAGCGGCCGGCTTCCCGGAAGCCGGCCCGGGCATACAGTTCCCGGGCACCGGAATTGGCCGCTGTCACCAGCAACCAGTACCCGTCCAGCCCTTGCGCCGCCCCCGCCCCCAGCAACGACCGCAGCACCCGGTTTGCGTAGCCGCGGCGCCGGGCATCCGGACGGGTTGCCATGCAGTACAGGCCGCCCCTGCTGTCTGCCCCGCCGGGAGGAACCGCAAGGCGTCCGACGGCGGCGGGCACGCCGTCGTCGTCCCTCACCAGCGCGTACAGCGACCGGCAGCCTTCGAGGATTCCGCGGGCAGTGGCGAGGGATTCCCTGTCACCGCGGCCGTCAACGCTCCACCAAAGCCGCAGCCACTCCTCCGTCGGCTGTGCCGAGAGCTCGACGCCGGCGTCAGGTGCCGGCGCATCCCCGCCGGCACCTCGCACGAGGATCAGGGTCTCGGACTGGCGGGTGAAGCCTTCCTCATCGAGGACCGCATTCAGCGCGGAGCTCCGGGCATCGTCGAAGACCTGGAAGATCACGGGCAGCCGGCGGTTGCGGTACCAGGCGCGCGCATCCCGGAGCAGGGCCAGCCGTTCGTGCGGGGTTCCCTCCGGCTCCGAGCGGGGCCAGATGGAGTTTGCACGCTGGGTCACGCCGCTGGCGGCGCGAAGAACCCACCCGCCGGATTCCTCCCGGTCGGGAGCGGGCCAGGCGGCGTCCATCAATGCTTCCAGGGCGGGGGTCGTCTGCCGTTCCATCGGCCTCCTTTAACGGCTTGGGGACAGCAAAGGCTCCCCGGTTTCCCGGGGAGCCTTGCTGACGATCAGTTAAGTCTATTTGGCTGCGTCGTCGGCCTTCTTGGGGGCCTGTTCCGCCTTCTTGGCCTCGGGCTTGAAGTCGACGCCGGCCTCCTTGCGCTGCTGCGCCGTGATCGGCGCCGGAGCTGCCGTCAGCGGGTCGTACCCGCCGCCGGATTTCGGGAACGCGATGACGTCGCGGATTGACTCCACGCCGGCCAGCAGGGCTACAACGCGGTCCCAGCCGAAGGCGATGCCGCCGTGCGGCGGAGCGCCGAACTTGAAGCCCTCCAGGAGGAAGCCGAACTTCGTCTCGGCGTCTGCCTTGTCCAGGCCCATGAGTTCGAAGACGCGTTCCTGCACGTCACGCTCGTGGATACGGATGGAGCCGCCGCCGATTTCGTTGCCGTTGCAGACAATGTCGTAGGCGTAGGACAGGGCCGATTCCGGGTCCTGGTCGAAGGAGTCCATGAACTCGGGCTTGGGCGAGGTGAAGGCGTGGTGGACGGCAGTCCACTGGCCGGCACCAACGGCCACGTCGCCCGAAGCCACTGCGGCGGCGGCGGGCTCGAACATCGGGGCATCCACAACCCAGCAGAATGCCCAGTCGGAGGGGTTGATCAGGCCGGTGCGGTGTCCGATTTCGACACGGGCGGCACCGAGGAGTGCACGGGAGGGGGTCTTCTCGCCGGCGGCGAAGAAGATGCAGTCCCCGGGCTTGGCCCCGACGGCGTCGGCCAGGCTGGCGCGCTCGGTGTCGGTGAGGTTCTTGGCCACGGGACCGGCCAGTTCGCCGTCCTCCTTGTAGAGCACGTACGCGAGGCCCTTGGCGCCGCGCTGCTTGGCCCATTCCTGCCAGGCGTCCAGCGCACGGCGTGCCTGCGATGCACCGCCCGGCATGACTACGGCACCGACGTAGGGTGCCTTGAACACGCCGAAGTTGGTGTCCTTGAAGAATTCGGTGAGTTCGGTCAGTTCCTGGCCGAAACGGAGGTCCGGCTTGTCCGAGCCGTAGCGCGCCATGGCGTCGGCGTACGTGATGCGCTGGATGGGCGTCGGGATTTCGACGTCGATCAGCTGCCACAGGGCTTTGACGATGCTTTCGCCGAGCGAAATGATGTCATCCTGCTCCACGAAGCTCGCTTCGATGTCCAGCTGGGTGAATTCCGGCTGGCGGTCGGCGCGGAAGTCCTCATCGCGGTAGCAGCGGGCAATCTGGTAGTACTTCTCGAAGCCGCCCACCTGAAGGAGCTGCTTGAAAAGCTGCGGGGACTGCGGCAGGGCGTACCAGGAACCCGGCGCGAGGCGTGCAGGGACCACGAAGTCGCGGGCGCCTTCCGGCGTCGAACGCGTCAGCGTGGGGGTCTCGATCTCAACGAAGCCGTCCTGGTGGAGCAGCTCGCGTGCCACACGGTTCGCTTCCGAGCGCAGGCGCAGGTTGCGGGCGGGGCCAGGGCGGCGCAGGTCCAGGTAGCGGTGCTTCAGGCGTGCTTCCTCGCCCACCTCGACGTGCTCGTCGATCTGGAAGGGCAGCGGATCGGAGGTGTTGAGGATGGTCACCTTCTCGGCAATGACCTCGATCTCACCGGTGGCCAGTGCCGGGTTCTCATTGCCCTCGGGGCGCTGGGAAACCGTACCGATGATCTGGAGCACGTACTCGTTGCGGAGCCCGTGGAAGACCTCTTCTTCGCGGACTACCACCTGGGCGACGCCTGAGGCATCGCGCAGGTCAACGAATGCCACACCACCGTGATCACGACGCCGGCCCACCCAGCCGGCCAGGGTAACGGTTTGTCCAATGTGCTCGGAGCGAAGGGATCCGAGGTCATGTGTGCGCAGCACAGCTTACCTTTCAGAAGGAAGACAGAGATGATGTTGAATGGGACCGTTGCGGGAACAGCCCCGTTCGAGTTTACCCGTTGGAAAGGCTTACCTTCCGCCATGCAGACCCACCAACGGCTTCAGCGCCGGCTCGGCGTGTTTGACGCTACCGCCATCGGACTCGGCTCCATGCTCGGCGCCGGCGTGTTCGTCGTCTTCTCCCCCGCCACGGCGCTGGCCGGCCCGCTGATGGTTCTCTCGGTCCTGGTCGCAGGCGCCATTGCCTATTGCAACGCTGTGGCGTCGGCCCAGTTGGCCGCCAAGTACCCGGCCAGCGGCGGGACCTATGTCTACGGCCGCAAGCAGCTCGGCGAATGGCCCGGCTTCATCGCCGGCTGGGGATTTGTCACGGGGAAGACGGCGTCGTGCGCGGCCATGGCCCTGACCTTCGGCCATTATGTGGCACCGGGCTTCGCCACGCCGCTGGCCGTCGCCGCCGTCGTGGTGCTCACGGGTGTCAACCTGATGGGCATCACCCGCACCGCCCTGTTGACAAGAATCCTGCTCGCCATCGTCCTTGGCACCCTGGTGTTTGTGACGGTTGCGGGCATTGCGGGGCCGCATCCGGAACCGGCCGGTCCCGTCGCAGGCCCGGGCGGCGCCTGGGGGATCCTCCCGGCCGCCGGCCTGATGTTCTTCGCCTTCGCCGGCTACGCCCGGATCGCTACGCTAGGCGAAGAGGTCAAGGATCCCGCCCGCACCATTCCGCGGGCCATCCTGGCCGCGCTGGCCGCAGCCTTCACGATCTATCTGGCACTCGCCGTGCTGCTGCTCTGGCACCTGTCCCCGGGGCGGCTGGCGGAATCGCTGTCGCCGCTGCTCGACGCCGTGACGTCCTCCGGTCTGGCCGAAGGCGCTCCGGTGGTGCAGGCGGGGGCAGCCGCGGCCTGCCTGGGCGCGCTGCTCGCACTGATCACCGGGGTCGGCCGTACTGCGATGGCAATGGCGAGGGAGCGGGACCTGCCCTCTCCCCTGGCCCGGGTGGGCGGGCAGGATACGGTCCCGTTCGTCGCGGAGCTGTCGGTGGCAGCAGCCGTGGTTGTGCTGCTCCTGACGGCGGATGTGCTGACCGTTGTGGGTTTCTCGAGCTTCGGCGTGCTGATCTACTATTCGGTCACGAATGCCGCCGCATTCACCCTGGCCGAACGGCCGCGCACCGCGCCCCGGTGGCTGAATGCGGCGGGTTTCGTTGGTTGCCTGATTCTTGCCGTCACGCTGCCGTTGGCCTCCGTGGCGGGCATGGCGGCCGTGCTGGCGGCCGGTGTTGCCGGCCGGTTCCTGGTGCTGCGGCTACGGAAGCTGCCGCCTAGGACTTAAGATGCGGACGTGCAGGTCCTCGGCCGAGGGCGTCCAGGTCGCGGGATCGGCGTCTGTCTGCTCGCCTGAACGGATGTCCTTGACCTGGTGTTTGCCGTCGTCGTCCGTGAACCAGACGAACGGGATGCCCCGGCGGTCGGCGAACTTGATCTGCTTGCCGAATTTTTCCGCCTTGGCGGCAACTTCGGTGGATATCCCCCTGCTGCGCAGCTGTGCCGCGACGTCCTGGGCACCACCCCAGCTGCCGTCGTTGTTCAATGCGACGAGCACTGCCGTGGGCACCGAACGGGTTGCCTGGGCCAGCTCCTGGCTCAGGATCCTGGAGACGAGACGCGTGACGCCGATGGACAGGCCGACGCCCGGGAATTTGCGGTTGCCCTTGCTCGCCAGCGCGTCGTAGCGCCCGCCGGAGCAAATGGAGCCGAGCTGTTCGTGGCCCACCAGGACGGTTTCCACCACGGTTCCGGTGTAGTAGTCCAGGCCACGGGCGATGCTGAGGTCCGCCACTACCTTGCCCGGAACACGCTGCACGGCGGCCGCAATGACCTGCTCGAGCTCGTTCAGGCCTTCCTCGAGCAGCTCGTCCTTGACGCCCAGCGCGCGGACCTTTTCCACGAACGACGTGTCCTCAGTGCGGATGCCGGCAAGGCTCAGGGCGGCCTGCGCCTGGTCCTCGGTGGCCCCCAGCTCTGTTTTGAGCAGCTCGGCCACCTTTGCAGGGCCGATCTTCTCGAGCTTGTCGATGCTCCGCAGCACCCCGGCGGTGTCCGTCAGGCCGATCCCGCGGTAGAAGCCTTCCGCTAGTTTGCGGTTGTTGATGCGCAGGCGGAAGTCGGGAATGGGCAGGGCGCTCAATGCTTCGGCGATCACCAGCGCGATTTCGACGTCGTAACGGAACGGCAGATCGCCGTCGCCGACGATGTCGATGTCCGCCTGGGTGAACTCGCGGGCGCGGCCCTCCTGCGGACGTTCTCCGCGCCACACCTTCTGTATCTGGTAACGGCGGAACGGAAACGCGAGGTAGCCGGCGTTCTCCACCACGTAGCGGGCGAACGGCACCGTCAGGTCAAAGTGCAGGGCCAGGGAGTGGTGGTCGCCCTTGGCAGCCTTGGATTCTTCGCCTTCGTCCTCCTGCAGGCGGCTGAGTCCGTACACTTCCTTGTCGATCTCACCCTTGCGGAGCAGCTGACCCACGGTTTCCACTGCGCGGGTTTCGATCGAGGAGAAACCGTGCAGCTCAAAGACGCGCCGCAGGGTGTCCAGCACATGCAGCTCCACCAGCCGCTCCTCGGGAAGCCACTCGGGGAAACCGGACAGGGAGGCGGTGCGGGCCATGGTGGATTTTCTCCTCAGGTAACAGAAGGCTGGAGTCCGCTGCGCGGTCATCCGATTCCGCCATGTGATCAAAAAGCGGCGGTAAAGGCGGGAGTCCAGCCAGTCATGCATAAACTATGTGCGGCAGTCAGTTTATGCTTTCGGCGCCAGCAACTCTAATGGAGCGGGCCCGGAGCATCGTCTGCCGCTTGCTGCCGGACACCGGACGTCGCCCTTGGCCCGTTTGGCGGCCCGGCCCGACAACCAGGAGGACTTTTGGCGGCCAGTTCACGGAGCGCCCGCGAAGCAAAGCGGCGCATCCTGCAAATGGAAGCGAAACGCGAGCTGCGGCGGCAGCAGGAGAAGCGCCGCAAACGCGACAATCTCCTTGCTGCAGGGGCGGGTGCCGCGGCACTGGTGCTCGCCGTCGTCCTCCAACTCACCGTCTTTGCCAGCAACCCGACCGAGGACGAGTACGCTGCTGCACAGGCCGGGCTGACCAGTCCGTCGGCAACGCCGACAACGCCGGCCACCAACGCCGCGAACATCCCGAAACCGGAGACAGCGGCAGGCAAGGTTTTCACCGGTGAGCTTAAGTTGAACAGCGGCGCGCTTGGCGTTGAGCTGGACGGAACCAAGGCTCCCCAGGCGGCCGCGGTCTTCAAATCGCTGGCAGACGAGAATTACTACAACGGAATCAGCTGCCACCGGCTGACCACGGGCGCGACCTTTGGAGTGCTGCAATGCGGTTCCAAAACGGGTGATGCCCAGGGCGACCCTTCCTACACCTGGGGACCGCTGGAAAATACTCCGGCTGACAACAAATATCCGGCTGGATCCATTGCTGTGGCGCGCATTAGCGGCAACGCCTACGGTAACGGCACCCAGTTCTTCATCGTGTACAAAGACACTGTCATTCCGGCTGATGAGGCCGGCGGGTACACGATCGTGGGCAAGGTGACGTCCGGACTTGACGTGGTAACGAACATCGCGGCCGCCGGTATTAAGACGGGCGGAAGCGCAACAGACGGCGCTCCTGCGGAACCAGTCACGATAGACTCGTTCTCTCTGAAGTAACCAGCCCCCGGCCTCCACGCGGCGGGTGCAGGTATTTCCCTCCAAGCGAAAGACTTTTAGCGGTGACAGACAGTCAGAAATCCGACGAAACAGTAACAGCAGCTGCCGACGAGGCCGGGACCGAGGCTCAGGTGGTTGACGGCGCGCAGGCGGCCGGCAACGACGCAGAGGCCGAGGCCTCGGCAGACGCACAGTCAACAGCCCAGGAAAGCCCCGAAGCGGAGGCTCCCGCGGCTGTCGACGCACCCATCGAGGCACCGGCCGCCGAGGAGGCGCCTGCAGCCGAGGAGGCGCCTGCAGCCGAGGAGGCTGCGGCTGAGGAAGTACCGGCAGCTGAGGCACCTGCGACTGAAGAGGCTGCAGCGGCTGAAGAGGCGCCGGCAACTGAGGCACCCGCCGCCGAAGAGGCTGCGGCTGAGGAAGTACCGGCCGCTGAGGATGTTCCCGCCGCTGCGCCGCGTCCTGCACCGCGTCCGGCCCCGTCGCCGGCCGCATTTGCGACGAGGCCCAAGGCTGCTTCTTCTCCCGTGGCTCCGGTCTCCGCCCCCGTGTCTTCGGCGGTGTCGCTGGCGGAGGCTGCACGCTGGGGCCGGGTCGAAGGGGACGGACACGTCTTCCTGACTATCGACGGCGCCGAACACCCCGTGGGCCAGTACCCGGACGTCAGCGACGACGAAGCGCTGGGTTACTTTGCCCGGAAGTACGACGACGTGGTGGCCCAGATTGTTCTCCTGGAACAGCGCGTGACCTCCAAGGCGCCCACGACCGACATGCAGAAGACCGTGACGCACCTGCGCGAGCAGCTGGCGGAACGGAACATGGTGGGTGACCTCCGCGCGGCCGAAGCCCGTCTCGAAACGCTGTCCACCCAGATCACGGAGCTCGAAAAGGCCGAAAAGGCTGAACACGACGCCGTGCGTGCGGCCGAGCTGGCCGCCCGCGAAGCAATCGTGGCGGAAGCGGAAGAAATTTCCGGACACGATCCTGCGCAGATCCAGTGGAAGACCTCCAGCGCCCGCATGAACGAGCTCTTCGAAAGCTGGAAGACAGCGCAAAAGAACGGCGTCCGACTGGGCCGCAGCAACGAGGACGCCCTCTGGAAGCGGTTCAGGGCAGCACGGACGGTCTTCGACCGCCACCGCCGGGCGTACTTCTCGCAGCTGGACAGCAACAACTCCGCAGCCAAGGCTGCCAAGGAAAAGCTGATCACTGACGCCGAGGCACTCTCCTCCTCCACCGACTGGGGCTTCGCCGCCGGCGAATACCGCCGCCTGATGGACGAATGGAAGGCCTCACCGCGCGCCAGCCGGAAGGACGACGACGCACTGTGGGCCCGGTTCCGCGCCGCCCAGGATGTCTTCTTCACCTCGCGGCAGGCAGCAAACGACGAGATCGACCAGGAGTACGGCGCAAACCTGACCGTGAAGGAAGCCCTTTTGGTCGAGGCCAACGCCCTGCTGCCCATCAAGGACCTGGGCGCCGCCAAGAAGGCCCTCCAGTCCATCCGTGACCGCTGGGAGGAAGCCGGCAAGGTTCCCCGTGCGGACATGGGCCGGATCGAAGCCGGCCTCCGGAAGGTGGAGGACGCCGTCCGCCACGCCGAGGATGAAAACTGGAAGCGGTCCAACCCGGAGACCAAGGCACGGACCAACAGCGCCCTTTCGCAGCTGGAAGCAGCCATTGCCGGGCTTAAGGAAGACCTCGCCAAGGCAGAGAAGGCCGGCGACCAGCGCAAGATCAAGGTCGCCCAGGAGGCCCTCGAGGCACGCCAGGCATGGCTGGACCAGATCTCTCGCTCGGCCAGCGAACTGTCCTAGCCACCTAGCAGGCAGGCACAGGCCCCGTTCCGGTTATCCACATATCCGGAACGGGGCCTGTACGCGTTTGGGGCTGCAGGAAAAGATGGCTGAATGGCTACCTCGTCCCCAGTCCCCGGAAGTATCAGAAGCGCAGATGCCGGGTCTGTTGAGCTCTATTCGCCCGGTGCCGTGTTCTCGTGGCCGGAGCTGCAGGCCATGGCCGCCGACGGTGTCCTGAGCCAGCTCTACCAACGCGGGTACATGTTGCCCGGCACAGCCACCACCCCGCAGCTGCGGGCACGCGCGGCCTCATTCGCTGTCCCGCCGGGAATCCGGCAGCGCGTCGTGGCAGGCCGGATGACGGCGGCGTGGATCTACGGGTGTGCCGCGGAACCGGACCGGCTGGCACTGCTGGTGGATGCCACCCGGCGTGTCTCCAGCCTGAGATCCACCAGGGGCTGCACCCTGCACGAGGTCAGGCTTGGCCCGTTCGACGTTGTCAGCCTCGGCGGGCTGATGGTTTCCAGCCCGCTTCGGACGGCGCTGGACATCGCATTGCACGTGGACGCTGAGCGGGCGTTGCCGGCCCTGCGCAAGATGCTGGCAAGTCCGGAGCTGGACGTCAGGCTGCGGCTGCTCACCCTGGCCGTCGAAGCCACTCCCCGGGTTCCGTACAAGAAGGCCGCGCTGGAAATACTGTCGGCCCTGCATCCCGAGCCCGGTTAGCAGCCCGGCAGCTAGCCGCGCCGCCGGTTTCCGGTGGTCCGGTACACGTCGAACACGCCATCGATGCGACGCACAGCGCTGAGCACGTGGCTCAGATACTTGGGATCGCCCATCTCGAACGCGAACTTCGAGATGGCCACCCGGTCAGTCGAGGTGTGCACACTGGCGGCCAGGATGTTGACGTGGTTTTCGGACAGGATCCGGGTGACGTCGGACAGCAACGACTTACGGTCCAGTGCCTCCACCTGGATCTCCACGAGGAAGACGCTGGACTGGGTGGGCGCCCAGTCCACCTCCACGATGCGGTCCGGCTGGTCCTTCAGGTCTGAGACGTTCGTGCAGTCCGTGCGGTGCACCGACACTCCGGAACCCCTGGTGACAAAACCCAGGATGGGATCCGGGGGAACGGGCGTGCAGCAGCGGGCCAGCTTGACCCATACGTCCCCCACGCCGCGGACAATCACGCCGGAGTCGGAGTACTTCGTCTTGCTGACCTGCGTGGGGATGCTGATCTCTGTCAGGTCATCCTCGGGGCCCTCATTGCCGCCGAGGGTATCCACCAGCCGTTCCATCACGGACTGCGCGGACGTGTGCCCGTCACCCACTCCGGCGTAAAGGCCCGAGATGTCAACGTACTTGAAATGCTCAGCCACTTCAGCGAGGGCGTCGTGGGTCATGAGGCGCTGCAGGGGAAGGTTCTGCTTGCGCATCGCCTTTGTCAGGAGTTCCTTGCCGCGGTCGATGGCCTCTTCGCGGCGCTCCTTGCTGAACCACTGCCTGATCTTGTTGCGGGCGCGGGCGCTCTTGACGAAGTGCTGCCAGTCCTGGCTGGGGCCGGCGCCCTCCGCCTTGGAGGTGAAGATCTCCACCCAGTCGCCATGGTTCAGTTCGCTGTTGAGCGGAACCAGCTTGCCGTTGACCCTGGCCCCGATGGTCCGGTGGCCCACTTCCGTGTGGACCGCGTAGGCGAAGTCCACCGGAGTGGACCCGGCCGGCAGTGCCATAACCTCACCCTTGGGAGTGAAGACGAACACTTCCCGGGCGTTGATTTCGAACCGCAGGGAGTCCAGGAATTCCCCCGGATCGGAGGTTTCCTGCTGCCAGTCAACGAGGGACCGCAACCAGCCCATGTCGCCGTCGCGGGGGCTCCCGGGACCTGCGGCCGTCCTGTTCGGCTGGTCCTTGTACTTCCAGTGCGCCGCGACGCCGTACTCCGCCCGGCGGTGCATTTCATGCGTGCGGATCTGAATCTCAACCGGCTTGCCGCCCGGCCCGATGACCGTGGTGTGCAGGGACTGGTACATGTTGAACTTGGGCATCGCGATGTAGTCCTTGAACCGGCCCGGAAGCGGGTTCCAGCGCGAATGCAGCGTGCCCAGGGCTGCGTAGCAGTCACGGACGGAGTCCACCAGGACCCGGACACCCATGAGGTCGTTGATGTCGTCGAAGTCCTTGTCGCGGACGATCATCTTCTGGTAGATCGAGTAGTAATGCTTGGGCCGGCCCGTGATGGTGGCCTTGATCTTGGCCGTCCGGAGATCGTCGGTGATCTGGTTCCGGATGACGCTGAGGCTCTTTTCACGCTCCGGGGTCCGGTCCCCCACCATGCGGACGATTTCCTCGTACACCTTCGGGTACAGCGCCGCGAAGGAGAGGTCTTCGAGTTCCCACTTGATGGTGTTCATACCGAGCCGGTGCGCCAGGGGTGCGAAGATTTCCAGTGTTTCGCGTGCTTTGCGGGCCGAGGACTCCGCCGAGACGAAGCGCCAGGTACGGGCATTGTGCAGCCTGTCCGCCAGCTTGATCATCAGCACCCGGATGTCCTTGGCCATCGCGACGACCATCTTGCGGACGGTTTCCGACTGTGCGGCTTCGCCGAAACTCACCTTGTCCAGCTTGGTGACGCCGTCCACCAGCATGGCGACCTCGGGTCCGAAATCCCGCTTGAGGTCAGCCAACGTGTAGGGCGTATCCTCGACGGTGTCATGCAGCAGCGCCGCCGCCAGCGTGGTGCCGCTCAGTCCCAGTTCGGCCAGAATCGTGGCGACGGCGACGGGGTGCGTGATGTAGGGATCGCCGCTCTTGCGTTTCTGTCCCCGGTGGCTCTGCTCGGCGACGACGAAGGCACGCTGGATGAGGTCGAAATCCTCTTTGGGATTGTTCGCCCGGACAGTGCGCAGCAACGGTTCGAGAATGGGAGAATACGTGGCCGTTCCGCGGCCCGTCAGCCGGGCGAGCCTGGACCTGGTGCGTTCGCGGCGTCCGGGGAAGGTGGGGCGCAACCCGGAACTGTCAACGGGCACGCCTGCGTCAGGGCGCCCGGGCGCAACCAAACCGGCCTGCGGACCCTGGCCCGGACCCTCACCACCGTCGGCCGTTGGCGCCGACGTCGAACGTTCTTCCAATGAAGCACCCCTCACGACCCGTTTAATTATCCCAGTCTATTCCCGTGGCAGGAGACTTCTGTAACCGGACCGCATATGCGAAGGGCCGGACACCGTCACGAATGACGGCGCCCGGCCCTTCAGGGACGCACAGCTCAGGCTGGGGCAGTCTCCGGCGCAGCCGCTGCCTTCGCAGCAGCCTCGCCACGGCGGCGTTCAACCCGCTCAGCCTGCTTGACCAGCGGGGGTTCACCCTGCCGCAGCCAGGCGTACAGCGGGGCCGCGATGAAGATGGTCGCCGCGGTGCCGATCAGGATGCCGACGAACAGGGCCAGCGACAGGTCCCGCAGCGTACCGGCGCCCAGGAGCCCGGCTCCGATGAACAGGATCGCACCCACGGGGAGGATGGCCACCATCATGGTGTTGATGGAACGGACCAGCGTCTGGTTGACGGCAAGGTTGACCTCCTCCGCAAAGGTGCGGCGCGTGGAGGCATCAATGTCCGCCGTGTTTTCGCGGATCTTGTCAAAGACCACCACGGTGTCGTACAGCGAGTAGCTAAGCACCGTCAGGAAGCCGATAATGGCCGACGGCGTGACTTCGAAGTCGCTGAGGGCGTAAACGCCGGCAGTGACGAACATGGTCACCAGCATGCCCGCAAGGGCCGACAGCGACATCTTCCACGTCCGGAAGTACAGCGCCATCAAGAATGCCGCGATGACCACAAAGATCACCAGGCCCAGCAGCGCCTGCTTGGTGACGTCCGCACCCCAGGTGGGCCCGACGAACGTGGACGTCACCTCGTTGTCCGTGACACCGTAGGCGGTGGTGAGGCCTTCCTTGATCCGGAGCGTCTCGTCGTCCGTTAGCTTGTCCGTCTGGATCCGCATGGTGGTGCCGGCAACATTGGCCACACGCGGAATGCTGCCCTCCACGACGTCCTTGACGGCCTTCTCGCCGACCGCCGCGTCCGTGGTCTTCACGTTGGAAACCGTGAACTCGGACCCGCCCCGGAACTCGATGCCAAGGTTGAATCCGCCCTTGGCCACCGGCAGGAGAATGGATAGCGCCACGGCGACGGCGGCGATCAGGAACCAGATCTTCTTGGATGAGACGAAGTTGTACGAGCGCTTGCCCGTGTAAAGCTCATTACCGAAAGTGGCAAAATTCGTGGTCATTTACTTGCCCTCCTTGGACGTGCTCTTGGAGGAACCGGCAAGCTGCTCCTGCTTTTCCGCCAGACGGCGTTCCGCAATGGTCATCCGGCGCTCAGCTTCACCAGCTGCGCCGGTGTTCTTGGCACGCACCACGGCCGGCTTCTCATCCGGGGTGCGGAGCCTGCCCGCGCCGCGATACAGGGGCACGGCGCCGAGGCGCTTCGGGTCAAGGCCGGAGAACCTGTGGCCCTCGCCGAAGAACTTGGTGCGGGCCAGGAGCCGCAGCGTCGGGTGGGTGAACATGAACACGACGATGAGGTCTGCGATGGCGGTCAGGCCAAGCGTAAACGCGAAGCCCCGGACGTTGCCCACGGCGACGAAGTAGAGCACCAGGGCTGCCAGCAGGTTCACTGCCTTGGACGCCAGGACAGTGCGCTTGGCACGCTTCCAGCCGTTCTCCACGGCGGAGACGAGCCCGCGGCCTTCCCGCAGTTCATCACGGATTCGTTCGAAGTAGACGATGAACGAGTCTGCAGTCTGGCCGATGGCCACGATGAGGCCGGCCACACCGGCCAGTGACAGGCGGTAGTTTTCGGTCCAGCCCAGGATCGCAATGGCGAGGTAGGTCAGTGCACCGGCAACCACGAGGGAGAAGATGGTGACAAAGCCCAGCGCCCGGTATTGGAAGAGGGAGTAGACCACCACTAGGAGCAGGCCGATCACGCCTGCGAGCAGACCCATCTTGAGCTGCTCGCCGCCCAGTGTTGCTGAAATCTGCTGTTCGCTCTGGATGTCGAAGCTGATGGGAAGGGCACCGAACCGCAGCTGGTCGGACAGCGCCTTGGCGGACGCCTCGGTGAATCCACCCGTGATCTGGGGACGGCCATCAGTGATCACCGCGAGCGAACGCGGGGCCGAGATGACCTGGTCATCGAGGACAATGGCGAACTGGGCCTTCGGATCGGAGCCTGATTCACCGCCGGCGGCAACGAAGAACTGGTACAGCCGTTCGGTGACTTCCTTGAACTTGGCAGTGCCCTGCTCGTCGAACTGGATGTTGACGGCCCACTCGTTGGTGACAGCGCCCTGTGCACCCTGCTGCAGCTGGAAGGAGGAGGACTTGATGTTGGAGCCCTTGACTTCAACCGGACCCAGAATGTACTTGATGGCCGGGGACGTCTCCGTTGCCGGCTCACACGTCACCAGCGGCTTAGCCGGGTCCGAGCGCTCCTGCTTGTCCTGCGAGGGGTTGTCGCAGTCCAGGGTCTCAAACTTCTTGTACACCTCTGGCGTGACCCAGTTGATGTCGCTGCTGTTGGTCGGCTCTGCTGTCGGCTTGGGCAGCTGGTCGTCCGGGGTCAGGGATTCGGTGGGAACTGCTGCGCCGGCACCGGCCTGAAGCACGGGCCGGAAGTTCATGTCGGCTGAGGCCTGGATGAGGGCGCGGGTCTCCTTGGAGGGAGTACCGGGGAGGCTCACCACCACGTTGCGGCCGGACTGCGTGCTGATCTCGGCTTCCGCGACGCCCGAGCCGTCCACGCGCTGGCGGATGATCGCAACGGCCTGGTTGAGCTGGTCCTCGTTGATGTCCGAGCCGCCCTCAACCTTGGGCGCCAGGATCATCTGGGTTCCGCCTTCGAGGTCAAGCGCAAGCTTGGGTGCCCAGCTGGCGTGGCCGGCGATGGTGCCGCCCGCGAGCACGGCAGTCATGACGGCGAGGATAACGCCGAGCCAGACCAGCACCCTGAGTGCTGAGTTTTTGGGGCCAGTACGTGCCATTGTGATCTTTCTATTGTTTACGGAGGAGCCGCCGGGGTGAGCTGGGCTCACACACCGGCGGCAGCCCGCGGCCGTAATTAATTCTACTTAGCGGGACTTGGCGGGTACGCCGGACTAGCTGTCTTTCTTGCCTTCGTCATTGAGGCGCTTCAGCGATTCTTCCGGCGTCTCGTTGACGGTCTCGGGACGGTTGACAGCGTCGGCCGGGGCCTCGTCCTGCGCGGTCAGGGAAGAGGCGTCGTCGGGAACGACAGTGGGCTCTTCGGGGGCAACGGCCGGCTCGACGATCTTGGTGACGGCCTGGCGGTGCACGGTGGCGAGGTTGCCGGGGGAAAGTTCAAGGAGGACCTTGTTCTCGTCCTCATCGATGGAGACGATGCGGCCGTAGAGTCCAAAGCTCGTCATGACCTCCTTGCCCGGTGCGAACTGGGACTGAAGCGTGGCCTGCTGCTGCTGGGTCTTCTTGTTGCGGCGGAACATCATGAAGATGAAGAGTCCGAGCATCACGAAGAGCAGGATGGTCATGATGTCGATGCCGCCGCCGGCCTGCGGCTGGGCCTGGGCAGTAATGTGTCCGAACACAGGAAGTTTCCGTTCTGTACTTACATAGCTGATTTACAGCAACGTCGGCTTCGTTTCGGCCCACCTGGCAGAAAACCCCCAGCCAACGGCGGCCGGAGCCGCCCACAGAAACAAAGACCCGAACGTGCCGAGCGTTCATCCCAGTCTAAAGGGAAAGTAAGCCCGACGCTGCTATTGGCTGTTCGGAAGCCACTCCGCCACCGGCTCCCCGCTGAGGTCTTCCGGTTCGAACAGGGCCAGCGTCTCCTGGCCGAACACCCCGTCCGGAACCGCATAGCCAAGGTGGGTCCAGGCCGGAGCCATGGCGATCCGGCCGCGCGGTGTCCGCCCCAGGAGCCCCTCACGGACAAGGTAGGGCTCGGCAACGGTTTCCACGGTTTCGGGTTCCTCGCCAACGGCAATGGCCAGTGTGGAAAGTCCCACCGGGCCGCCGCCGAATTTGGTGATCAAGGCTTCGAGGACGGCGCGGTCCAGCCGGTCCAGCCCCCTCTTGTCCACCTCATACATGTCAAGTGCGGCCGAAGCCGCCCGCGCATCTATCTGTTCGATGCCGTGGACCAGCGCCCAGTCGCGGACGCGGCGGAGCAGGCGGTTGGCAATTCGGGGCGTGCCCCTGGACCGGCCGGCAATTTCGCTGAACCCTGCCGAGTTGACCTTGAGGTCCAGCAGGCCGGCCGAACGCCTCAGGACCAGTTCCAGTTCCTCAACGGAGTAGAACTCCAGGTGGCCCGTGAAGCCGAACCTGTCCCGGAGCGGGCCGGGGAGGAGGCCGGCGCGGGTGGTGGCGCCCACGAGCGTGAACGGAGGCAGTTCGAGCGGAATCGCGGTGGCACCGGCGCCTTTCCCCACGACGATGTCCACGCGGAAGTCCTCCATGGCCATGTACAGCATTTCCTCCGCGGGCCGGGACATGCGGTGGATCTCGTCAAGGAACAGGACCTCCCCTTCCGACAGCGAGGAAAGGATGGCGGCAAGGTCACCGGCGTGCTGGATGGCCGGGCCGCTGCTGATCCGCAGCGGTGCATTCATCTCGGCCGCGATGATCATGGACAAGGTGGTCTTGCCGAGGCCGGGCGGGCCGGAGAGCAGGACGTGGTCAGCACTGCGCCCGCGCATCCGCGACGCTTCGAGCACCAGCGACAGTTGTTTGCGGACACGGTGCTGGCCCACGAAGTCGTGCAGGTTCTTGGGACGGAGGGCCGCCTCGATGACGCGTTCCTCCGGCTCCTCTCCCCCGCCGACCACGGTGGGTTCAGCCACGACTGCCTACCCTGTTGCCCGCACGGGCGCCGTCCTGGCCGAGCCAGCGCAGCGTGGCCCGGAGAATTTCGGCCACCTGGCCGTCCGCTTCCAGTTCGGGGGAATCCGAGAGTGCTTTGTCGATGCTGGACGAGGCGTCCTTTTCGGACCAGCCGAGGCTGGTCATGGCCGCCACCACCTGCGGCTTCCACGGGGCCGGAGCCGATGCTGCGGGCGCCGCCGCTGAACCGGTCCCGTGCGGCACCAGTTTCCCGGCGAGCTCCAGGACGATCCTGCCTGCGACTTTGGGACCGATGCCGGGGACTTTGGTGAAGGCCTTGCCATCCCCGGTGTGCGCCGCAACCCGGATCGCCTCGGGATCATGGACGGCCAGCACGGCCAGCGCAAGGCGGGGACCCACGCCGCTGACGCTGAGCAGGATATCGAAAACCTCGCGTTCGTCATCGCTGGAAAATCCGAACAGGGTCAGCGAATCCTCCCGCACTATCAGGGAGGTGAAGAGCTTGCCCTCAAAGCCGACGCGCAGCCCGCTGAGGGTCTGGGGTGTGGCGTTCACGCTCATGCCGGCGCCGTTGAGGTCGATCACGGCGGAGGACAACCCGACGTGCGCTACGGTTCCGCGGAGAAAACTGATCAAAGCCGGGCTCCTGAAATACAGCCGGGATGAAACCGGCTATCCGAACATATCTACGAATACCCTAGCAAGGAGCCCGGACATTCACCGTGCACGGCGCGCCTTGGCCTCCGCTTCGGCCCACGCCCGCTGTGCCGGGGTGAGGGACAGGCTGCCGGGGCCGGTGGTGGCGATGGCGGCACCGCTGCCTGCCCGCCACGCATGGGTAATGGCCAGCGCGAGGGCGTCGGCGGCGTCCGCCGGACGCGGAGGGGCATCCAGGCGGAGGATCTTGGTGACGAGCTTCGTCACGGCTTCCTTATTGGAAGTTCCGCTGCCCGTGACGGCGGCCTTGACTTCCGACGGCGTATGCAGGGCCACCGGTATCCCGCGCCGGGCGGCGGCGGCAATCACCACGCCGGACGCCTGCGCAACGCCCATCACAGTGCTGACGTTCAGCTGTGAGAACACCCGCTCCACAGCGAGGACGTCTGGTTCATACCGGTCCAGCCAGTCATCGATGGACGTGGCGATGAGGAGCAGACGCTGGTCCAGGCTCTCATCCGGCGAGGTGCCCACCACTCCGACGGCCACCAGGGTGGCGCGCCGGTTCTTTTCGACGTCCACGACGCCGATGCCGCAACGGGTGAGGCCCGGGTCGACTCCCAATACTCGGAGGGTCAAGGCCGGGCCTCAAAGACACTGCAGGGTCGCGGGGTCACTCGGCTTCCAGTGCGGCCTGCACTTCGTCGCTGAGGTCCGCGTTGCTGTAGACGTTCTGGACGTCGTCGAGTTCTTCCAGGGCGTCCACCAGCTTCATGAACTTCTTGGCAGCGTCCAGGTCGAGCGGAACCTCCATGGAGGGGACGAATTCGGCTTCGTCGGTGTCGTATTCGATCCCGGCTTCCTTGAGCGCATCGCGGACGGCCTGGAGGTCGGTCGGCTCCGAGTGGATTTCGAAGGTGTCGCCGTTGTCCTTGACTTCCTCAGCGCCGGCGTCGAGCACGGCCATCAGGACGTCGTCCTCGCTCAACCCGTTCTTGGGGAGGGTTACAACCCCCTTGCGGGAAAAGAGGTAACTGACGGAACCGGGATCGGCAATGGTGCCGCCGTTGCGGGAAATGGCGAGCCGGACCTCGGAAGCGGCACGGTTTTTGTTGTCCGTGAGGCACTCGATCAGCAGCGCGGAGCCCTGCGGGCCGCGGCATTCGTACATGATTTCGGTGTAGTCCACGACTTCGCCGGTGAGGCCTGCGCCGCGTTTGATGGCACGGTCGATATTGTCGGCGGGGACCGAGGTCTTTTTCGCCTTGGTGACAGCGAGTTCCAGGCTGGGGTTGCCGGCCAGGTCCGGGCCGCCCATCCGGGCCGCGACTTCGATGTTCTTGATCAGTTTGGCGAACGACTTTGCCCGGCGGCTATCAAGGATGGCCTTCTTGTGCTTGGTCGTCGCCCATTTGGAGTGGCCTGACATGCTTTACGCTTCTCCTCTGATCATTCGAATAAACAGTTCGTGCACGCGCTTCTCCCCCGTCACTTCCGGGTGGAAGGAGGTGGCCAGCAGTTGGCCTGAACGCACTGCAACAATTCTAGCCGTCCCCTGCAGTGCGGCAGCGTGGGAGGCATGTTCCGGGTCCGCAGGCTCCACCTGCGCCAAGACCTCCACACCATCGCCCACACGTTCCACCCACGGGCCGCGGATGAAGACCGCGTGGACCGGGGCCACACCGGAACCGGTGTCGCTGAAGCCGAGTCCCTTGAATTCAAGATCGGTCTCGAAGGATTCCCGCTGCCGGCCGAAGGCGTTCCGGCGGACGGTGATGTCCAGTCCGCCGAACGTCTGCTGCGGGTTGCCTGCCAGGTCCGTGGCCGGGTCCGCGATCTCGTCGGCGAGCAGGATCATGCCAGCGCAGGAGCCGTACACGGGCAGTCCGTCGGCGATGAGCTTGCGCAGCGGGTCCGCGAGTTCGAAGGCCCGTGCGAGCTTGTCGATGGTGGTGGATTCACCGCCGGGAATGATCAGGCCGTCGATGCCGTCAAGTTCGGAGGGGCGCCGGATGCCGATGGCCGTGGCGCCGGTCGCTTCAGCGGCACGCAGATGCTCCCGGAAGTCACCCTGGAGCGCCAGGACACCGATTCGCAGGCCCGTACCCGCGCGGGAATAGTCCGTGGAAGGGGGGTTGGTCATCCAACCAGCATAGTGCTCCCCGCGCCCGGAGGAGTGCCGGAACGGCCCTGCCGGCCCGGTTCCATGCCTCGGCTGGGATATATTACAGAGCATGCTTTACTTCAGCGTTCCGCTCGGCAAGCTCGTCCGCCGGGTCTCCCGGCTCAGGGGCGGAGGCTCTGCCCTCCCCGGTCTTGTGGTCGAGAAAATCGACCCGGAATTCATGCAGCGGACCCTGTCCACGCTTCCCCTGGGCGTCGCCGTCGTCAGCGGGACGAACGGCAAGACCACCACCACCAAGATGGTTGTTGAACTGCTGGAGAGCCAGGGGCTGAAGGTGTTCACGAACCGCACCGGCAGCAATTTCACCCGCGGCGTCGCCGCGGCGCTGCTGGGCGACGTCGACTGGCGCGGCCGCCTGGACGCGGACATTGCCGTGCTGGAGCTTGATGAGGCGCACGCCGTGCACTTCGTCAACCGGGTCCCGCCGCGGTACAGCCTGCTGCTCAACGTCCTCCGCGACCAGCTGGACCGCTTCGGCGAAATCGACAAGACCGCCCAGCTTCTGCAGCACATCGCTTCCAAGACCATCGGCACTGTTGTCCTGAACCGGGAGGATCCGCGTGTCGCCCGCATTGCCGACACCCTGGACGGACCTGAGGTCCGCTACTTCGGCCTCGACGACTCCCTGCTGAGCACCTTCCCGAACGACGACGACCTCCGGGCCGGTCCCGGGAGCCCGGTGCCGGTGCTGCCCGAAAAGCAGCACGCCGACGTCGTGCTCCGCCGGGTGGGGACGGACGATGCCGACTTTGAGTACGACGGCGCCACGGTCACCACCGGGATGAAGCTCCGCGGCACCTACAACATCTTCAACGCCGCGGCTGCCCTGGTCCTGGCACGCTGCATTGCCGGCAACCGCACCACGCCGACTGACCATGACGGCCTGCTCAAGGCCTTGTCGGAGGTCGCGCCCGCCTTCGGCCGCGGTGAAAGCCTAGTGGTTGACGGGCTGCCGCTGGACCTCGTGCTGGTCAAGAACCCCAGCGGCTTCAGGCTGGGCCTGAAGTCATTTTCCGCCGGCGGCTACGCGACGATGGTCGCCATTAACGACAACTATGCCGACGGCCGGGACATGTCCTGGCTCTGGGACGTCGAGTTCGATTCGCTGCGCGAAAGCGGGGTGGATCAGCTCACCGGTTCCCGGGCGTTCGACATGGCGCTGCGGCTGCAGTACGACGACGTCGCCGTTGGCGCGGTGAACCCGGACATCGCGCCGGCGCTGGCCGCGTTCATCCAAGGAGCCAAGGACAAACCCAAACGCGTCTTCTGCACGTACACGGCCATGCTCGCCATCCGCCGTGAGCTGTCCAAAATCACCACAGTGGAGGTGGTCTCATGACCCCCCTATCCCAAAACGCCGAGTCCCAGGACGGCGAGTCCGTGACCGACGGCCCGGACACGGTCAGCAAGGGCACCATCAGGGTCCTGCAGCTGTACCCCCGCGACATGAACATCTACGGGGACTGGGGCAACGCCCTGGTCATCCAGCAGCGCCTCCGCTGGCACGGTTACACGCCCGAACTCCTCGAATACAACGTCGGTGACGATTTCCCGTCCGACGTTGACCTCATCGTGGGCGGCGGCGGCCAGGACAGCGGGCAGCTTGTCATCCAGGACGATCTGCTATCCCGCGAATCGACGTTGAAAGACATGGCGGAAGACGGAACGCCCATGCTCCTAATCTGCGGGATGTACCAGCTCTTCGGCCGGTTCTTCAAGACCCGCACGGGATCGGTCATTCCGGGCATCGGTGTGCTGGATGTCGAAACGCACGGAACCGACGAACGCCTGATCGGCAATGTCACGGTGTCCTCGGCCGAGTTCGGGGACATCCTGGGCTACGAAAACCACAGCGGGCAGACGACGCTCGGGCCCGGCGTCAAGCCGCTCGGTACAACCCCCAAGGGCATCGGGAACAACAGCAGCGACGGCAAGGAAGGCGCCCGCTACCGGAACATCGTGGCGAGCTACCTCCACGGTTCCCTCCTCCCCAAGAACCCGGCCATTGCCGACTTCCTGATCCGCACCGCCGTCGAACGCAAATACGGCAGCTTCACTTCGGGGGCTCCGGACGACCGTTACGCGGTGCGGGCGCGCGAACTCGCCGCACGGCGTCCCCGGTAGGCCGTTCCGGTTCCGGCGCACTGGTTCCGGCGCATGTGCCGGACCCGGCCATTTCCTGTGACGGATTGCGGCAGCCAGAGAATAGGCCATGGCAGACTATTTCCATGGACACCGCAGCCTCCAGCCTCCCGGAATACCTCCGCCGTCCGTCAGGGCCACGCAATCCTGGCGACGCCTGGGTGGAAGGCGAGCGGGGCAAGTTCTGGGGCCGGTTCGGGTCTGCGGGACTCCTGGTCCAGGACCCGGCCAAGGGCATCCTGCTGCAGCACCGGGCCACATGGAGTGATCACGGCGGCACCTGGGGCCTTCCCGGCGGCGCCCTGCACCAAGGGGAAGATGCCATCACGGGCGCCCTGCGCGAAGCCCATGAGGAGGCCGCTGTCCCCCCGGAGAACGTCCGTGTCCTCTTCACGTCCGTCTTCGACGTCGGATACTGGTCGTACACCACAGTGGCTGTGCGGGTGGTCCAATCCTTCGAACCCGTCATCAACGATCCCGAGAGCATCGAGCTGAAGTGGGTACCGGCCCACGCCGTGGAAGACAGGAAGCTGCACCCTGCCTTCGCCACCGCGTGGCCCGGGCTGAGGCACCAGCTCCTGGACCACCTCTGATTTCACTGACGGCGTAGCCCTGGCAGGACTAGGTCCGGCAGCGCAGTCGTTGACATTGGTAAGCACCAGTCCAGGGAGGCGTGCCATGGTCGCACTCAGCGGCGGAGTCACCGGAACCAACGCGGCAGAAGACCCGCTGGATTCCTACTCGGCGACGGTCATCCGCGTGGCGGAAACCGTCACCCCGCACGTTGCCGCCATCGAAATGACCGGCAACGGGCGCAACGGCAGGTTCCGCGTGGGCGCCGGTTCAGCGGTCCTGTTCACGTCGGACGGCTATCTGGTAACCAACGCCCATGTTGTGGGCGCGGCCGGAAAGGGCCACGCGGTGTTTGCCGACGGAACCCGGACCGCCGTGGAGGTGGTGGGCGCCGACAGTCTCTCCGACCTGGCCATAGTCCACGGCAAGGCACCCACTGCCCCGCCTGCGGAATTCGGTGATGCCGAACTCCTCAAAGTCGGACAGCTGGTCATCGCTGTCGGCAATCCGCTGGGGCTCTCCGGCTCGGTAACGGCAGGTGTGGTCAGCGGCCTGGGCCGCTCCATCCCGGTGTGGTCCGGGCGCAACCGCCGCGTGATTGAGGACGTCATCCAGACCGACGCCGCGCTGAACGCCGGCAGCTCCGGAGGGGCACTGGCGGACGCCCGCGGCCGCATCGTGGGCATCAACACCGCGGTCGCCGGTGCGGGGCTGGGGCTGGCGGTTCCGATCAACGCGACTTCGCGGCGGATCATCGCCTCACTCCTCTCGGACGGGCGCGTCAGGCGTGCCTACCTTGGACTGGTCAACACCCCCGTTCAGCTTCCGGTCAGCTCGGTTGTCCGTACCGGTCACCGGGACGGACTGCTCGTCGTCGAGGTCCTTCCGCGGTCGCCAGCCGAACGGGCAGGCCTCCGCGCCGGAGACGTGCTGCTGAGCGTGGGGCGGAAGTCGGTTTCGAATGCGGAGAGCCTCCAGAAGCTGCTTTTCTCCGAGGCAATCGGAGCGCCGCTGGAGATTTCCGCGCTCCGCGACGGCACCGAGCTCCATGTGGTGGCCGTCCCCGAGGAAATGACGGAAAACTGATGGCGCTCCGCCAAAATGCGGAATCCAGTGCCGGCAAGGGACGCGACTGCCCAGTACCGCGCACAATGGGTCTGTGGGCTCTGATCCTCGATGTGGAGTGCACGGCCGTCGGCTCGCACTTCGCGCCGCCATACCGGCGTGCACGGTTTTCCTCCTGGCGGGGCTCCCGGCGTGTTCGCGGCCAGGACCTTTCGACGCTCCCCCGTGTCTCCCGCCTGCCTTCACCGTAAGTCCCGAGCGAGCCCAAGTGGGCCAGAACGTGAGTGTCACTGCGCCGGACGCCGACTGCGACCCGCGCTACGGCGAGCATGCCCGCATTCACGTGACCGTGACGGATGGGGCGGGCGCAAAAGTACTGGACGCAACATCCCCGATGAACGACGGCGGCGGGTTCACGTATTCGTTCAACGTCCCGGTGAACTCGGCGGCCGGAGCGGCGACGGTGACTGCAATGCCCGACAACCTTGACTGGTGCGACGATACCGGCAGGAACAACAGGGCTGGCGGCTTCGATCAGGCCGGTGAATTGACCTGGGCGTCCTGCGCTCAGCCGGTCCGGACCATCACCATCACCATCACGCCGTAACATAACCGGGCGATTCCGGTTCGAATCAGCCCGGAACGCGCGCTCTCGGGCGAAACACACACAAAACCTTGCGAGGCATGTCGGTGACGCGTCCCGGGGGGACAATACCGCATTTTCCGGAGAAATATACCCCTGCTCCTGTTCTGACTGCAGCTATCCGGCTATCGTTGAAAATGAACACCCAATCCGTTGACATTGACGTGGTGGACCGGCGTGTTCCAGCACTACAGCCCGGCCGCCGGACCAACGTTCCGGATCCTGGGCTTGTGGGTATTTGGGTAGGCACGGGGGTGCCCTCTTATCGATATCCGTGCACCGAAACGGCTCGCACCGTGGGGCACGGAGGTTCCCAAATGCGGCAGGACTCTGTGTTGCCGCTTCTGAATCAGTGCACTGCAAAAATGGGGCAATGGGCCGATTCACGGGACGTATAACCGCACTCATTGGGGACCACCAACCGCAGACAAATGTCCGACAGGAATCTTTAATCCGGCCCAGCCCGTTCAGAGGCTTGCCGGAAGTCATGGTGATTCACCATGGGGCGATTCCGTTTGCCCGGATCCGCCTGCGACATCCACCTGGGAATGACAAAAGATGGGAAAGATCTCATGAAGAGGTCAATGGGTTTGCTCGCATCCACTCTGCTTGCCGCAGGACTTAGCCTCGGCGGGGCGTCCATCGCGGCCGGACCAGCCGCAGCGGATACCGGGCTCAAGAGCGTCACGGTTTCGGCCACCAACTACCAGAGCTACACGGACCACCGGGACGATCGCAACAAGCGCGGCGATCATAACTGGAGGAATCACAAGAGGTGGTGTGAGACCCACGGCTACTGGGAGCGTGCACGTCACGGGAACCACCACTACTGGAAGTGGGTTAGCTACTGCGACGACGACCACGACAAGAAGGGCCGCCACTAGACCGCGCGTAGTTGCCTGACCGACCGGTCTGAGGCACCAAGGCAGGGGCACCGTCTACGCGGTGCCCCTGCCTTGAGCTGCGCACTTCCTCTGCCGGCGATCCGATGCCAGAGTTCACTCCATGAGTACATGGGAACCAGGGACCGCCGGCGTCGTCAGTTTCCCTTCCGGCCGGCTCATCCGCGGGCGCGGACTGCGTCATCCGGCCCCGTCAGGTTTCGACCCCGATTTCGGCGTCTACCTTCTCGGCGCGGCTCCGCCCCTGGTTGAGTGGAAGCAGCGATGGGTCCGCTGGCCGGACTTCTGGCTGCCCACCAACGAGGACAAGGCCATGGATGCCCTGAAGGAAGCATGGCTTCGGGCTGAATACCAGCGGGTCGAAATCGCCTGCTCGGGCGGCCGCGGAAGGACCGGCACAGCCCTTGCATGCATCGCCGTTCTGGACGGAGTTCCGGCACGACAGGCGGTGTCCTTCATTCGGGAGCACTACCACCCGCGGGCGGTCGAGACGCCGTGGCAGCGGCGGTACGTCACACGCCCGCACTGGCAAGGCGCTGCGGAAGGCCGTGGAGGCTAGCGGCGTGCCTCGGTGATTTCCTTGAGTTTGGCGAGGGCAACCGGCCAGGCTTCGTCAAACATGGCAGCAAAATCGTCCTCGCTGTCGAGCGCAACCTCCACGGTTGTCACCCCTGAGTCCTCGCTGAATGAGTAATTCTCGTGTGTCCCGATAAAAGCTTCCGCTTCATCGCTGGTTGTGTCATCCGCTCCGTTGACTATCTGGCCCACATAGCGGAGCGAAATGAACTCCCCGGGTGTATTCTCCTCGACGACGGCGATCATGCCGCCGAGCGAACCCTCGTCATCGGGGCCGAGGAACCGGATCTCGCTGCCCTTGGTCCAGTTGCCCTCGAAATAGGAACCCTGGTTGAAGGCACTCGTCCACTGTCGGTAGGTGGAGTCGGACAGCATGGTTGTCCACACGTCGCCGACCGGAGCGTCGATCTTCGCTGAGTACCGTAGCTTCTTCATGCCCGATCCTACCGCCGGGTACCACGCCCGGGACAGGCTTGCGCGTCAGGGACGGCCCTCCGGAGTAGGGTACCTCCATGGACATCATCATGGTTCCCGGATTCTGGTTGGACGCCTCGTCATGGTCCGAGGTCACGCCGCCGCTGATCGCCGCGGGGCATCGCACCGTTCCGCTCACGCTGCCCGGTCTTGAAGCCCCGGATGCGCCGCGGGCCGGCATCGGCCTGCGAGACCACATCAATGCCGTCATCGCTGCGGTCGACAGCGCCGACCAGCCGGTGGTCCTGGTCGGGCATTCCGGCGGCGGTGCCATTATCCATGGTGCTGTTGATGCCCGGCCGGACCGCGTTGCGCGCGCCATCTACGTGGACAGTGGCCCGCTGGGCGAAGGCGGCGTGATCAACGACGAACTTCCCTCGGAGGGCGACGACGTGCCGCTTCCATCGTGGGAAGGCTTCGAAGACGCCGATCTCACCGACCTGGATGACGGGTTGCGTGCCAGGTTCAGGGCCCGGGCGGTCCCGCAACCGAAGGGCGTGGCTTACGACCCCCAGCACCTTCACGATGAACGCCGCTACGGCGTTCCGGCCACCGTGATCGCCTGCGAGTTTCCCTCCGCCGTGCTGAAGGAATGGATTGAAGCCGGGCATCCGTATGTTGCGGAGCTCGCGCGCATCCGCGATGTCGAATACGTGGACCTGCCCACAGGACACTGGCCCCAGTTCACCAGGCCGGCCGACCTCGGCGCGGCGATCCTCGCCGCCGTCGACCGCCATTAGGGGTCGACCGCCATTACGGGTCGACCACCAGAGGGGCGCTACGCGAGAGGCGTGAGGACGGCGATCTGGTAGCCGCCTGCCCTTTCGGCGAGTTGATAGCAAAAGCGCTCCCGGGGTTCGCCGCCATAGGTCCAGGTGACGTCTGCCCATACAAATCCCGGGGCTACAGCCATGATGTCGATTCTCTTCTCCATCGTGTCAACGCCCTCATATTGGCCCCAGGATGAGGCGAAGAACGCCTCGGTCTGGCCGGTGTCTGTGACCGGGATGGACTGACCGGGAAACAGAATGAGCGAGGGAACGGCGTACATTCCCGCGATCGCTTTGGCGTCACGTGCCAGCAGCGCGGCAGCGTAGCGGTCGAAAAAACGGTCAACGTTGTCCGTAGCTTCTGTCATGCCAGAAGTATATTAGGCCCGAAAACGGGACCTCCCTGGGCGACGGCTCCGCGCACTTAGAATGGCGTCGACCATCCGCGATTTGGCCTTCAACCTCGTCCTTGCTCGCCGGAAATGATCAGTTCCCGGGCACCGGCCCCGGCCGCGCCCATGGATTCCACCACCGTCCTGGTCCGCAACCGCGTGCCGGCATCGGCTTCCGGCCCGGCGCACGGTCCCTGCGGCGCGTCGGCCGCCACTGAACACCAGCGGTACGGATCGCGGACGATCACGGACGGCACCCATGCCAGATCCGAGGCCGCCCATTTGCCGGCCGCGTCCTGGCTGAACTGTGCCCGCACCAGCAGTCCTTCGTTGTTCACCACATACCAGGGGGACAGCTCCGTGACGCCGTTGCCCAGTCCGTACACAATCCACGTCCCTTTGTAGTTCTCGATGGGAAGCACGGAATGGGTGTGGTGGCCGTAAACCATGGTGAACTCGCCGCTGTCCACCAGGGCGTGGGCCGTATCCTGCTGCTGGGCATTCGGAGTGCTGGCATATTCGTCCCCGGCGTGCATCACGCCGAGCACAATGTCCGCGCCCAGCGCCCTTGCCTTCTTCGCCTTGGCAATCATTGCGGGTGCATCCAGCATGTCCACCTGCCAGGCGTACTCGGGGTATTGCCCGTTCAGGCCATAGGCGGCCTCGATCACGGCAATTCTCGCGGCGGCGGTCTGCAGGATCAGGATGCCCTGGGAGTCCGCCTCGGTCCGGTAGGACCCGGTGTGCTTCAAGCCCGCGGCGTCCAGGGCGTCGAGCGTCCGGACCAGGCCGTCAGTTCCGCGGTCGATGGTGTGGTTGCTGGCCGTCGTGCAGGCCTGATAGCCAACATTCCTGGTCGCCGCGATGATCTGCGGCGGCACATTGAACGACGGGTAGGCCGAGAAGGGTCCGTCCGGGCCGGCGACCGGCGTCTCCTGGTGGCAGATGGCCAGGTCGCTCCTGTCGATGTACGCCCGCTGCCCCTCAAGCAGCGGGGCAAAGTCCAGCCCCGGCTTTCCGAGGGCGGCCGCGTCGGCGCGGGCCTGGTCCCACAACTGGGCATGCACCAGCATGTCCCCGGTCAGCAGTACGGAGGTGCACCGGACAGCAGCGCAGGCTGGGCCCTTGCCCGGCGTCGGTTCCGGCGAAGGGGCCGGCACCTGGGCGGCGGCGGACGACGGCGGCGCGGATGCCGCCGTCGTCGTTCCGCCGGTTGCCCGTACACCGCTCCCCTGTTCAGCCAGTACGCCGCACGACGAAAGCGTGATCATCATGCAGGCCGCGGCAAGTGCCGCGAAACGCTGTGTGGCGGGCGGTTTTTGTTGTCTTAGGTGCTGGTCCCCCATGTCCGCCATCCTACGGCTGCCGATCTCCGAATCCCGCGAAATCACCATTGAGAACGGCCCGGTTACATGAAAGGGTTGCTTCATGACCAACCCCCTCCTGACCCCCAGCTCCTTGCCGTACGGGCTCCCCCCGTTTGCAGACATTGACGAGGCCCACTACGCCGAGGCAGTCCGCTCCGGGCTGGCGGAGCACCTTGCTGAAATCCAGGCAATCGTGGACAACGCCGAACCCGCCGCCTTCGAAAACACAGTTCTGGCCATGGAACGCGCCGGGCAGCTCCTCCAGCGCGCCGCAGCGTCGTTTTTCACCCTGGTGTCCGCCGATGCCTCGGATGGCATCCGCGCCCTCGAGACGGAGCTGTCCCCGCAGTTCTCCGCCCACCAGGATGCCATCTACATGAACCGCCGGCTGTTCGACCGGTTCGCTGCCGTGGACACCGCCGGCCTCGACGATGAATCGGCCAGGCTCGTGGAGGAGTACCTCAAGGAGTTCCGCCAGTCCGGCATCCAGTTGGACGACGCCGGACAGGAACGGCTCAGGGCAGTCAACGCGGAGTTGTCCCGGCTGGGTACGGAATTCGGCCAGCGCACCAAGGAGGCCATGAAGACCAATGCACTGCTTCTCGACGACGCCGCAGAGCTGTCCGGGCTGCCCGCTGACGACGTCGCCAGCGCCGCCGAAGCAGCGCGGGCCGCGGGCCACGACGGGAAATACCTGCTCACGCTGATCCAGCCCAGCAACCAGCCGGCCATGGCCTCGCTGGACAACCGCGACGTCCGGCGCCGCCTCTACCAGGCATCCGTCAGCCGCGGGAGCAGCGGCGGAAGCCTCGATGTCCTGGACCTGGTGAAGTCGATGGTCGCGCTGCGGGCGGAAAAGGCCCGGCTCCTGGGCTTCGCCAACTATGCCGAACTGACGGTGGACCGCCAGACGGCACCCGATTTCGGGGCTGTACAGACCATGATGAACCGGCTGGCGCCTGCCGCCGTCCGCAATGCCGACGCCGAGGCCGCCGCCCTGGCAGAAGTGGCCGGCCACCCCCTCGAGGCCTGGGACTGGGCGTACTATTCCGCGAAAGTGCGGCGGGAGCGGTACAGCGTGGACGAGCAGGCACTGCGGCCCTACTTCGAACTGGACCGGGTGTTGCGCGACGGCGTCTTCTTCGCCGCAACGGCCCTTTACGGTGTGACCTTCCACGAACGGCCCGAGCTCGTGGGCTACCACCCCGATGTCCGGGTCTGGGAGGTCCGCAACGAAGACGGTTCCGGACTGGGGCTGTTCCTGGGCGATTACTACGCCCGGGAGTCCAAACGCGGCGGGGCGTGGATGAACTCGCTGGTGGACCAGTCCGCGCTGCTGGAAACGCGGCCTGTGGTCATCAACAACCTCAACATCTCCAAGCCGCCCGCCGGCGAGCCCACGCTCCTGACGCTGGACGAGCTCCGGACGGCGTTCCACGAGTTCGGGCATGCCCTCCACGGCCTGTTTTCGAACGTGACCTTCCCGCGGTTCTCCGGCACGGCCGTCCCGCGGGACTTCGTGGAGTACCCCTCCCAGGTCAACGAAATGTGGATCATGTGGCCCGAGGTGCTGGCTAACTACGCCCGCCACCATGCCACCGGCGAGCCCCTGCCCCAGGACATCGTGGACAGGCTCAACGAATCCCAGCTGTGGGGCGAAGGCTTCGGCACCACGGAGTACCTGGGGGCCGCGCTCCTCGACCTTGCCTGGCACGTCCTGGACGGATCCGGTGTCCCGGAGGACGTCCTGGAGTTCGAAGCCAAGGCCCTTGCGGCGGCCGGCGTGGCCCACAACCTGATTCCACCGCGCTACCGTACGGGCTACTTCCAGCACATCTTCGCGGGTGACGGCTACGCCGCGGGGTACTACTCCTACATCTGGAGCGAAGTGCTGGACGCGGACACCGTCGAGTGGTTCAAGGAAAACGGCGGACTCAGCCGGGCCAACGGCGACTTTTTCCGGAGCGAACTGCTCTCCCGCGGCAACAGCCGCGAACCTTTGGAATCGTTCCGCGCCTTCCGGGGCCGCGACGCGCAGCTGGAGCCGCTGCTGAAGCGCCGCGGGTTGGAGTAACCCCCGCCCTTCAGTTGGGTTAACGGACGACGGCGGCGGGTCACCTTCCAAGGTGACCCGCCGCCGTCGTGCTGCTTGAGAGCTGTTACCAGCCGCGCTCGGCGAGGCGGTGCGGCTGCGGGATTTCGTCGACGTTGATGCCTACCATGGCTTCGCCCAGGCCGCGGGAGGCCTTGGCGATCACGTCGGGGTCATCGAAGAAGGTGGTGGCCTTCACGACGGCGGCGGCACGCTGGGCCGGGTTGCCGGACTTGAAGATGCCCGAGCCGACGAACACGCCGTCAGCGCCAAGCTGCATCATCATCGCGGCGTCGGCCGGGGTGGCGATGCCGCCCGCGGTGAACAGCACCACGGGGAGCTTGCCGGCGGCAGCAACTTCCTTGACCAGTTCGTACGGGGCCTGCAGTTCCTTGGCCGCGACGTAGAGCTCGTCCTCGGCCATGCCGGCGAGCTTCTTGATCTCCGCACGGATCTGGCGCATGTGGCCGGTCGCGTTGGAGACATCGCCGGTGCCGGCCTCGCCCTTGGACCGGATCATGGCCGCGCCCTCGTTGATGCGGCGCAGCGCCTCACCGAGGTTGGTGGCGCCACAGACGAAGGGAACCTTGAAGTTCCACTTGTCGATGTGGTTGACGTAGTCGGCCGGGGTCAGGACCTCGGACTCGTCAATGTAGTCCACGCCGAGGGACTGCAGGACCTGGGCTTCGACGAAATGGCCGATCCGGGCCTTGGCCATGACCGGCACGGACACGGCTTCGATGATCTTGTCGATCATGTCCGGATCGGACATGCGCGACACGCCGCCCTGGGCCCGGATATCGGCCGGAACGCGCTCCAGCGCCATCACGGCCACGGCACCGGCGTCTTCGGCGATGCGGGCCTGTTCGACGTTGACGACGTCCATGATGACGCCGCCCTTGAGCATCTC